>CALRZR010000120.1:0-21552 GCA_943372705.1 Opitutus sp. GAS368 | reverse complement strand
CTCGTTCTCTTTCTCTTCATCTTTCTCTTTCTCCCCTTCGCCCCCGCGCTCCACGCCGCCGATTCCGCTTCCCCTCGCCCAGCGCCCCCTTCACCCACCGCCCCCCTCCCCGACGGCCTCTACGCCGAATTCACCACCCCCCGCGGCGCCTTCACCGTCGAACTCTTCTACACGCGCGCCCCGCTCATGTGCGTGAACTTCACCGGCCTCGCCGAAGGCACGCTCGCCCCGAAAAACGGGAAACCGTTCTACACCGGCCTCACCTGGTATCGCGTCGTCCCCGGTTTCGTTATCCAGAGCGGCAATCCCGGCCTCAAAGACACCGACGACGAGAAAACTCCGATCCCCCACCGCTTCCCCGACGAATTCGTCCCCGGCCTCCGCCACAACGCCACCGGCATTCTCTCCATGGCCAACGCCGGCCCCGATACCAACAGCTGCGAATTCTTCGTCACCCTCGCCCCGACCAATCGCCTGAACTACCTCCACTCGGTCTTCGGCCGCACAATCCGCGGACTGGATACGCTCCCTCTCATCCGCCAGGACGACCCCGTCTCGATCAAAATCCTCCGCGTCGGCCCCGCCGCGAAAGCCTTCCGCGCCGACCCCGCCACCTTCGCCGCACTCTCCGCCCGCGCGAAAAAATACGCCGACACCCCCGGCGCCACGCCGCTCCCGACCGCCACCTCCCACTTCGCCGATCCCGACAACCTCCTCCCCTCCGACCCCCCGCGCGCGAAAAACTTCAACTACAAGCTCGCCAACTTCGAACGCACCACGGGTCTCCGCATCGCCGCCCGCGTCTTCGCCAAATCCCCCACCGCCGCCGAAGACCACGCCCCCGGCGCCTTCATGAAAGCCCTCGCCGCCAAACTCCACGTCGCGCCCCGCGGCGCCGTCGCCGCCTACTTCGCCGACGACAACGACTGGCGCATCTGGCTCGTCGGCGATTCCACCACGCCCTTTTTCGGCCGCGTCCCCACCTCCGCCGACCTCGCCGACGGTGCCGCCTTTCACGACGTGAAAGAAGCCTTCGTCAAAGCCGCCCAAACCGAAGGCGACGCCGCCTACGCCGCGCAAAAAAAATCCGCCCCCGCCGACAAACAGCCCCCCGCCGGCCAACGCATCAAACTCCAAACCGACGCCATCCTCGACGCCCTCATCCTCAAACTCGACCCGAAGTAACCCCCAACGGAGCGGCGGTTTTCCAACCGCCGAGGCCGGAGCCACGGCGCGCCGCTCCCGCACCAAAATCCCGTTTGTCTTCACCGTCGTCCCCGTCCACCTTTTCGCCATGTCCACCGTAGCCGAAATCAAGCGCGCCGTTGAGCGTCTTCCCGGACCCGAGCGATTGGAACTCTTCCACTGGTTTGAGGAAACTGCTGAAGTGCGCGCCGAAAAACTGGCCGCCTTGCGCGAAGATCTGGCCCTCGGCCTGGATCAAGCCGACCGCGGTGAACTCATTTCCGGAGACAAAGTCTTTCAGGCGCTACGCAACGATGCCGGCTGCGGCACGTGAAGACCTGCGACTTTACCCCGGTCGCCCTTTCTGATCTGCGAGGCATCCGCGCCTACATCGCTCGAGCCAACCCCGTTAACGCTCTGCTTTGGATTGAAAAACTCGAGGAGCAGTGTCGCCACCTCGCTCAAAACAACGCCATCGGCCGCCGTCGCCCAGAAGCAGGCGAAGCCGTTCGCAGCTCGAATTTCGGTCGCTATGTCATCTTTTACCGCCCGGTGAATACTGGAGTTCAGGTTCTGCGTGTGCTGCATCAATCCCGTGATCTGCACACCATCTTACCCGGCAACGGCGAGGATTGAGCGCCAGACAGATTGTTCGCGCCGCGAGCACCGCTGCGGATCAAACACGATGCCCGCATCGTGCTCATCGACGGCGAAAAACTCGCCACCCTCATGATCGACCACGGCCTCGGCGTCACCCTCGAGGCCAGCTACGAAGTGAAGCGCATCGACTCCGACTACTTCGCCGAAGAGTAAGCTCCCGCACCAAAATCCCGTTTGTCATCCGCTCCCCGGCCACCCACGTTTTTCCCATGCCCACCGTCGCCGAGATCAAGGCCGCCGCCCGCAAACTCCCGGTCAAACACCGCACCGATTTGCTGGAAGCCTTTGCCCAAGACCCCGCGATTCAGAAGGAACAGCTCGCCCGCTTGCGTGCTGCCGTCGAGGAGGGCATGCGCGATCACGCCGAGGGCCGTTACATTGAAATCAACTCGGCCGCCGAACACCGTGCCTTTTTCGACGACATCAAACGCCGCGGACGCGCGCGGTTGAACGCCCGGTTGAAAAAGAGCGCCTGAGTCATGGCTCTGCTGCGCTATTCGGAGCTCAGCCGCACTGACCTCGAACTCATCTGGGAAACAATCGCCGCCGATAGTCCGCGCTCTGCCTCTGCGGTCATTGAACGAATCCACGAGAAGATTGAGTCTCTGCGCACTCAACCGCTGTTCGGCCATCGTCATCGCTTTCTGCCCCAACCCGTTCGTTGCCTAAACTGTGACGGCTATCTGATCCTCTATCGCTATTCCGCGAATCTCGTGAGGGTCGACCGCATCATTCATCACTCACGCGACCTGTCCGAACTCGACCTCTCTCTATGACCACTCGCTCTCGCGCCCGCCAACATCTCACCACCGCCCTCACCCTCGCCGCGCTCACCCTCGCGCCCATCGTCGCCTCCGCCGCGGACGCCGCCCTCCGCGACGCCGTCGCGAAAAAAATCTCCGCCGAGTATCCCTCGCTCGAGGCGATCTACAAAGATCTGCACGCGAATCCCGAACTCTCCTTCATGGAGACGCGCACCGCCGCCCTCGTTGCGAAAGAACTCCGCTCGCTCGGCTTCGAGGTCACCGAAAAAGTCGGCAATACCGGTGTCGTCGCCGTTCTGAAAAACGGCCCCGGCAAGACGGTCCTCGTGCGCGAAGACATGGACGCCCTCCCGCTCCTCGAAAAATCCGGCGTCCCCTACGCCAGCAAAGCCGTCGTCAAAGACCTCGCCGGCAAAGAGTCCCCCGCGATGCACGCCTGCGCGCATGACAGCCACATCACCTCCCTCCTCGGCACCGCCCGCGTCCTCGCCTCCCTGCGCGACCGCTGGTCCGGCACCCTGATCCTCATCGCGCAGCCCGCCGAGGAGATCGGCGCCGGCGCCCTCGCGATGCTCACCGACGGCCTCTACACTCGATTCCCCGTGCCCGACTACGTCATCGGCATGCACGTCTGGGCCGGTCTTCCCGCCGGCTCCGTCGCCTACGTCCCCGGTCCCGTCACCGCCAACGTCGACTCCATCGACATCCTCGTGCGTGGTGTCGGTGGCCACGGCTCGCGCCCGCACATGACCAAAGATCCCGTCGTCCTCGCCAGCGAGATCGTCCTCGCCCTCCAAACGATCGTCAGCCGCGAACTCGAACCCGGCACCCCCGCCGTCGTCACTGTCGGCACCTTTCACGGCGGCACCAAACGCAACATCATCTCCGACGAGGTGAAACTCGAACTCACCCTCCGTTCCTACGACGACGCCGTCGCCGCCCATCTCATCGCCTCGATCCGCCGTATTTCCGAAAACCTCGCCCGCGCCGCCGGCGTGCCCGCCGACCGCCTCCCCATCGTCACCGCCGCCGAGACCAACACCCCCGTCTGCTCAAACGACCCCGCGCTCACCCAACGCCTCGTCGGCGTCTGGCGCGAATGGCTCGGCGAATCCCACGTCGCCCTCGGCAAGCCCCTCACGGTCGGCGAAGACTTCGCCCGCTACGGCCGCACCACCCACCGCGTCCCGATTTGCCTCTGGCTCATCGGGGCCACCGCCCCCGCCGAAATCGCCGAAGCCGCCCGCGCCGGCACCCAAACACCCGGCAATCACTCGCCGCTCTTCGCGCCCGCCCCCGAGCCCACGCTCAAAGGCGCCATCACCTCCCTCAGCGCCGCCGCCCTCGATCTCCTCGCGAAAAGGTAAGCCCTACTCAACGCAGCCCCTCCTAAACTACGCACGCCTCCGGACAATTTTTCACGCGTCATCGGGGCAGGGTTGTGATTCATACGGATATGCACCCCGCCATGCCCCCCCTCCCGACCGCGTCTTCGCGGGCGCGCGCGTTCACGCTCGTGGAGATCATGATCGTGGTGGTGATCATCGGGCTGCTCGCAGCCATCGCCGTTCCGGGCTTCCAGAAAATCCGGTTGGCCTCCCAGGACAAGGCGGTCCTCAACAACGCCCGCCAACTCGCTTCCGCCGCCGAGCAATATTATCACGAGTCCGGCATCGACTTTGTCGACGTCGCCACCCTCGTCGGCGCCACCCGCTACGTGAAAGTGATCAACGCCGTCGCGGGCGAGACCTACCCGACGACCCTCTATGCCGGCGTCGCGATCACCGTCAGCGGCGTCGCCGGGTCGCGCACGATCACCTACAGCCCCTGAGCGGCCGCACCCCGCGGCGCCGTGCGGTGTGGCCGCGGCGGTATTTCTTTGTTGGCTACACGCCTGTTCCGCATGCGGAGGGCCCGTCGTTCGGCGCGCCGCTCCTCGCACGGAGAAATTTGCAGGTTTGCCAAACGCGCGCTCCTGTCTTGTTCCTGCGGGCTCACCCGCTTAACTCCCTCCCATGCGTAGCTTTTTCTTTCTGCTCCTGCTCGGCGTTGTCCTCGGCACGGTCGCCATTGTCGTGCGCTCCGGCATCTTCGCCCGCAAAGACCCCGGCCGCCCCATCAACTCCGCCATGCGCGAAGCGATGAACGCCAACCAGCCCCAGCTCAGCGGCTCCGACGCCCAGCTCATCGACCAAACCTACGGGAACTCCCGGAAGACGCCCTCCGGCCTCCGCTACGTCGTCAAATCTCCGGGCACCGGCGACGCCACCCCGAAGATCGGCGACGAGGTCATCGCCCACTACGCCGGCCGCCTGCTCGACGGCACGCCTTTCGACAGTTCCTACCAACGCGGCGCGCCCTTCACGTTTCGCCTCGGCACCGGCGCCGTCATCCGCGGTTGGGATGAAGCTTTTCTCACCATGAAAAAAGGCGAGAAGCGCACGCTCATCATTCCCTACTGGCTCGCCTACGGTGAAAAAGGTTCGCCGCCCAAGATCCCCGGCAGGTCCACGCTCATCTTCGAGGTCGAGCTCATCGACTACCGCTGATCCCGCCGCTGCCCCGCCCTGCGACCGCTTCGCTCACGGCACGGTCGGCACCCGCAAAAAAATCGCCGGCCACTTTGCAGTGACCGGCGACGGGGGTAATGAAATGGGACCGGCTCCGGCCGGTTTCCGTCCGTTACTTTTTCTTGTTCGCTGCGGCCTTCGCCTTCGTCGCCTGCTGCGACGTGATGAGCGCGGCCTTCTTGCCGGCGACTACATTGTTCTTCGCCTGCTTTTGGCCGGCCGTTTTCTGCACTGATTTCGGAGATCTGTCGCCCATGGTGGGTATCCTTTCGCTGAGGGTTGTCTCACCGTCGGGATGTTCGTTTCCCCGCAGGCGTCAGCGTTCATCCGCGAACGCCGACGCAAAGTAAACAACCGTCGCAGCGCCGCAGCGCTCAGAACCTCCCGTTTATACCCGCAGTGACGGTCACGAAGTTGATCGTCGTGCGACGCATGCGGTCTTTGTAACCGACATACCAGCGCTGCGGTTCGTTCAGGATATTGGACGCGTTGATGCTGAACCCTATGTTGGGCAGATACTGATAGCCGGCGCTGACGTTCAGCGTCTTCATCGAGTAGCGATATTGGTTGAGCGCCGGCGTCAGCAGGCTGATCGACGTCGGATTCTCACCCGTGAAGTTGTAGAGCAGGCTCGTGTTGAACTTCCGGTAGCGCCAGCTCAGCGAGGCATTTGCCGCCGCCGGGATGAAGTTCGCGATGTCGCGCCGCGAGAAATAGACGGCCGGCGTGGTGGGCGTCGGCTCGCGACCCAAGACAGGCGCGCCACCCGGCGTCGCCGCGCTGCCCACACCGTGCTGGTTGACCCAGCTGTAGTTGAACGACGCGGACAGTCCTTTGAGCACGCCGGGCAGAAACGTGAACTGCTGGTTGTAGGCAAACTCCCAGCCCTGCACATAGACGGTGCCCGCGTTCATCGTCGTGCGTTCGATGTAGCCTTCATACTCACCATTGTAGCCGTTGTCCGGACCTGCATCGATGATCCCACGGTCCAAATTGGCGACGATGTAGTCTTTGATCGTTTTGTGGAACCACCCGAAGGTCAGGCTGCCGACGGGTTCAAAGTAGTATTCGAGCGTGCCGTCCCAATTCGACGCCTGCTGGGGTTTGAGGCCCACATTGTTCACCGTGAGCACCCGCGTGGTGTCGTTCGGAGTTTCACCTGGTAGCAGGCTGCCCAGTCCCGCGCGGCCGTAGCCGGTGGACCAACTCGCGCGCACTTTGAAGTT
The DNA here is from genome assembly GCA_943372705.1 of Opitutus sp. GAS368. Classification (GTDB taxonomy): domain Bacteria; phylum Verrucomicrobiota; class Verrucomicrobiia; order Opitutales; family Opitutaceae; genus GAS368. The sequence goes on along the minus strand of CALRZR010000120.1, from coordinate 15,147 downwards.
GGGCGTGATGTCGTGGAACGCGTGCACGCTCGGAAATTTCTGGGAGAACTTGCCGGGGAGATTGCGAAAATTCCCGGCGTAATCGCGATTGGCGGAACCGATGGGATCGGCGAGCTGCTGCGCACCGGTGCTCAACACCCGCGAGCGGACCCAGCCCCAGCTTTCCGTGCGCACCTGTTCGAAACGAATACCGGTCAGGTAACCCGTGCGGCCCAACCATCCGTCGCGACCGAGGCGACCCTGCGCCATGACGTAGGTTGCGGGAATCCACTCCGTCACGCCGTTCGTGCCGATATATTTTTGGCTTTCGTTGTAGTAGATATCTTCGTTCCACAAGGCGGAGTTCGCCGGAATGCCGTCCACCGTGATGCCTTCGGCCTGCCAGACCGGAATCGCGCGTCCGGTCTTGATGCGATCGTAGCTCACATAGCTCGTGTCCGGCGCAAAACGCACGTTGGGATCATAGGCGGCCGTGGCCTTCGGCACCCAGCGGCGCCGTTCTTTGGCCCACTGATCCATTTGCAGGGAACGCCAGTGGAAGCCGGTCTTCAGCGCCGTCGGCGCGGCGATTGACAGCTTGTAGCGCGCATCGAAGCGGAACTGTTTCTGCAATTGGTCCGACTCGTTGCGCTGGCGCACCAAACCGTCGGTCGCCCGCGGCAGATAGTTGTTCGGATCGGTGAAGTCCGGCCCGCCGTTTTGGATGAACTTCGGGTGGGTTTCATTTTGCGACTGGTCGATGATCCAACCGGCGCCGCCGAAAAACACCGCCCGTCCCGCGACCTGCGCCCGCGGGTCAAAGAGCCGCATGTTGAGTTGCCCGCCGCGGCCTTGGCCGGTGTTGAGCGTAGTGCGGGCGATGCTCCCGGTGTATTCGATGTTGAGGTTGGAATACGTGTGCTCACCGGTGAAATCGACGCGGCCCATGCGCACGTAGTAGTTCAGCGGCCCGTCCATTTGCACATCGATGTTGTTCGTATTGGTGCCGGCCGCCGAGGTGCTCGTGATCGCCTTCACCACCGTGACCACATTGGTATAAGCCCCGGGCACGATTCCGGTCGTCGCGCTCGGCACCTGCGTATTGCTGTTGCCGGACGCCGCCGCCGTGACGCGCACGCGCCGCCGGTGCCGCTCGAAATTGTCGTTTTCGGTCACCGACAGCGTAAACTTTGTCGTGGGCGACCACTTGTAATCCGTCTTGAGCGCGATGCTCTGCTGCTTGCGGTTGTTCATGTTGTCCCACGTTTGGTAATTGAACACCGGCGCCGGACCGTTGAGCGCGCTCGTGCGGTCAAAAATCGTCTCAAATCCGCCCACCGCGTTCTCGGAGTAGAACAGGTTCACCGAGGTGCCGAGATTCCGATGTCCGCCAAACACGCTGAACACCTGCTGGTGCGTGACGTTGAGAATCGGGTGTGAGCGGTGCGCCGAACGCCAGGGTGTCTGCTCGAAAAACCCCGGGGCCATGCGCATGCTGAAATTGTAGGTCGTGCGGCTGTTTTCTTTCATGCTGAACGTCGAGCGCGTCTTGAAATTGATCGTGCCACCCAGCGAATCGGCGCCTTTGTCCGGCGTCTGCCCCTTGATCAGCTCCATCCCCTCGAACATCGCGCCCGTAATCGACTGGAGTTCGAAACTGCGGTTCGTGCCGAGCGTGGTCAGCGAACCACCGTCGACGGTCACGTTGTTCAGCGCGGGATCCATGCCGCGGATATTGAAACGATACGCGAGTCCTTCGTCCGTCGGACTGCCGGCGACACCCGGCAGGCGCATCACCACTTCGCCCGCACTCATGTTCGGCAGGTAGCCAAACGCATCCATCGCGATCACGTCCTTCACGTTGTCGGCATTGCGCTTTTCCGTGATCATCGCCGCATTGCCCTCGCGCTCGCCGGTCACCTTGAACGATTCGAGTTTGTAGATGCTCGTCGTCAGGTCGAAATCCCGCACGGCGCGTTCGCCGGCGCCGACATTCACCACCTGGCGGACCGTATCTAGGCCGATGTAGGTCACCACCATTTCATAGGTGCCCGCGGGCACATCGGAGATCACGAAGCGTCCCGTATTGTCGGTCAGCACCTTGACGCTCAACACCGGCACCGCCACCGCGGCACCTTCGAGCGTATTGCGCGTCGCCGCGTTGCTCACCGCACCCGTGATCGAACCCTTCGCTTCGGCCGCCGCCAACGACGGCGACTGGATCGAGCATACCAGCGCGAGACACACCGACAAAGCGGCCGACGCACACCGAAGCGTCACCGCGAAGACCAAGAACCGAGGGCAGTTTTTCATGGGGTTGGAGGAAATTGGGCAAACCGGCCGCGTCCCAACCGGGGCTGGCGTGAACGGACTTAGCGGGGAGGGGGAGCAGCAGGAAGGGGTCAAGACGACCGTCCCGAGTATTCCGAGCGGCCCGTTTCCGCCGCAACTCAAAAGACTGCCACATTCTGGAAACTCCCCTCCATCACTCTAAGAAACCGACTGCTCACGCGTCGTTCTGTTAAACCCCGCGCAACCCCCAACCCCGCCCCGTCATGCACCTCGACGATGCCTACGCCCCCGCCCCGAAGAAAGCCCGCCTTGAGATCATCCCGCTCATCGACGTCATCTTTTTCCTCCTCGCCACGTTCGTGCTGTTCACGCTCTCGCTGAACAAAATCAAATCCATCGACGTCACGCTGCCCAGCGGCGAATCGCGCCCCCTCATCGAAGACCGCACCGTCTATCTGCAAACCACCGAGGGCGGCGCGTTTTTCTGGAAACAAGGCGACGCCTCTGCGCCCGAGCTCCTCACCGCCGCCGAGCTCCCCGCGCGCCTCGCCCACTACCGGCGCACCGAGCCCAGCCCGCGCGTCCTCGTCCGCGGTGACAGCAAGGCAAAATTCGGCACGACCATCGTCGCGCTCGACGCCGTGCGCCTCGCCGGCATCGCCCAAGTCTCCGTCGAGACCCTCGTCACGCCGACCGGCAAATAGCGCCGGCACCCGCCGCGCCACCGTGCCATTTGTTGGCTCGCGCACGCCGCCGATATTTCCGTAATCAGGCGCACTTTCCCCGTGCGCTTACCCCCGAGCCTTTCTTCTCTCGTCCCATTCGTCGCCGTCTGCGCCGCCGTCGCCGGTCTCCGCGCCGCCGATACGCCGATCAGCTTCGAACGCGACATCCAGCCGATCCTCTCGGAAAACTGCTACCACTGCCACGGCCCCGACGAAGCCGCCCGCAAAGCCAAACTCCGCCTCGACCGCCGCGAGGGCGCCCTCGCCGTCGGCAAATCCGGCTACGCCGCCGTCGTCCCCGGCAAACCCGCCGACAGCGAGCTCGTCGCCCGCATTTTCAGCGACGATCCCGACGACGTGATGCCGTCGCCCGAGTCCAACCGCACGCTCACCGCCGCGCAAAAAAATCTCCTCAAACGCTGGATCGCCGAAGGCGCCACGTGGAACGAGCACTGGGCCTTCACCCCGCCCCAACGCCCCGCCATCCCGAGTTCGGTCTCTCAACCCTCAGCGCTCGGCTCTCAGCTTCCGCCGCATCCCGTCGACGCCTTCGTCCTCGCCCGCCTCGCGTCCGAAAAAATCACCCCGTCCCCCTCCGCCCCGCCGGCCGCGCTCATCCGTCGCGTCACCCTCGATCTGCACGGCCTTCCGCCCACGCCCGCCGAGGTCGCCGCGTTCGAACGCGCCTCGCTCGAAAATCCCCGCTCCGCCTACGAAAATCTCGTCGACCGCCTCCTCGCCTCCCCGCGCTACGGCGAACGCTGGGCCTGGGACTGGCTCGACCTCGCGCGTTACGCCGACACCAACGGCTTCCAAGGCGACCCCGAGCGCACGATGTGGCCGTGGCGCGATTGGGTCGTCAACGCGCTGAACGCCAACATGCCCTTCGACCAGTTCACGATCGAACAACTCGCCGGAGATCTTCTCTACCCCGACGCCAAATCCCAGACCCCGGACCCCGCGCGCCTCGGCGCGCTCATCGCGAGCGGTTTCCACCGTAACAACATGTTCAACGGCGAGGGCGGTCGCATCGCCGAAGAGACGCGCGTCGAAAACGTCTTCGACCGCGTCGAGACCACCGCGACTGTCTGGCTCGGTCTCACCTTCACCTGCAATCGCTGCCACGATCACAAATTCGATCCGCTCAAACAAACCGACTACTACGCCCTCTACGATATCTTCAATCAGATGTCCGAGACCGGCAGCGCGAATGCCGGCGGCGGACGCGGCGGCTACGTGGCGCCATTTCTCGATCTCTCCACCGAGGCCGAGCGCGCCGCCGTGAAGCAGGCGCAGCCCCGCATCGACGCCATCGGCAAAGAAATCGAAGCCTACGAACTCACGAAGTTTCCCCGTCCCGAGGGCAAACCCGTCGCCGATTCGCCCGAGGCCATCAAACTGCCGGGCAACCTCTACGCGACCCACGCCAAAGTCGCCCCCGCCCGCCGCGACCTCAACGGCTTGCTCGAAGCCCTGCCGCATTTTCGCGACACCGCGCCCGACCCCGTCTACGCCGCGCTCCTCGAAAAACAAATCGCCGCCATCCGCATCCGCGACCAGGCCAACAACAGCATCACGAAGGTGATGATCATGGATCAGCTCGCGAAACCCCGCGACACCTTCGTCCTCAACAAGGGCAACTACGAGAGCAAGACCGACATCAAAGTCCTCGGCGCCATCCCCGAAATCTTCCGCGCTTCTGTCGTAGCGGCGAGTGCCAGCGAGCCGACCGCCCCGCCCGCCCGCCTCAACCGCCTCGATCTCGCCCGCTGGCTCGTCTCGCCCGCAAATCCCCTCGCCGCCCGCACCGCCGTCAACCGCGCCTGGCAATCCTTCTTCGGCACCGGCTTCGTCAAGACCGCCGAAGATTTCGGCGTGCAGGGCGAGCGCCCGTCGCACCCCGAGTTACTCGACTGGCTCGCCACCGAATACGTCGCCAGCGGCTGGAACACGAAAGCCCTCCACCGCCTTATCGTCACCAGCGCCACCTATCGCCAGTCCTCGCGCGTCACGCCGGCCGCCTTCGAGCGCGATCCGGAAAACCGCCTCCTCGCCCGCGGCCCGCGCTACCGCCTGCCGTCGTGGATGCTTCGCGACCAAGCCCTCGCCGTCGCCGGCCTGCTCGTCGACCAGCGCGGCGGCCCGTCCGTGAAACCCTATCAGCCGCCCGGCATCTGGGAGGAGGCCACGTTTGGTAAAAAAACTTACCAACAGGATCACGGCGACGCGCTCTACCGCCGCAGCCTCTACGTATTTTGGCGCCGTATCGTCGGTCCCACGACGTTCTTCGATGCCGGCGCGCGCCAAGTCTGCACTGTCAAAGTCGCGCGCACCAACACTCCCCTCCACGCCCTCGTCACGCTCAACGACCCAGCCTACGTCGAAGCCGCGCGCGTCCTTGCCCAGCACCTGCTCACGTCCTCGCCCGACGATACCGCTCGCGTCACCGAGGCGTTCCGTCTCGCCACCGCCCGCCCGCCCACCGCCGCCGAGCAAAAAATCCTCGCCGCACGCCTCGCCAAACTCCGCGCCGATTTCGCCGCCGACCCCAAGTCCGCCGCCGAACTCGCGTCCATCGGCGAATACGCCCGCCCCGCCTCCCTCGCCCCCACCGAACACGCCGCGTGGACGAGCCTCTGCCTGCTCATCCTCAACCTCGATGAAACCCTCTCGAAAGAATGAGGCAGGGCCCGACCTCCGGGCGGGCCGCTCCAAAATTTCCGCATGAACCCCCTCCTCGCCGGCCACGCCCTCTACACGCGCCGCCAATTTTTCGGCCGCAGCGCCCTCGGCGTCGGCACCGCCGCCCTCGCATCCCTCCTCGGCCGCACCACCGAAGCCGCGTCTCCCGCACTTCCGAATCGCCGCGCGATTCCCGGCCTTCCCGACCTCCCGCACTTCGCGCCCAAAGCCAAACGCGTCATCTATCTTTTCCAAAACGGCGCGCCATCCCACGTCGATCTCTTCGACTACAAACCCAAACTCCGCGAGTGGCACGGACGCCAGATCCCCGACGAACTCGCCGGCGGCAAACGTTTCTCGACGATGACGGGCAACCAGACCGCCCGCCCCGTGCTCGGCGAGATTTCGAAATTCTCCCAACACGGCAAATCCGGCGCCTGGGTCTCGGATTTCCTCCCGCAGATCGCCTCGATCTCCGACGATCTGTGCTTCGTGAAATCGCTCCACACCGAAGCCGTGAACCACGCTCCGGCGATCACGTATTTCCTTACTGGCTCCGAGATGGCCGGCCGCCCCTCGATGGGCGCGTGGCTCAGCTACGGCCTCGGCAGCGAAACCGAAGATCTCCCCGCCTTCGTCGTGATGACCTCGCGCGACAAGGAGGCCAGTTGCGGCCAGATTTTCTACGATTTCTACTGGGGCAGCGGTTTCCTCCCGACGAAATATCAGGGCGTCGCCTTCCGCGGCGCCGGCGATCCCGTGCTCTATCTTTCGAATCCCGCCGGCATGAGCCGCCAGGTCCGCCGAGGCCTCCTCGACGACCTCGCCCACCTCAACGAAATCAAACGCGCCGACTTCGGTGACCCCGAGATCACTACCCGCATCGCCCAATACGAGATGGCCTACAAGATGCAGGCCAGCGTCCCCGAGCTCACGGATTTCTCAAAAGAATCCGAAGCCACCCTCGCCGCCTACGGACCCGAGGTCCGCCGGCAGGGCAGCTACGCTTACAACTGCCTCATGGCCCGCCGCCTCGCCGAACGCGGCGTGCGTTTCATCCAGGTGATGCACGCCGGCTGGGACCAGCACCGCAACCTCAACACCCAGCTCAAAATCCAGTGCGAAGACGTCGACGCCCCGTCCGCCGCGCTCATCCGCGATTTGAAACAGCGCGGCCTCCTCGACGACACGCTCGTGATCTGGGGCGGCGAGTTCGGCCGCACCCCGTTTCTCCAGGGCAAAATCGAAGACACGAAACAATGGGGCCGCGACCACCACCCGTATGCCTTCACGCAATTCATGGCCGGCGGCGGCGTGAAACCGGGCATCAGCTACGGCGCCACCGATGAGTTCGGCTTCAACGCCGTGGAAAACAAAGTCCACGTGCACGACATGCAGGCGACGATTCTGCACCAGCTCGGCATCAACCACGAGAAGCTCACCTACAAATTCCAGGGCCGCCAATTCCGCCTCACCGACATCCACGGCCACGTCGTGAAAGACATTCTCGCCTAACGCGCCCAGCCCCGCCGCGTGCAGCCTCCGAGGTGGAGCGCGTTGACCCCAACGCGCTTTCCGAGCGCACGTCATATCCGCAACCCACCCAGTCGGCGCGGGCCCCCGTCCACCCCACCCGCCAACCCCGCCTTCCATTTGCCGCGCCGTCCAATGACGGTTTCGTAACCGCCCGTGGACCCACTCACTCACATTTTGCTCGGCGCCAACCTCGGCTACGCCGCCTTCGGTCGTAAGCTCGCGCGCACCGCCGCAGGCGTCGCCGGCCTCGCCGCCTTCGCGCCCGACATCGATGTGTTCATCCACAGTGCCGCCGATCCCCTCGTCGCCATCGAGCATCACCGCGGCTTCACGCACGCGCTCGCGTTCGCGCCCGTGGGAGCCGCCGTCGTTGCCGCCCTCTGGCTCGCGCGCGCGGAGTGGCGCACGTGGGCCCGTTGGCGCCTCCTCTGGGCCTGCGCGCTGCTCGGCTACGTCAGCCACGCCTTGCTCGACGCCGCCACCACCTACGGCACGCAACTCTGGTGGCCGTTCTCCCGTCACCGCGAAAGTTGGGACCTCATCGCCATCGTCGACCCGCTCTTCACGCTCGCCCTCGCCGCCGGTCTCATCACCGCGCTCCTCCGCCGCCACCTCCTTTCCTCCGCCACCGTGCTTCTCCTCGGCGCCGGCTACGTCGCCCTCGGCGGCGTGCAACACGCCCGCGCCCGCGCCGCCCAACACACGCTCGTCACCGCGCGCGGCCACACCCCCGAGCGCTCCGAGATCATGCCGACCCTCGGCAACAACCTCGTTTGGCGCGCCCTCTACCAACACGACGGAAAAATCTACAGCGACCGCCTCCGCGTCGGCTGGTTCAGCGGCGCCACGGTGCGCGAGGGTTGGTCGATTCCGCTCGTGCGCGCCGCCGACCTCACGCCCGCCGAACGCGCCCGCGACCAACGCGACTCGTTCGCCCGCTTCACGTGGTTTTCCGAGCACTGGGTGGGTCGCAGCCCGGCCGACCCCACGCTGCTCGCCGACATGCGCTACACGCTCTCCGCCGAAGCCTTCGACCCGATCTGGGGCATCCGCTTCACCGCGCCTGGCGCCCCCACCGAAGTCGAATGGCTCAACCGCTCCCGCGACCGCAAAGTCGACCCCACCGCCCTCTGGCGCGAAATCATCGGCGCCGACCCCCGCTTCCGCCCACTCACTGCTCCATAAACAGAAAACGCGAGCCGCGTGTTTGCTCACGTGGCCACCAACGCTCCACGTTCCGCGAACTACAGCTCAAACCGCCCCGTCAGGCGCCCGATGAACTTGATCGCGTAGAGATACGAGCGCTCGCGCACGATCGACGGATCGCCCGCCGCACCGACGACCCCGAGATCCGAGATGCTGTCCACCGTCGCGCCGTCCTCCGGGTGCAGCACGATCCACGTGAGAATCTTCGTCAGTTTGTCCTTCGGATATTTGTCGATCAGGTGATTGTAGACCACGCGCGGCAGGTAGCGCTCGACCGGCATCTGGATCGCATCCGGCACGGCCGCGACGCACAACAGGTAGCGCACATTTTGAATGTCGTCCGCCGTCTTGCCCATCGGCCAGTCGATCAATCCTTCACGCACGTTTTCCACTTCGTCCTTCGTCTGGTCCTCAGGCAAATCGTCCTCGGCCGCCATCGGTGAAACCACCCCGCCATCCGGCGGCACGCGATAGTCCAGCCCCGCAATATCCTGCGCCGTGATTTTCTCCCACGGCGCCGGCGGAGGAGGCGGCGGTGGCGGGATGACCACCGCGGGCTTCGCTTCGACCGACACATTCACCGTCGCCGCGACGGCGATCGGCGGCACATCCACTTTGATAGCCGGCTCCGGCGCATCTGCCGCGACTGCGATGCGCCCGCGCCATTCCGCGAGCCCGCCCACCGCGAGCCACGCCGCGAGCACCGGCCCGATCCACGCCTTGCCCGCGCTCGCCAGAAAACGTTGCTGCGCATCCCACCGGAAAAGTTTCGCCCCCGCCACGCAACCCGCCGCGCCCGTCAGCACCAGCGCCAGCAAACTGAAGCGCGACGCCCCCAGCCCGCCGCCCGTCACGCTCGCCTGCAACGCCTCGACCGCGTAGCGCCCCGGGAAAAACGCCGACACGTGCTGCGCCCACTCCGGCAGACTCGCGAGCCGCACCGCCACGCCGCCGATGATCAGCATCGGCAGAAAAATGCACTGCCCCAGCGCCTGCACCGCCGGCACGCTGTCCGCCATCATCGCGATCACGAGCCCGAGCCCGATGAACGCAAACGACACCGCCGTGAACGCCACGAGCAAATCCACCGGGTGCGCCGGCATCGTCATCCCCACCGCCAGCGCGACGCCGAGTTGGAGCAGCCCCGCCGAGAGCAAAATCACGTAGCGCGCCACGATCGTGCTCAGCACCACGCTCCACGTTGGCACCGGGGCGAGCCGGTAACGCCGCCACACGCCGCGCTCGCGTTCGCTCACCATCGTCGACGGCAACCCAAAACACGCCCCACCGAGCACGCTCACCGTGAGCAGCTCGCCCATATGCCGCAGCAGCGGCACCTTGTCGTAACGGTAGAGCACCCAAAACGCCGCGAGGAAAATCAGCGGAAACAGATAACCGTAAAGCAGCGCCATCTTGTTCCGGAAATGCAGCCGCAGCGACATCCCCACATGCTCCGTAAACGCGCTCATACCTTCCCTCCCTTCGACCCCGCCACGCGCTCCGCAGCTGGAGACGCGACGCCCCCGTCGCGTTCCGTGAGCCCCACAAACACATCCTCGAGCGACGCCTTTCTCACCAACAATTCCACGAGTTCCACGCGCCGCGCCGCGACCAACGCCGCGAGCGCCGCCAGCGTTTCCGCCGGCCGCTCCGTGCGAAACGTCACCGCGCCGCCTTCCGCGCGCGCCGCCCGCACATCGCTCGCGCCCGGCAATTTCCCCCACTCCGCCGCCGCGATCGCCGGCACCGTCGTCACCGTCACGGTCTGCACTCCGCTCGATTGCGCGATCAGCTCGCGCGGCGCACCCGTCGCGATCACGCGTCCGTGGTCGATGATCGCGATGCGGTCGCACAGTTGCTCCGCCTCATCGAGGTAGTGCGTCGTGAGCAGCACCGTGTGCCCGTCCGCTTTCATCCGCAAAATCTCCGCGTGCAACTCGCGCCGCGCCTGCGGATCGAGCCCCGTCGTCGGTTCGTCGAGAAGCACGAGCTCCGGTTTGTTCACAAACGCGAGGGCCAGCGCGAGTCGTTGCCGCTGCCCGCCCGAGAGCGTGTCGAAGCGCGCGTCCGCCTTCTCCGTGAGCGCAAACCGCTCCAGCAACGCCGCCGGCTCCGCCCGCACGCGATAAAACGCCCCAAACATCCGCAGCGCCTCGCGCGGCGTAATCTTATCCGGCAACGCCGTGCTTTGCAGTGCCACGCCGATGCGCTGTTTCACTTCGCGTGGCTGTTTCCGCGCATCGAGCCCGCACACTTCAATCGCGCCCGCATCCGCCTCGCGCAGCCCGACCAAACACTCGAGCGTCGAGGTCTTGCCCGCGCCGTTCGGTCCGAGCAGTCCGAAAATTTCGCCTGCCTCGATGGCGAAACTCACCCCACGCACCGCCTCGACGCCGCCGTAGCGTTTCGAGAGATCGCGGACGATGACTTTGGCGGGCATAGCTCGCGAGAGAACGTGCGAACGCGGGCGGGAACAAGCCGTTTCAGCACCCCACCCCGCACTCCGCCCGACGAAATGCTTTCCCAGCCCGAAAATTTTTCGCTGTCCGTCCCCCAATGGCACGTTCTCTGCGTTGCCTAGGTCCGTCATGCACCCGCACATCACGACGGCCCCGACCCCCGCCTCCGCGCTCGCCCGACTTGCTCCTGACGAACTCGCCCTCACACAACTCCAGGGCCGCGCCACCGCCCGGGTCTGCTACGCTCCGAAAACAACCCCCTCCGGCGAACGCGCCTTCGGCCACTTCACGCTCGATGCGTCCGCCCTCGCCGAAGCCGTTGGGCGCACGATCGCCCCGCACGCGTTCGATCCCGACACCGCGCCGTCCGCCGATCTCACCTTGCACCGTTGGCTGAACGATCACGACTCCGCCGATGCCGCGCCCGAAGAACCGCCCGCCACGCTCCCGCCCGCGTGGCCCGGCCTCGCGCACGTGGTCGAGACGCTCCTCGACTCCGCGCACGCGCGCATTTTCTGCACGTGCTGCAACCGCAACCTCGCCGCCCCCGCCGTGCGTCGCTCCCCCACTCCGCTCCGCGCCGCCGTCGTCGCGACGCGTTACCTTTGCCCCCGCGGTCACCTCCTCCTCGACACTCCCGCCACGCAAATCCTCGCCGCCTCCGAAGCCCACGCGGCCTGATTCTCGCCGCCGCCGCCCACCGCTGCAGGGCGACCCCCGCGCCCCGCGAGCCGACGCGCGCTCGCCGGATTCCGCCGTGCCTGCGCAACCCCCGTGCCACGTCACCCGTCTATTCCTGCCATCGCCGATTGCGGGGTTGAAAGCCCCCGCGTCGCCCTCAACCTCGACGCTTCCCCTCCATGCACCTCCGCCCCTTCGCCACCCTCCTCGCCCTCTGCTCCGCGCTCGCGTTCGGCACCGTCGTCGCCCACGCCGCCGAAAACACCCTCACCGCCGCCGAGAAAAAGGCCGGCTGGGTCCTCCTCTTCGATGGCCAGACGCTCAACGGCTGGCGCCCCTACGCCAACAAACCCGCCGGCGGCTGGGAAGTGAAAGACGGCACTCTCCACGCCATCGCCAAAGTCAAAGGCGTCGAACTCATCACCGAGAAAAAGTTCACCGACTACGAATTTTCCTGGGAATGGAAACTCCCCGTCGCCGGCAACAACGGCGTGAAATACTTCGTCACCGAAGCCCGCCCCGGCGCCCCCGGTCATGAGTATCAGATGCTCGATGACAACGGCCACCCCGACGGCAAGATCGGACCCCGCCGCCAGACCGCCGCGTTCTACGACGTGCTTCCTCCCGCCGCCGACAAACCCTCACGTCCACCCGGCGAGTGGAATGCCTCGCGCATCGTCGTGAAAGGCAACCGCGTCGAACACTGGCTCAACGGCAAGAACGTCCTCACCTACGAACTCGGCAGCGACGTCGTGAAAGCCGGTCTCGCGAAGAGCAAATTCACCAAACACGCCGACTTCGGCACCAAGATCAACGGCCACATCATGCTCACCTACCACCAGGACGACTGCTGGTATCGCAACATCAAGATCCGCGAGCTGAAGTAGTCCGCCACCCGGCCGCCGCGTCCTCCGTGCGACGCACCTTGCTCGCTCTCCTCGTCCTGTGCGCCTGCGCTTTGCCGCAGCGCGGCGCCGCCGAGGACAAGCCCCGAGGCCTCTGGTTTTGGTCGAAACCCGCGAGCCCCGACGGCTCCGTCAACGTCCTCGGTCACCCCATTCGCGAGACCGAGGCCCTCGCAACCTTCTCCCGCTGGCGCATCCGCCGCCTCTATGGCAGCTACGCGCACCTCCTCGTCGATTCACCCGCGACCGTCGCCGCGTGGAACGAAAAACTCGCCGCCGCCGGCATCCGCTCCGCAGCCCTTTTTTCCGACGGAAAATTCCTCGCGCCGGCGAATCGCGACGCGTTTCTCGCCGCCACCGCCGCGCGCATCCTCGCTTTCAACGCTGCGTGCACCACACCCGCCGCCCGCTTCGCCGGCCTCGCGCTCGACATCGAACCGCACGCGCAGCCCGCGTGGAAGACCGCCACGCCCGCCGACAAGCGCGCGCTGCTTGAAGATTATCTCACCGCCTGCACCGCCCTCCGCGCCCACCTCGACGCGCACGGCGGCCGCGATCTCGCGATCTCCGCCGCCCTCGCCTACTGGCTCGACCGTCTCCCGCCTGAAGGCTCTGTCGGCTGGACCTCCGCCGCCGACCGCGACGCCTGGTTCGCCCGCCTCGGCCGCGCCGTCGCCAGTATCAGCCTCATGGCCTACGAGCGGCCCCGCCCCAGCGCGATTCTCGACGCCGCGGCGTGGGAGTTAGCCCACTTTCCCGGCCGCACCGTGATCGCCCTGCGCGCCCGGCTCGGCGTCGAATGGAAATCGCTCGCCGATCTCACCGCCGTTCTGCCCGCAGTCGAAGCCGACCTGCCCACCGGCATCGACCTGGAAAATTACGAACTTCTCCGCGCCGCCGAACGCGCCTCCGTCCATCCGTAAGCCAATCCTGACAACAACGTCAGTCACGGCCTCTCGCGGACCCGGTGCCGCCCCGCTTCTGCTCAAGGGGATCGCCGGTCCATCGCCACCCGCCCGTTCGCACGACCGCCGGGTCGCACCGGGCACACGTGTCCGACACCGCGGTCAGCCGGCATGCTGTCGACTCTCCCGCTCATCACTCCCGCTTCGCCTCCCGTCCAGGCCGCCCCGCGTCGTTCGACCGGAGCGGTGGCCATCGCCGTGACGGGTCTCCTCGTCTTCTACGTCGCCATGGCCCTCACCGCCTCCTGGCAGAAAGGACTGTCCTTCGACGAGGGCCTCCAGATCACCACCGGCTACAACATCTGGCTCCGCGACGATCTGCGCATCGAGGCGTCCAACGGCGATCTGGTGAAACGGTGGGCCACCCTGCCGTTCCTCTTTTCGCAACCGGCCTTCCCACCGGTCGAGAACTCGCTCTGGCGTGCCGGTGCCGCCTACGAACTGGCATTCAACTTCTTCTACGACCTCGGCAACGATCCCCGCTCTCTCGTCCGCCAAAGCCGGGCCATGGTCCTCGTGTTCGGCGTCGCCACGGGCCTGCTGGTATTTTTCTGTTCGCGCGAATTGTTCGGCCCCGTCGGCGGACTCATCTCGCTCACGCTCTTCGCCACGAGTTCCAGCATGCTCGTGTTCGGCGCGATGGTCTCCACCGAGATGACGCTGTGTTGCACGCTGCTGGGCGCGGTCTGGTGCATTTGGCGGTTGCTGCACCGCGTCACCTGGAGGCGGTTGCTGGCGAGTCTCGTTTTCCTTGGCCTGCTGGTGCTCGCCAAACTCTCCTGCGTGCTGATTTTGCCTCTCACCGCGGTCATGGTGGTGGTGAAACTCATCGGCGGCCGGCCGTTGGAGTGGCAGCTGGGCGCGTCGCGCCGGTTTCACTCGCGCTCGGCCCAGGCCGGAATTTTCGCCGGCCTCTTCGCACTGCACGCCTTCATCGGCTGGGCCGCTGTTTGGGCGCACTACGATTTTCGCTACGTCGCGAGCCCCCGCCCCGCCGATCCCGGGATCGCTCTGCTGCGCCATACGCTCGACCCCATCGATCCGCGGGCCGCCGCGTTTTTCGCCTGGTCGCGCCGCACCCACTTCCTTCCGGAAGCCTACCTTCACGGCACCGAATGGATCCTCGGGTCCAACGACCGCCAGGCCGCCTTCATGCACGGCCGCTGGAAGTTCGGCGGGTGGCGCACTTTTTTCCCCTACGCGATGTGGGTGAAAACCCATCCTTCGCTCCTGCTGTTGCTCCTGCTGTCTCTCGCGGGCTGGCGTGCTCTCCGCCGTATTCACGCCGGCCCGACAGCGCCGCTCGAACCGCCGCCCCCGGAATCGGCCGTCTACCGCGCCACGCCGTTTTTTGCCCTTGTCGCCATCTACATCGCCGTCGCGATCACCTGGGATCTGAACATCGGGTTTCGCCACGCGTTGCCGATCTACCCGGCCGCCTACGTGCTCGCCGGCGCCGTCGCGGCCCTGTGGACAAGACCCGGCATGCTCGCCCGCGGCGCCATTGCCCTGCTCCTCGGCTGGCATCTCTCCGGCCCGGTCGCGATTTACCCGCACTACCTCGCGTATTTCAGTCCCGTGGTCGGCGGACCCGCCAAGGGCTACCGGCACCTCGTCGACAGCTCGCTCGACTGGGGCATGGATCTGCCCGGCCTCAAACGTTGGCTCGACATCAACAACTCCGGCGACCGCTCGCCGTTTTTCCTGGCCTATTTCG
>CALRZR010000119.1:0-21571 GCA_943372705.1 Opitutus sp. GAS368 | reverse complement strand
CACCGTCACATTCTCCGTGATCGCCACGGGCACGCCGTCACCGACCTACCAGTGGCGCAAGAACACCGTGACTATCAGTGGTGCGACCAACTCGTCGCTGACATTATTCGGCGCGCAACCGGCCGACGCCGCCAGCTACGACGTGGTGGTGACCAACAGTGTGTCGTCGGCCACGAGCACCGCGGCGACGCTGACGGTCAATACTGCGCCCGCGTTCACGACCCAGCCGTTGGCCGCGACGGTGACGCAGGGCCAGACGGCCACGTTTACCGCCGCCGCCACGGGCAATCCCGCGCCGACCTATCAGTGGCAGAAACACACCGTGAACCTCACGGGTGCCACCGCCGCGACGCTGACCGTGACGAACGCCCAGCCGGCGGACGTGGGCTCCTATCGCGTGGTCGCGACGAACAGCGTGAGCGCGGCCACGAGCACGGCGGTGGCGCTGGCCGTCAATGTCGCGCCGGCCATCACCACGCAGCCGGTGACCGCCACGGTGAACCAAGGCAACACCGTCACATTCTCCGTGATCGCCACGGGCACGCCGTCACCGACCTACCAGTGGCGCAAGAACACCGTGAATATCAGCGGTGCGACGAATTCTTCGCTGACATTATTCAGCGCGCAGCCGGCCGACGCCGCCAGCTACGACGTGGTGGCGACCAACAGCGTGTCGTCGGCCACGAGCACTGCGGCGACGCTGACGGTTAATACTGCGCCCGCGTTCACGACCCAGCCGTTGTCCGCGACGGTGACGCAGGGCCAGACGGCCACGTTTAACGCCGCCGCGACGGGCAATCCTGCACCCTCCTATCAGTGGCAGAAAAACACGGTGAACATCTCGGACGCCACCCACGCGACGTTCACCATCGCCAGTGCGCAGCCCGCCGACGCCGGTTCTTACCGTGTCGTCACCACGAACAGCGTGAGCAGCACGACGAGTTCCACTGCGACGCTCACCGTGAACTTTGCTCCCGCAATCACGACCCAACCGGCGAACACGACCGTCACCGTCAGCAACACCGCCACGTTTTCGGTTGTGGCCAGCGGAGTGCCCGCACCCAGCTATCAGTGGCAGCGCCAGCCCGCCGGCACGACTGGTTTCGTCACCTTGAGTAGTGGCGGCAGTTACACCGGCGCGACCACGCCGACGTTATCGGTTTTCAACAGCACACTCGCGATGATTGGGGATCAGTTCCGCTGCGTGGTGACGAACAGTGTCGGCAGCGACACCTCAATTGCGGCAACACTGACTGTGACACAAGGTCCGGCGTTCACGAGCGCCTCGTCCGCGGCACTCCTCGTCAACTTCGCCGGCTCGTTCACGGTCACGGCCACTGGCAGCCCCGCGCCGACGTTCAGCATCTCGTCCGGCGCGCTGCCCGCCTGGGCCACGCTCAACTCTGTCACCGGCGTCATCAGCGGCACACCGGCCAGCACCGCGGGTTCACCTTTCACCTTCACACTGCGCGCCGACAACGGCGTGGGCACGGCGGCGACGCAAAGTTTCACGCTCACTGTCACGCAAGCGCCCGCGATTACGAACGCGAGCGTCGCGACCTTTACCACGGGCACCCTCGGGAGTTTTACGTTCGCGGCGACCGGTTCTCCGGCTCCGACGTTTACCATCCTCTCCGGTTCAACGCCCGCCGGAGTGTCCTTGAACGCCAGCACGGGCGTCTTTTCCGGCACTCCGGCGGCCGGGAGTGGCGGACTCTACTTTTTCACGGTGCAAGCCGCCAACGGGATTAGTCCGGCGGCCACGCAGAGTTTTTCGCTCACGGTTAATCAAGCCCCGGCCATTACCCAGCAGCCATTCTCATCCACGATTTTCGCCGGCCAGAGCAACACCGGTCCATTCGTGCTGGTGTCGGGTTCACCCACCCCGACTTTTCAATGGCGGAAGGCTTCAACTCCGATCGCGGGTGCGAACCTTTTCTTCCTGTCGCTCAGTCCTGCGCAGCTTTCAGACAGCGGAAACTATGATGTCATTGTCACCAACGCCGCCGGCAGTGTGACCTCGAATACCATCACCCTTACCGTGAACGCCCCGACGGCCCCGACAATTTCGACGCACCCCGTCGGTGCGACGTTGAACATCACCAACACCGCCGTCTTCACCGTCTCAGCTTCAGGTGCGCCGTCTCCGACCTATCAATGGCGGAAGAATACCACGGCCATTTCCGGAGCGACGACCAGCACGTTGAATCTTGGCACCGTGACCGCCGTGAGCGCCGGAAGCTACGATGTCGTGGTGACGAATGTTGGTGGCTCGGTCACGAGCAACCCCGCCGTTCTGAATATCAACCCGCCGGTCGTGATCAATTCGCATCCGGTGAGCGCGACGCGGTTCACGGGATCGAGCGTCACGTTTTCCGTTTCGGGGGCGAGCTTCCCCGGAACCCCGTCCTACCAATGGCGGAAAGACACGGTCGTGATCCCGGGTGCGACCGGCGCGTCGCTCCCGTTCGCGGTCGTCAGCCTCGCCGATGCCGGCAGCTATGATGTCGTCGTGACGGGTGCAGGCGGCGCGGTCCTCACGAGTAGTGCCGCCATCCTTACGGTGATGCAGTCGGCGCCCCAGTTTACGGTCTCGCCGGTCGGGGCGACGCTGGCGGTTGGCGGCAACGTGACAATGTCGGTGACGGCGACGGGATCGGTGCCCTTGACCTACCAATGGCGGTTGAACGGGACGCCCATCAGCGGCGCCACCGGCACCACTCATCCCCTCATCAATGCGCAGACTTATCACGTGGGGCTTTACGATGTCGTCGCCACGAACCCGGTGGGCAGCGCCACGAGTGCCGGAGCCCAGATAAACGTCGTCCCGCGCGTCGTCGCTTACTCGGCGCGTCTGCAAATCGACGCCGACGGCGCGGTCGCGGTCTTCACGGTCGAGGGCACGCTGCCGAAAAAAGTTCTCCTCCGTGCCGTCGGTCCCGGCCTTGCTCCGTTTGGATTTTCCGGCCTGCCCGATCCGCAACTCGAACTCTTCAACGCCACAGGCACGCTCCTCGCCATCAACAACGACTGGGCCACCTCCGCCGATACCGCCGCGATTTCCACGACCACTGCCGCCGTCGGCGCGTTTGCCCTCGCGATCGGCAGCCGCGACAGCGCGATGATCGCCACGCTCACTCCCGGCACCTACACGGTCCGCGCCAAACCCGCGAGCGGCGCCGGTGGCACCGGCTACCTCGAACTCTACGACGCCGATCTCGCCACCGCACCGATGAGCACGCTGCCCTACGTCGCCGTGCGCGGCCGCATGGGCGCGGGCGGGGGCGTGGTCATCGGTGGCCTCGGCTCCAACGGCCGCGGTCAGCGCAGCTACCTCGTGCGCGCCATCGGTCCGACCCTCGGCTTGCCCGGCGCCCACGCGAATCCGGCCATGCTCATCGTGCGCGACGGCACGCTCGTCGGCAGTAACGACGATTGGGATACGAACTCTGCCGACGCCACCGTGACCGCCGCCGCCATTGCCCGGGTCGCGACGTTTGCCCTCCCGGCCGGCTCCCGTGATTCCGCCCTCGTGTTGACGGGCAACCTCCACGCCGGTGCCTGCACCGTGCAGGTCGGCGGCAGCGATGCGCTCGGCGGCACTATCCTCCTCGAATTGCATGATCTCGATGCTTCGCGGCCCGCGACCTTTGCCCCGGCCATCGTGTCGTCGCCGGTGAGCACGACCACGCTCAGCGGTGAGCCGACGTCGTTGCGCGTCCTCGCGCAAGGCACCGCGCCCCTTGTCTACCAATGGCGCAAAGACGGGATTCCTCTCGACGGCGCCACGGGCGCGACGCTCACGTTTGCATCCGCTCAACCCGCCCACGGCGGCAGCTACACCGTGCACGTCACCAATTCGCTCGGCACCGCCACCAGCCTCAATGCGACCCTCTCTGTGCAGAGTTCCAGCTCCGGCTCGGTGGCGACCCAGGCAGTCGTCGGCAACGGCTACGCTGCGGGCGGCATAGCCACGATCACCAACACCCTCACTTACACGGCCCTCACCACGGGCCTCGGTTGGAAGGTGACGCTCCCCGTCGGTTGGAAATTTGTGTCCGATGCCGGCGCGCTCGGCGATGTGCGACCGGTCGCCGGCACGGCCGGCACCTTGGACTGGGCGTGGTCAACTCCGCCCGTCGGCCCCGTTACCTTCACCTACACCGTGAGTGTGCCGCCGGGCACCGCCGGCGACCAGTTCATCGCCGCCTCCGGCATCGTCCGTTTTGACGGTTCCGTTTCCCAACCTCTCGCGACCCCGAGCCCGCTGCGCGTGGCCCAGATCACCACCCACAGCGCCGATACCGACGCCGATTTCCGCATCGGCCTCTTCGAACTCACGCGCGTGATCGAACTCTACAACACGCGTATCGGCACCACCCGCACGGGCCGCTACCGGATCCAAGACGGCACCGAAGACGGCTTCGGCCTCGATGGGACGACTGCCGGCGGCGCGCCGGTGACGCTCACCCGCTTCCACTCCGCCGATTCCGATCGCAGCGCCACCATCGGCCTCGTCGAACTCACCCGTGTGATCGAACTCTTCAACACCCGCGCCGGCACGACGCGCACAGGAGCCTATCACGCCAGCGCCACACCCACCGCCACCGAAGACGGCTTCGCCCCCGGGCCGTAAACGCTCCCACGTCGCCGCTTCTTGCGCATTCTGCGGCTCTTTTCGGCCAATCCTCCGCCGGACGCCAAATCGTTACCGCCCCTCGTTCATTCCGCTGTCCGTCAATTCCTGCACTTCCCGGAATGTGGCACGGGCTATCCAGCCCGTGGGTTTGCGCCGGTTTCCAGAAACCGGAGGCGCCTGCTTCCTCCCTTTCCCGGGCTCCGGGATTGACCCCCCTTCGGCCTCTGCGCTACGCCCTCCGCGGCGTCGGCGAAACACCGGCCCGCTTCGCATGAAACCCTTCTTCCTCCGGTCGCTCCTGCTCGCCGTCACGCTCACGCTCGCGACCACCGGCTGCACGACCCTCAAACGCACTGCCGTCAACTCCCTCGGCGACGCCCTCGCCGGCGGCGGCACCGCCTACGCGAGCGACGACGACCCCGAACTCATCCGCGCCGCCGCACCCTTCAGTTTAAAACTGATGGAGAGCCTCATCGCCGAAACTCCGCGCCATCGCGGCCTCCTCCTCGCCGCCGCCAGCGGATTCACGCAATACGGCTATGCTTTCGTGCAACAGGACGCCGACGAACGCGAAGCCACCGACCTCGCCGCCGCGTCCGCGCTGCGCGACCGCGCCCGCCGCCTCTATCTCCGCGCCCGCGACTACGGTCTGCGCGGTCTCGCCGTCACGTATCCGAATTTCCCGGCCGCCCTCCGCGCTGATCCACGCGCCGCCGTCCGCGCCTGCACCGTCGCCGACGTGCCCTTGCTCTACTGGACCGCCGCCTCGTGGGCCGCCGCCATCTCGATCAAGAAAGACCGCCCCGACCTCATCGCCGAGTTGCCGCAGTTCGAAGCCCTCCTCGACCGCGCCCTCGCCCTCGACGAGACCTTCGATCACGGCGCCATCCACACGCTGCTCATCACCTACGAGCTGGCCCGCCAAGGCGCCACCGGCGATCCCCTCGCCCGCTCGCGCGCCCACTTCGACCGCGCCCTCGCCCTCGGCGGCGGCCACGAAGCCTCACCGCTCCTCGCCTTCGCCGAAGCCGTCTGCGTGCAACAACAGGACCGCGCCCAATTCGAGTCCTTGCTTCGCCAAGCACTCGCCCTCGACGCCGACGCCCGCCCCGCCTCGCGTCTCGTCAATCTCGTCATGCAACGCCGCGCCCGCTGGCTCCTCGCGCACATTGACGACCTCTTCCTCCCCGTGGAAAAGTCTCCGTCGGATCGCACATGAAATTTTTCTCAACACTCGCTACCTTCACCCTTCTATTCGGATTGCTCGCGCCTGCCGCCAACGCCGCCGAAGCCGTCACCATCCGCCTCGGCACGATTCTCCCGAGCGGCACGCCGCAACACCTCATGTTGCAGGAGCTCGGCGAGCGCTGGCGCAAAGACTCCGACGGCGCCGTCAAACTCACGCTCTTCCCCGACGGCCGTCTCGGCGGCGAGGCGGAGATGGTGAAAAAAATCCGCATCAAACAAATCAACGCTGGCCTCTTCACCGTCGTCGGCCTCTCCGAAATCGACCCCGGCGTCACCGGCCTGCAGCTCATGCCGCTCACGTTTCGCACCTGGGCCGAGGTCGACTACGTCCGCGAAAAACTCCGCCCCATCCTCGAAGCCCGCCTGCGCGCCAAAGGTTTCGAAGTCCTCTGCTGGGGCGACGCCGGCTGGGTCCGCTTTTTCTCCAAAGCCCAGGTCCTCACGCCCGACGACGTGCGCAAAACCAAACTCTTCACCTGGGCCGGCGACGAGTTGCACATCGCCACGATGAAGGCCACCGGCTTCCGCCCCGTGCCCCTCGAGACGAGCGACCTGCTCCTCGGCCTCAACACCGATCTCATCAACGCCGCGCCGCTCCCCCCGCTCACCGCCCTCGCCGGCCAGCTCTACGGTCCCGCCCCGCACATGCTCGAAGTCAACTGGGTGCCGATCGTCGGCGCCGCCATCGTGCGGACCGACATCTGGGAAAAAATTCCCGAGGCTCAACGCGCCCGCCTCCGCGCCGCCGCCGATGAAACCGGCGAAAAACTCCGCACGCGCGGACGCCTCGAAGACACCGAAGCCGTGCGCGTCATGGCCCAACGCGGCCTCAAGGTCCACACCCTCACCCCCGCCGCCGCCGCCGAGTGGCAGACCCTCGCCGCTGATCTGACGCAGCGCATGCGCGGCACCCGCGTGCCCGTGGAAATTTTCGACGCCGTGCAAAAACACCTCGCCGAATTCCGCGCCGCCGCCCGTCCCGCTCCGTGAGTGGTGCCGCCTTCAACGTCGGCGACTCCGCCCTCTTTTCCGCGCCCGAGCCCGCCTCGCCCGCGCAGCGTCGTTGGCGCGCTGCCGAAGATACGCTCGTCGCCCTCGCCCTCGGCGCGATGGTCATTCTCCCGCTCGCCGAGATGGTGCTGCGCTCGCTCTTCCGCAGCGGCGTCCCCGGTTCGAACACGCTTGTCCAACACCTCACCTTGTTGATCAGCATGGCCGGCGGCGCCCTCGCCGCGCGCGACGGTCGCCTGCTCGCGTTTTCCACCGTGCCGCAGCTCCTGCGCGGCAAGTGGGCCGCCGCTGCCCAGTGGTTCAACGCCACGGTTTCTACCGCCGTCGCCGGCGCCCTCGTTGTCGCCAGTTTTCACTATATCGAGGTCGAACGCGAAGCCGCGCAGACTTTCCTCTTCGGCATCCCGCTCTGGGTCGTCGAGCTCATGCTTCCGCTCGGTTTCGCCGTCATCACGTGGCGCCTGCTCCGGCTCGCCGCCCCCACCTGGCGCGGTCGCACTGCCGCCGCGTTGGCCGCCGCCGGTCTCCTCGCGCTCGGCACGTGGCCGCCGGTCGCCGCCGCCTCGTTGATCTGGCCCGCCATCGCGCTGCTCGTCGCCGCCTCCGCCCTCGGCGCGCCCATCTTCGTCCTCCTGGGCGGCGCGGGGCTGATTCTTTTTTGGGGCAACGATCTCCCGATCGCCGCCATGCCCGTCGAGCACTACCGCCTCGTCGTCAACCCCACGCTCCCCGCCATCCCGCTCTTCACGCTCGCCGGTTATTTTCTCGCCGAGGGCGGTTCGTCCCGTCGCCTCGTCGCCGTCTTCAACGCCCTCGCCGGCCACATCCGCGGCGGCCCCGCCATCGCCGCCGCGCTCGTCTGTGCGTTCTTCACCGCGTTCACCGGCGGCTCCGGCGTCACGATCCTCGCGCTCGCCGGATTGCTGATGCCCGTCTTGCGCGCCGCAAAATTCTCCGAGCGCGACGCCCTCGGCATGATGACCGGCGCCGGCTCCCTCGGCATCTTGCTGCCGCCGTGTCTACCCGTGTTGTTCTACGCGATGGTCGCGCGCGTCGATATCCGCGCGATGTTTCTCGGCGCCTTCATCCCGGGCGTGATTCTCATCGCGATGACCGCCGCGTGGGGCCTCTGGGCCGGCCGCAAGGGCGCCGCCACCGCGCCGAAGTTCGATCTCGCCGAAGCCCGCCGCTCCCTCTGGGCCGCGAAATGGGAGCTCGCCCTGCCCGTCGTTTCGGTTGTCCCGCTTTTCGCCGGCTGGGCCTCGTCCGTCGAAGTCTCCGCGATCACCGCCGCCTACGCCTTCTTCGTCGTCACCGTCATCCACCGCGACCTCAACCTCCTGCGCGACGGCCGCCGCGTGATGGCCGAAGCCGGCCTCCTCGTCGGCGGCATCTTGCTCATCCTCGGTGTCGCGCTCGGCCTCACCAACTACCTCGTCGACGCCCAAGTCCCCGACACCCTCGCCAACTGGAGTCTCACCCACATCCCGTCGAAATGGCTCTTCCTCCTCGGCCTGAACGTCGTGCTCATCTTTGTCGGCGGCCTCGTGGAAATCTACGCCGCCATCATCGTCGTCGTGCCTCTCCTCGTCCCCATCGGCCTCCGCCTCGGCATCGACCCGATCCACCTCGGAGTGATCTTCCTCGCGAACATGGAGCTCGGCTTCCTCGCCCCGCCCGTCGGCCTCAATCTCCTGCTCACCTCGTCGCGCCTGAAAAAACCCCTCGGCGAAGTCATCCGCGCCGTGCTCCCGCTGCTCCTCGTGATGTTCATCGGCGTGCTGCTCATCACCTACGTCCCCGCCCTCTCGACGTGGCTCCCCGCGTGGTTCTCGTCACCGCCGCGCTAGGCCGTCACGGCCACCGCTCCCGCTCGGATATTCGCGCCCCTGCGATTTTTCGTGATCCTTTTTAGCGAGAAACCGCGCACTGGCTGATAACCGCCATCAGCCACCCCATGTCCACACCGTCCCTCCCTCCGTCCGAAGAAACAATTTTCGCCAGCGCCGTCGCACTCCCGCCCGCCGAACGCGCCGCCTACCTCGAGCGCGCCTGTGGAGGCGATGCGCAACTCCGCGCCAACGTCGACGCGCTCCTCCGCGCCGAGGAGGACACCGGCTTCATGGCCGCGCCTGCCGCGGACCGCACGCCCGTTCCCGCCCCGCTCCCCGCGGAAAAACCCGGCGACCGCATCGGTCGCTACAAGCTCCTCCAAAAGGTCGGCGAGGGCGGCTGCGGCATCGTCTACCTCGCCGAGCAACAGGAGCCCGTCGTCCGGCGCGTCGCCGTAAAAGTCATCAAGCTCGGCATGGACACCCGCGAGGTCATCGCCCGCTTCGAAGCCGAGCGCCAGGCCCTCGCGTTGATGGATCATCCGAATATCGCGCGCGTCCTCGACGCCGGCGCGACCGACTCCGGCCGGCCGTTCTTCGTGATGGAGCTCGTCCGCGGCATCCCGATCACGCGCTACTGCGACGAACAAAACCTCTCCACCACCGCCCGCCTCGAGTTGTTCACTTCCGTCTGCCACGCCGTCCAACACGCGCACCAAAAGGGCATCATCCACCGCGACCTCAAGCCCTCCAATCTCCTCGTCACGCTCCATGACGGGCGCCCTGTCCCGAAGATCATCGATTTCGGCATCGCCAAGGCCACGCAGGGCAAACTCACCGACGCCACGCTCTTCACCGCGTTCGAACAGTTCATCGGCACCCCCGCCTACATGAGCCCCGAGCAAGCCGAACTCAGCTGCCTCGATATCGACACCCGCTCCGACATCTACTCCCTCGGCGTCCTGCTCTACGAACTGCTCGCCGGTCGCCCGCCGTTCGATCCGCAGACGCTCGTCGCCACCGGACTCGACGAGATCCGTCGCGTCATCCGCGAGGTCGATCCGCCCCGACCCTCCACGCGTCTCGCCACGCTCACCGACCTCGACCGCACCACGATCGCGCAACTCCGCGGCACCGCGCCCGCACAACTCTCCACGCTCCTCCGCGGCGACCTCGACTGGATCGTCATGCGCTGCCTCGAAAAGGATCGCACGCGCCGCTACGACACCGCCGCCGGTCTCGCGCAAGATCTCGCGCGCTATTTGCAGAGCGAGCCCGTGCTCGCACGGCCCGCGACCGCCGCCTACCGCCTACAAAAAACGATCCGGCGCCACCGCCTCGCCTTCGTCGGCGGCACGACCGTCGCCTTGGCCGTTTTCGTCGGTGCCGGCGTCGCCACCTGGCAGGCCGTCCGCGCGACGCACGCCGAAAAAACCGCGAAAGCCGAGGCCGCGAAAAGCAGTCAGGTCGCCGGATTCCTCAAATCCATTTTCGGTGAGATCGGCCCATCCGTGATCAAGGGCCGCGACACCGCCTTGCTGACGGCCATGCTCGATCAAGCCACCAAGCGCGTGCCCATCGCCCTGCACGAACAGCCCGAAGTCCAGGGCGAACTCTACTACGCCCTCGGCTGGGGTTTCTACGGGATCAGCGAATACGCCCGCGCCGAGTCCGCCTTCCGCGCCGCCGTCGAGCTCGCGCGCAAACGCCCCGACCCGGCCGCTCTCGCCTTTACGCTCAACCAACTCGCCATGGCCGTCCTTGACGGCGGCGACCCCGTGCGCGCCGAGCCGCTCCTCCGGGAGGCGCTCACGCTCCTGCACCCTACGCAACGGGAGACACAGGCCATCCGGCACGACGTGCTGCGCGTGCTCGCTTCCGCGCAACAGAAACGCGGCCACTATCGCGAGGCCGCCGCCACCGGGCGTATATTGCTCGCGTCCCAACGCCGGGTGCTGGGGCCCCACCACGAGGACGTTGCCCGCACGCTCCACATCTTCGCCGACTACGAAAGACAGGCGGGCAATCTTCCGCTCGCCGAAGCCATGCTGCGCGAAGCCCTCGCCCTTCGCCGCCGGCGCGCCGGTCCGACCTCTTACCGGGTCGTCGAGGCGCAAATCGCGGTCGGCGAATGCCTCATCGAACAGGGTGAGTTTCGCGAAGCCGAGCCGATGCTCAACGAGGCCACGACCGCTCTCCGCGCCCAGCGCAATCTGGCCCCGACCAGGCTTTGGAGTTCGCTTGGTTCGCTCGCCTGGGCCTGGTCGCTACGTGGCAACCTGACCCTGGCCGACACCCTCTTCCGCGAGCAGCTCGCCTATGCGCAACAGGAGTTCAGTCCCAACAACACCTTCATCGGCTGGTCCCATCTGTCGCTCGCCCAGTTTCTGCGCAAGAAAGGTGATCGCGAGGCCGCCGAAGCTGAGTGCCGTCGCGCGCTCGCCATCTTCGAGCAGGTGTTCGGACGGAAAGGCCGCCACTTTCCCGCTACGCTCGAACTGCACGCCCGTCTGCTGCTCGAGCAGTCGCGCCACGACGAAGCCGAAGCCGTGTGCCGCGATGCGCTGGCCGCCCGTCGCGCCACCGCGGGGGAGGACAACGGCTACATCCTGCCGTCGCTTGAAGTGCTCGCACTCGTGCAAACCGCGCGCGGCGACCTCGCCCGTGCGATCGCCACGAACCGCGAGCACCTTGCGCTTTGCCAGCAACATCTCGGCCCCAAGCATCCACAGACGGTCAGAAGCCACCTCGCACTCGCCAAAAACCTGACGCAGCTCGGCGACCTGCGCGCAACTGCCTACCATCTTTCCGAAGCGTGGACCATCGAGGTATCGCTCGGCTATTTTCGCCTCGAGACCCAACGCGATTTGCACCACGCCCACGTCCAGCTTTACACCGACTGGGCGAAAACCGATCCGGCCCAAGCGCCGCAGCTCACCGCGTGGCAAAGCAAACTCGACGCGTTCGAACTCGCGGCCAAAGCCGCCGCCGCCCCCCGGCCGTGAACGACCTTACGCAAATCCTCCTCGCCGCGCAGAACGGCGAGCCGCGCGCCGCGGAGCAATTGCTCCCGCTCGTTTATGAGGAGCTGCGGAAACTCGCCGCCGCGAAACTCGCGCGCGAGCGCCCGGGCCAGACCCTCCAACCCACCGCGCTCGTGCACGAAGCGTGGCTGAGCGTGTCCGGCCCCGACCAGCCCACGTGGAATGGCCGCAGCCATTTTTTCGGCGCTGCCGCCGAAGCGATGCGCCGCATCCTCATCGATCAGGCCCGCCGCAAACTCCGCCATCGCCATGGCGGCGACCTCACCCGCGTCGATGCCGACACGCCCGGCCTCGACCTCGTTGCGCCCAGCGCTGCCGACGAGGAATTGCTCGCCGTCCACGAAACGCTCGACCGCCTCGCCGTGCTCGACGCGCGCAAAGCCGAACTCGTGAAACTGCGCTACTTCGCCGGCCTCACCCTCGAAGAAACCGCCGACGCGCTCGGCATCTCCGTCCCCACCGCCAAACGCGACTGGGCCTACGCCCGCGGCTGGCTCCACCGCGAAATCAACGCGCCACACCGATAACTCGCTCTTTGCCTACCCCGCTCCACCCGATCGCGCGCGTCGCCCGCGCCCATTCGCCCAGACGCCTCCCGCGCGCTCCGAGCGTTCGCACGAACCGGAACCAATCCTATGGACCGCGCTTGGCCGGCGTCCCCGTTTGCAGCGTCGCCACAAACGCTTCGAGCGCGGGCGAGGATTGCTGGGCGGGCCAAATCGCGACGAGCTCGAGTTGGTTGAGGCGAGGTGAGAACGGCACCAATACGACGGAGCTCGGCGCCGTTGCCGCGAGGGAAAGCAGATACGGACAAACGCCGATTCCGGCGGCGACCAGCCAGATCAACGTAGCCAGATCGTCCGCCGCATAGTTGATGATCGGCTGGACGTCGCGTTGAGCGCAGCGACCGAGCAGCAGTTGACCGTAGTTGGGGTTGGACTCGGGGTTGATCAGCAGGAGCGGCGTCCGATGCAGCAGCGCGATGGGAATGCTGCGCCGCTTTGCCCACGGGTGGTCGACCGGAATCGCGAGTCCCTGCTCTTGGTCGCCGAGTTTCCATTGGCGAAAACGGGGCGTCGCGTTGAGCGGGCGGGTGATGGCGAGGTCGATTTGATCGGCTTCGAGCAGACGCTGCAGCGTCGCGGCGTCATCCTGCCGCACCCGCAGCTGCACGAGCGGAGAGGCGCGATGGAATTTTCTAAACAGCACAGCGAGCTCGGGCGTGGCCGCGGGTGAAATCAGGCCGATTCGCAGGAGTCCCGATTTCCCCGTGGCGAGCACCCGCGCGGCCTCGGCCGCACGCTGCGCGGCGTTCAGTGTGTCGCGCGCCGCCGGCAGCAGCGCCCGGCCCGCCTTGGTGAGCGCCACTCCCCGCGAACTGCGATCGAAAAGCCGCACGCCCAGTTCGTCCTCGAGTGATTTGATCTGGGCGCTCAGCGGCGGCTGCGCAATGTGCAGACGGCGCGCTGCCTGTGAAAAATTGAGCGTCTCCGCGACGGCCACGAAATAGCGGAAATGGCGAAGTTCCATGCGGCCATACTTGGCGCGTATGGCGGCGGAAGGAAAGTTGTATTGGTCGCGCCGCGCGGTCCGCGATAAACTGAGCTCATGAACTCGCCGCAAAACTCTGCTCCCAAACGCATCCTCATGATCGTCGCCAATCCGGCGACTTCGCCAGTCACCGGTTGGCCTGTCGGCTTCTGGGCCGCCGAGCTCACGCACCCGTGGCTCGATTTTGTGCAAGCCGGCTACACCGTCGAACTCGCCAGTCCGCAGGGCGGCCAATCCGTCGTCGACAGCTACAGCGATCCGCGCGACCCGAGCGGTTATTCGGCCAACGATATCGTGAGCATGGGCGTGCTCAGCACTCCGCGCATGGCAGCCATGTTGGAAAAAACGACGCGCTTGGCCGATGTGAAACTCGCGGACTACGACGCAATCTTCGTCTGCGGCGGGCAGTCGCCGATGGTCACGTTCATTAACGACGACACCCTGCATGCCTTTGTGGCGCGCGCCTACGAGACCGGCAAGGTCGTCGCCCTCGTGTGCCACGGCACGTGCGTGTTGCTCAAGGTGCGGACCACCGACGGCAAGTTGCTCGTCGAAGGAAAAACATGGACGGGCTTCGCCAACAGCGAAGAGCGATTCGCCGAACAGGCCGTCGGCGGAAAAATTCAGCCGTTCTGGATCGAGACCGAGGCGCGCAAAATCGCCGGCACCAATTTCATCACCCACAACGCGTTTGAAGAGTTCGCCGTTCGCGACGGCCGACTCATCACCGGCCAGCAGCAGAATTCCGGGAGCGCGGCGGCTCGTCTGGTCATCGAGGCGCTCGGCAAATAATTTCGCCATGAACATCGCAATCCTCGGCGCCGGCAACGTGGGCGGCGCGCTCGGCCGCAGTTTGGCGAAAGCCGGCCATGCCATCAGCTACGGCGTGCGCGAGCCGAACTCGGAAAAACACCGCGCGTTACTCGACGCGACCGGCGCCGGCGCCCGGGCTGTCGCGCTTGGCGATGCGGCCCACGGGGCCGACGTCGTTGCGCTGGCGACGCCGTGGGACGCAGCCCAGGCCGTGTTGGCGGCCGCCGGCGATCTTCGCGGCAAGATTCTCATAGATTGCACCAATCCGCTGAAATTCACCCCGGGCGTCGGCCTTGAATTGACGATCGGGTTCAGCGATTCGGGTGGCGAAACCGTGGCGCGTTGGGCGACGGGCGCGCACGTCGTGAAGGCGTTTAACACCTATGGCTGGGAGAACTTCGCCGACGCGCGCTACCCAAACGCCGCGGGCCTGCATCCCCTGATGTTTCTCGCAGCGGACGATGTCGCCGCAAAACAAACCGTCGCACGCCTCGCCGAGGAGATCGGCTTCGAGACATTCGATGCCGGCGGATTGCGCGCCGCGCGCGAACTCGAACCGCTGGCGCTCCTGTGGATTCGTCGGGCCATGAGTGGCGCGCGCAGCCCCCACTTCACGTGGGCGCGACTCACGCGCTGAGGAGCCGTTGTGGCGGGCCTGCACCGCGCAGCCGCGCAGACACCCGCCCCTCCCGCACCCTCACCCGCTCCGCTTGCCCGCCAAAATCTCGCCCGCCTTCGTCTCGTCGAACGCCTTGTCCCACTTCGCCACCACGAGCGTCGCGACGGTGTTGCCGATGAAATTCGTGATCGCCCGAGCTTCGGACATAAACCGGTCCACCCCCAAAATCAGCGCCATCGCCACCACGAGTTCCTTGCGGCCCGTCGTCTGCAACGTAGCCGCCAGCGTGATAAATCCGCTGCCCGTCACGCCCGCCGCCCCCTTCGAAGTGAGTAACAATACGCCCAGCAAACCGAGCTGTTCCCAGAGCGACAAATGCGCGTCCGTCGCCTGGCCGAGAAACAGCGCCGCCATCGTCAGGTAGATGCACGTGCCATCCAAATTGAACGAGTAACCCGAGGGCACCACGATGCCGACCACCGGTCGCGCGCAGCCGATTTTCTCCATCTTGTCCATCAGCGCCGGCAGCGCCGATTCCGACGACGACGTGCCCAGCACGAGCAGCAATTCCTCGCGGATATACTTCAAAATTTTCCAGAGACTGAAGCCCGCCACCCGCGCGATCCCACCGAGCACCACCGCGATAAACAGCGCGCACGTCAGGTAGACGCACAGCAGCAGCCCGCCGAGTTTCGCGAGCGAGCCGAGACCGAATTGCCCGATCGTGTAGGCCATCGCGCCACCCGCCGCCAGCGGCGCGATCTTGGTTACGATTCCCACGATTCCGAAAAACACGCGCGCGATTTCGTTCAGCAGATTCAGGATCGGCCGCCCGTGGTCGCCGAGTTTGCCAAGCGCCAAGCCGAACAACACCGCCAGCAGCAGCACCTGCAAAATTTCGCCTTCCGAAAACGCGCTCACAAAGGTCTTCGGGATGATGTGCATCAGGAAGTCCACCGTGCTCATCCCCTGCGCCGCCGTCGTGTATTTCGTCACGCTCTTGGCGTCGAGATTTGCGGTGTTTGCATGAAACCCGTCGCCGGGCTGAAACACGTTCGATACCACGAGCCCGATGATCAGCGCCAGGGTCGTCACGATCTCGAAATAGATCAGCGCCTTCGCCCCCACGCGCCCGACCTTCTTCAGGTCGCCCATGCCCGCGAGCCCGACCACCACCGTCGTGAAGATGATCGGCCCGATCAGCATCTTCACCAAATTCACAAACGCGTCGCCGAGCGGTTTCAGCTCGATCCCCCACGCGGGTTTTACGTAGCCGAGCACGCCGCCGAGCACGATGCCGGCGAGGACTTGGAGGTAGAGGGTGTTGCGTTGTGCCTTGGGCGGGGCGCCGTGCGCCACAGCAGGGGTAGACTCGGGAAGCATCGGCGGCGAACGTGAGCACCTCCCCCACCCGCGTCAAAGCGTTTGCCTCGCCCCCCGCAAATCGCCAACTACGCAGTGCCCCGCTTCCTGCTTTCCCCTGAAACCGCGCCTCGCCAAACGCGTCTTTCCGCCGGCAAGCAATTCTTCTAGTTACCAGCCTTCGCCCTAATGGGCCTCCGTCCCTCCCTCCTTAGTTCAACCTTCCACTTCCCATGTCGACCCACCACCACGATCACCACACCTGCCAGGGCATTTCGACCAACCTTGAGGACTACTTCCTCACCCGCCGGCAATTTTTGAACCGCATGGGCATGGGCGTCGGCGCCCTCTCCCTCGCCGGCCTCCTCGATCCCCGTGACCTCGTGGGTGCCCAGGCCAAGATCGCCGCCGGCCCGCTCTCTCCGCGCCCGTCCCACTTCCCCGGCAAAGCCAAAGCCGTCATCCACATTTTCGCCCAAGGCGCCCCGTCGCACGTCGACACGTGGGACCCCAAGCCCTCGCTCATGCGCATGAACGGCAAGTCGATCACCGGCGGAGAAATCGCTCTCGGTTCGCCGTTCAAGTTTTCCAAATACGGCCAGAGCGGACTCGAGGTCAGCGAGGTTTTTGCCAAGACCGCCCAACACGCCGATGACCTCGCCGTCATCCGCTCGATGTGGACCGACATCCCCGCGCACGAGGTCGCCACCGTGTTCATGAATACCGGCTCCCTCCGCATCGCCAAACCCAGCATGGGCTCATGGCTCGTCTACGGCCTCGGCACGGAAAACCAAAATCTCCCCGGTTTCATCGCCCTCCGCGGCGGCGGCCTGCCTCCCGGCGGCTCCACCAACTACCAGTCCGCGTTCCTCCCCGGCGTCTACCAAGGCACGAGCATTAACACGCAGGCGCCATCCGTGCCGCTGATGATCCAGAACATCCGCAACACTTACGTCGGCAAAGCCGAGCAGCGCCGCCAACTCGACTTCGTTCACCAACTCAACGAGGTCCACGCCCAGAATCTCCAGCGCGACGCCGCGCTCGAAACGCGACTCGAGAGTTACGAGATCGCCTTCCGCATGCAGGCCGAGTCGCTCGACGCCTTTGATATCAACAAAGAGTCCGAGGCCACCCGCGCCGCCTACGGTATCACGACCGGCGGTCGCGGCGGCGAGCAGGCCAAACAACTCCTCATCGCCCGCCGCCTCATCGAGCGCGGCGTCCGCGTCGTCCAAGTGTGGCACCAGGGCTGGGATCACCATCAGGATCTGCAGACGCGCCTCGCCACCAAAGCCGGCGAGATCGACCAACCGCTCGCCGCCCTCATCACCGATCTCAAACAGCGCGGCCTCCTCGATTCCACCGTCGTCATTTGGGGCGGCGAATTCGGCCGCAAACCCACCCGCGACCGCAACGGCTCCGAAAACCCCGGCCGCGATCACAACGCCAAAGCCTTCTCCGTCGTCATGGCCGGCGGCGGCATCAAGGGCGGCACCGTCTACGGCGAGACCGACGAGTTCGGCGCCGCCGCCATTAACAACAAGGTCCACCCGCACGACCTCCACGCCACGATTCTTCAGTGCATGGGCCTCGACCACACGAAGCTCACCTACCGTTTCAACGGTCGCGACTTCCGCCTCACCGACGTCGCCGGCAACGTCATCAAGCCCATCCTCTCATGATCCCGCACCGCCTTTCCCGTCGCCGCGAGCGCCAGCGGGTGGACTCCCGCCCGCCCTCTTTCTCTTTCCTCTTTCTCTTAATCTTTCTCCCCGCGGTCGCCCTCGCCCCGTCCGCCCGCGCCGCCGACATGCCCAGCGGCCACCCGCCGATCGCGACGCCCACTCTCTCCGCCGCCGATCTCAAATTCTTCGAATCCAAAATCCGCCCCATCCTCACCGAGCACTGTTACAAGTGCCACAGTAAGGACGAAAAAGTAAAAGGCGGCCTCCTCCTCGATTCCCGCGAAGCCACCCTCGCCGGCGGCAACACCGGCGCCGCCATCGTCCCCGGCAAGCCCGACCAATCTCTCCTCATCCAAGCCGTCCGCTACAAAGACGAGGATCTCCAGATGCCCCCCAAGGGCGAGAAACTCACCGACGCCCAGATCGCCGACCTCACCGAATGGGTCCGCCGCGGCGCCCCCGATCCCCGCAGCAATATCGGCAAGGGCGGCAACCCCGCCTACGCCGGTGTCGGCAAGAATCACTGGTCCTTCAAACCCGTGAAAAAGCCCGCCGTGCCCGCCGTGAAGGACGCCGCGTGGATCAAGAACCCCATCGACAACTTCGTCCTCGCGAAACTTGAGAGCAACGGGATGACCCCCAACACCCCCGCCGAGAAAACCAATCTCATCCGCCGCATCTATTTCGATCTCATCGGTCTCCCCCCGCATCCCGCCGATGTGCAGGCCTTCGTCAACGACACCTCCCCCGACGCCTACGCCAAGATCGTCGACCGCCTCCTCGCGTCGCCGCAATACGGCGAACACTGGGCCCGCTACTGGCTCGATGTCGCCCGTTACTCCGACACCAAGGGCGACGCACCGGGCCAGCAGGACAACCGTTTCCCACATGCGTGGACCTACCGCGATTGGGTCATCGATGCCTTCAACGCCGATCTCCCCTACGATAAATTCATCCTCGCCCAACTCGCCGGCGAACGCCTCAAGACCACCGGCGAAACCCGCTGGGGCCTCGCCGCCCTCGGCTTCCTCTCTCTCGGCAACCAATTCAACGGCCGCAAAGAAGACATCATTGGCGACCAAATTGACGTCACCACCAAGGCCTTCCTCGGCCTCACGGTCACCTGCGCCCGTTGCCACGACCACAAGTTCGACCCCATCACGATGAAGGACTACTACGCCCTCTACGGCGTCTTCGCCAACACCGTGGTCCCGACCGAGCTCCCCCCGATGCTCGCCAAAGTTCCGCAGACCTCCGACTACCTCGACTACCTCGCCAAATCGCAGGCCCTCGACAAACGCGAGGCCGACCTCAAGGCCGAGCAGGCCGAACTCCGTCGCGCCACCGGCGGCAAAGGCAAAGCCAAGGGCGCCGCCGTCGCCAAGATCGATCCGAAAAAACGCCAGGAGCTCCAGCGCGCGGAACGCGAACTCTACCGCGACAAGACCGACCTCGAGCTCAAGCACCCTGGCGCCCCCATCCGCGCCAACGCCGTCACCGATGTCCCGCGCTCCCGCGATTACCCGATCCTTCTCCGCGGTGAAAACACCAACAAGGGCCCCATCGTTCCCCGCCGTTTCCTCGAGATCCTTTCCCCCGACCCGAAGAAAATACCCGAGTGGCGCGAAGGCTCCGGCCGCCTCCAGCTCGCCCAGGCCATCGCCGATCCGAAGAATCCCCTCACCGCCCGCGTGATGGTCAACCGCCTTTGGCAGCAGCACTGGGGTGTCGGTTTTGTCGATACGCCCGACGATCTCGGCAACATGTCCGCCCCGCCCACGCATCCCGAGCTCCTCGACTACCTCGCCGCCACCTTCGTGGAAAACAAATGGTCCATCAAAGCGATGCACCGCCTCATCGTCACCAGCGCCGCCTACCAACAGAGCACCAAGGCCAACGCCGCCTACGCCGAGACCGATCCCAACAACAAATTCCTCTGGCGCTACAATCTCCGCCGCATGGATTTTGAAGAACTCCACGACTCCCTCCTCGCGATCACCGGCGAGCTCGACCGCACCCGCGGCGGCCAGCCCGTCGCGATCAGCTCCGAGGGTTTCGCGAAACGCCGCTCGATCTACACCATGATCGACCGCACCAATCCGCCCGAGCTCCTCACCCAATTCGATTTCCCCAGCCCCGACGTCGCCTCCGGCCGCCGCTACGAGACGCTGGTTCCCCAACAGGCGCTCTTCCTCATGAACAGCCCGATGGTCATCGAGACCGCCCGCAAACTCGTCGACCGCCCAGCCTTCGCCGATCTCAAGTCCGACGATCTCCGCGTCACTTCTCTCTACCTCGCGATCTTCCAACGCTGGCCCACGAAAAAAGAAGTCGACCTCGGCCTCCGTTACGTGAAGTCGAATCCCACCGGCACCGACGTCGAGCTCTCCTCCGAAATGCCCGCCGCCAAAGTGTCCGCCCGCGACGCCCGCCTCGCCGCCGCCAAAGCCAAAGCCGGCAAGCAGCAGGCCAACCGCTTCAACGCCCAAGTCGGCGGCGTCTTCGCCCAGACTCCCCTCGACGCCTGGGCCAAGCTCGCCCACGCCCTCTTCCAGTCCAACGAAGCCATCTTCTACAATTAAAGTAGGGCCGGGTCTTTGACCCGCCCTCATTCGCCGTGACCAACCAGCGCCGCCTCACCGCGGCGCTTTTTTTGCGCCCTCACCCATGCCTGCTGCAAAAAAACATCGCCCCTCCCCTCGCTCCCCGGAACAGTTTCGCTCCCTACTCCCTCCCCTGAACCGCGCCTACCACGCGGCCTCCACCCCCGCCCCATCACCACCATGACCACGCCGTTTTTCCTCCGCCACTTGGCCCGCGCACTCACCGTCTGCGCCGCCGTGCTGTTCTCGCTTACCGTCGCCTCGGCACCCGCCCGCGCCCAATCCGCCACCGCGACGATCACCGGCCGCGTGCAAAACCAGGCCGCCAATCTCTCGCTCGAAAACGCCCGCATCACCGTCGCCGGCACCAATCGCGAAATCTTCACCGATGCCTTCGGCGAATTCCGCCTGACCGGCCTCACCCCCGGCAACATCACCCTCACCGTTTTCTCGACCGGCCTCGCCCCGCAAACCGTCACCCTCGCCGTCGCCCCGGGCTCCACCACGCAGCGTGACTTCGCGCTCCTCCCCGCCGGCTCCACGCCCGCCGCCCCCGGTTCCGTCGCGGCCGATGGCACCGTGAAACTCGACTCCTTCGTCGTCGGCGCCGCCCGCGAGACCAACGCCGCCACCATCGCCATCAACGAGCAGCGCTTTTCCCCCGGCATCAAAACCGTCCTCTCCACCGATGCCCTCGGCGATGTGATTCAAAACAACCTCGGTGAATTCGTGAAATTCCTCCCCGGCGTCGACGTCGGCACCGACCAGATGAACTCCGTGCAGATCGGTCTCCGCGGCCTCCCGTCGAACTACACCAACATCGCCATGGACGGCGACGATGTGAACGCCGCCGGTTCCGCCGGCCCCACCCGCAACACCCTCCTCCAGGCCTTCTCCCTCTCCAACGCCCAACGCGTCGAGATCTACAAGGTCCCCACGCCCGACATGCCCGCCTCCCTCGCCGGCGGCATCAACATGGTCAGCCGCACCGCCTTCGAAGCCTCCCGCGCCGAACTCCGCTACAAAGTCTACGTCAACCAAAACTCCCGCGAGTTTAACTTCCGCCGCCAGTCCGGCGGCGGCGATGGCGACGACCAGAAGATGACGTATCACTACCAGCCTGACTTCGATTTCGCCTACACGGTCCCCGTCTCGAAAACCTTC
>CALRZR010000118.1:0-21574 GCA_943372705.1 Opitutus sp. GAS368 | reverse complement strand
GGTTCTTCGCCGATTATTGTGGGTTCCCGATGGAAGTGGTAAGCAAGGGATATGAAGCGTGAAACTGACCGGCATGTGCTGAATTTTTTTCGCAGTCTCTTGGAGTTGAAAGAACCGTGGCGGGTTGTGGCGGTGGAGTTGAAGGAC
This sequence comes from Opitutus sp. GAS368, assembly GCA_943372705.1. Lineage (GTDB taxonomy): Bacteria > Verrucomicrobiota > Verrucomicrobiia > Opitutales > Opitutaceae > GAS368. The sequence continues at coordinate 21,427 of CALRZR010000118.1, read as the reverse complement.
GGAGAACGCAGCGTGGAGATCGAGGTGGAGTGGCCGGCCAGCTACAAGGTGCCGTGCGCTGAATGTGGGCGGGCATGCGCGGTCTATGATCATGCCGGAGTGCGTTGGTGGCGGCATCTGGACACGATGAATCGCACGACGCGGATCTGCAGTCAGGTGCCGCGCAGCGATTGCCCGGAGCACGGGGTGAAGACGGTCGTGGTGCCGTGGGCCAACGAAAGTTCGCGTTTTACGGTGGAGTTTGAAACGCGAGTGATCGATTTGCTGCTGCTGGCGCGCAGCCAATCGCAGGCGGCCCAGCATCTGGAGTTGTCCTGGCATCAGGTGCATGATGTCCAGGCGGCCGCGGTGGAGCGTGGACTGGCCCGCCGCAGCGTGGAGGACATCGAGCGGGTCGGACTCGATGAAAAGAGCTTTGGCCGGGGCCACCATTACGGGACAGTCCTGAGCGATCTGGATCACAATCGGGTGCTGGAAGTCGTGGAACACCGGGAGCAAGCATCCGCCCAGCAGGCTCTGGAAGCATTGCCCCCGGCACAGTTGGCGAAAGTCAGGGTCGTCGCACTGGACATGTGGCCTGCCTTCATGAAGGCGGCGAGTGTGACGGTGCCACAGGCGGATCTGGTCCATGACCGTTTTCATGTGGTGAAGCATCTCAACGATGCGGTGGACACCGTGCGCAAGCAGGAGCACGCAGAACTCTCGGAGTCGTCCCAAGACTGGCTGACGGGACGCAAATATCTCTTTCTGAAGAATCCCGACGACTGGAAGGCAGAGGAAAAGCAGTGCTTCAAAGAACTCCGGAAAAAGGATCTGAAAGTGACTAAAGCGTGGGGCGTGCGGGAAACCTTCCAAAGCTTCTGGCTGTTTTCCTCGAAGACGGCGGCCCGCGCTTTCTTCCGCAAGTGGCTAACGACCGCTCGTGAGTGCGAACTACCGCCGGTCACCAAGGTGGCGACCATGCTCGAAAAGCACCTGCCCGGACTCCTCAACTTTATCACGCACCATGTCACCAATGCCGTCACCGAAGGCTTCAACTCCAAGATCCAGATGATCAAGTCCTGTGCCCGGGGCTTCCGCTCCTTCGGCACCTACCGAATCGCTATACTCTTTCACTGCGGAAAGCTCGAACTTCGCCCACAATAATCGGCGAAGAACCTATTTTTGAAAGGTTGCCGCCAGGTGCGGTTGAGTAAATTCACAGTGAGGGAATCGGCGATGTGGAGCGTGCACCTCGCGTTGTGCGAGAAAGTCTTCGTGGAGGGCATCAGTGTCTACAGCAGCTTTTTCGTCCACCAGGACGGCTTGGTGCTTGATAGTTGCCGGGAGGTGATGGTGCGCGACTGTTTCATGAGCACCTACGACGACGCGTTCGTGATCAAGGCGTCGTTTCCGCAGCCCTGCGTGAATATCACGATCACGAACTGCCAGGCGACGAGCCGCTGCGCCGCGGTGAAGTTCGGCACGCAGTCGTTCGGCGGTTTTCGCAACGTCAGCATTTCCAATTGCGCTTTCGACAACTGCGGGCTCGGCGGCGTCAAGTTTCTGACGGTCGACGGCGGTGATCTTGAGGACGTCGTGGTGTCCAACATCACGATGACCAATGTCTCCGCGCCGCTGTTTTTCCGGCTCGGCAATCGCGGCCAGGATTTTGGTTTCAAGGAAGTGACCCGGCCGCGGCCGATCGCCCGGCTGCGCAACATTATGGTGAGCGGCATTCGCGCGACGGTGGCTCCGTTTACCGGTTGGCCGCAGCACAACCAAGGGTTGCTGGTCGGGGCGACGATGGGCATCGCTGGTTTGCCGGGGCACCCGGTGGAGGACATTACGCTCGAAAATATCCACGTGACCTATCCCGGCGGCGGCACGCTGGCGGATGCGCGTCGCGCCAACATTCCCGAGCGCGAGGCGAACTACCCTGAGAACACGACCTTCGGCGTTCTGCCGGCCTACGGCCTCTGGTTGCGCCATGCCCGGGGCATCACGGTGCGCGACCTGCGGCTCGAACTGGCCGGAGCCGACAGCCGGCCGGCCGTGGTGTGCGATGATGTGGAGGACGTCGAACTCCGTGGTCTTCGGGCGCCGATGTCAGGTGCAGAACCTCTCGTGCGCCTGCGCGGCACGAGAGGAGCGATGATGCGCGACTGCCGCCCCGCCGGTGCCATCGAGAACTTCGTCGCGATCGAGGATGCAAAGTGCGAGAACATCGCGCTCCTCGGCAACGATCTGCGGAAAGTTCGCACGCCGCTGATGAAAACAGGCGGCTTCGCTGGCTCAGTCGAAGCGGTGGGCAATCTTGGATTCGAAAAGCAGTGAAGTCGTCGAACGTTCCTTAGATTTCTTGAGGCGACGTCGCGCTGCCTGCGATCGATGCGGTTGCCGTTGCCAGCTACGAGAGGAAAATCTGGCAGGGGCGCACCTTCAGCCTCTGACGCGGCCAACTGATTCAACGATAAAACCGAGCGTCCGGCTTCTCTCGGCACGGAGGACTTTGGTTTGCTCCGGTATCGGTCGCGAAGAGCGCGCTGAATCGTTTCACCCCGAATTGTTCTCATCCCATGAAATCTACCCCAAAATACCCCTGCGCTGGAAAATTCAGTTTATTGTCAGCCGGTGGCGATGCCGTGAGCACGCTGAAGCGTTGCGCAGATGAGTCGGGTCAGCAGGTTGAGTTTTTGTTCGAGACCGTCCGCGCCGTGACAATCAATCTGCTGCGACGCGAATATGTCGTGGGGGAGAGGTTCACTCGCCTCATCGCTCTCGCCGGCTCGCTCGCCTTCGGTGCGGTCGCCACGGCCCAGACCGCGCCGACATCGCCCGGCGCTTCAGCCGCTCCCGAGGAAGCCATCGTGCTCAGTCCGTTCACGGTCACCTCCGACAAAGATACCGGCTACGCCGCGACCAACACCCTCGCCGGCACGCGTCTCAACACGCCCGTCAAGGACCTCGGCGCGGCGATCTCGATCTACACGAAAGATTTCCTCACGGACATCGGCGCCTCCAGTGCGAACGATCTGCTGATTTTCGCCACCGGCATGGAGGCGGCGGGTCCGGGCGGTAATTTCTCCGGCACCACCAACGATATCAACGATCCACTCGTGATCGGCGATGCGCCGCGCAGCAATCCGCAGGGCGCCACGCGCACGCGTGGCCTCGCCAACCCCAACTTCACCCGCAACTTCTTCACGAGCGACATCGCGATCGACTCCTACAACACCGAGTCGGTTACGGTGAATCGCGGGCCCAACGCCATGCTCTTCGGCGTGGGCAGTCCCGCCGGCGTCGTCGACACCGCGCTCCTCCGGCCCAACCTCCGGCGCGACACCAACAAGGTTGAGGCCCGCTACGGCAACAACGACTCCTACCGCGGCGTCTTCGACTTCAACCGCGTGCTGGTCCGCGATAAATTGGCGGTGCGCCTGGCCGCCCTGCACGACCGCGAGGAATACAACCAGCGTCCCGCCTTCGAGGAGAAACGCCGCCTCTACGGCGCGCTGACCTTCGAGCCCTTTCGCTCCACGGCCTTGCGCATGAACTTCGAGACGGGCCGCACCCAGGCCAACCGGCCGATCACGGTGCTGCCCTTCAACAGCGTTTCGTCGTATTGGTATGCCGAGGGCCGCAAAGGATTCGATTGGACCTTCTACGACGATCCGGCGCGCAACCCCGATGCCGCGGCGCAAGGCTCGGGGAGCTTCGTCGGCGCCCTGCAGAGCAACGCGCACATCGCCGACTTTGTCATCATGGTCTATTCCAACCCGTCCGCTCGTGCGGCCGACGCGGCCTTTCGCGGGGTGACGCCCAGCACCGCCGCCACCGCTGCCAATTCCGTCCGGAACCAGCTTTTCCAGTCTCTCGTAAACCGCGACCTCGCCGCCGACACGATCAATCTCCTCGCCACCCGCAATGTCGCGGAAATCCCCGCCGACTTCTGGACAGGCTCCCGGGTGTTTCCAGGCCAGCAGCCCAATAATGCACCGGCCGGCATCAAGACGCAGGGCTTCACGGATTTCAGCGCCTTCGACTTCAAGAACCAGATGATCGACGAGTCGTCCCGTCAGGGCGACAGCTTCCACACCTTCAACGTCGCGCTCGAACAACGAGCCTGGCGGGACCGCGTCGGCATCGAAATCGCCTACGACACGCAGCGGGCCGACCGCCGTTCGCGAAACTCGTTCTTCTCTGCGGGCGGCACCAACAACATCCGCGTCAATACCAGCGTCACGCTGCCCAATGGGCAGCCCAACCCCAACCTCGGCCGGCCCTACGTCGTCTATGGCCAGACCAACTGGAGCAACAATTTCTCCGACCGCGAGACGGTGCGCGCCACCGGCTACCTCCGTTACGATTTCAAGGACTGGGGCAAAACGTGGGGACGCTGGCTGGGCCGACACACGCTCACCGGGCTCTACGAGAACAACGCCGCGGACACCCTCAGCTACAGCACCCGTCTCTCCGCCGATGGCCCGGCGGCCGTCGCGCTTAACCCCAACATCAGCGTGTTTGCGCGTCGGCCCGCCATGATGGTTTACATCGGGCCGTCGATCATCGGCAACAACGCCCCGCTGCGCCTCGAACCGATCCGGATTCCGGCGATCGGCCCGGGGCCGACGGTGCCGGTGAACTACTTCGTGCGGCAGGCCAACGCGACCGATCCCGGTTCGTTCGTCGATTCACCCTCTTCCTTGGTCGAACTCATCAACACCGGCACGGCGCAGCGCGAGGTCATCAAGTCGCAGGCCGCCATTTTGCAGAGCTATTGGTTGCAGGACCACCTCATCACCGTGCTGGGCTGGCGGCGCGACGAGGACTATTTCCAGCGCCGGACCATCGGTTTCACGGCAAATCCGGCCAACGCCAACGACCCCGGCAAGGTCCATTGGGGTTTCGGCGATCTGTCGTTCGACCGCACGCCGCCGCCCAATGTCGCCAAAGAAACCAAGAGCTACAGTGCGGTGCTCAAGTGGCCCCAACGGCTCCTCCGCCTGCCTGGTCGGACCGATCTCAGCGTGTTCTACAATGCGTCGGAGAACTTCACGCCCGTGGGCGGCCGGATCAACGCCTACAACCAGTCGCTGCCCTCGCCCCAAGGCGACACCAAGGAATACGGCCTCACCCTCGGGCTCTTCGGCGACAAGCTCAGCCTGCGCCTGAACCGCTTCGAAACCGGGGTGCTCGCCACGTCATCGTCTCTGCTGGGGTATGGGAATACCCACAACAACGCGATCACGCAGCAGGTGGAGTTCTGGGCCCGGGAGATCAACATCAACCCCGAGAACGCGCCGTTCATGAACGCCGCGGTCGCTCGGCTCCTCAGCCCGCTGCCGGCCGACTACCTGCAGCTCCGCGATTTTCGCACGATTGGGACCGCCCCCAACCTCTCCTTCGCCTACGCCCCGCTCAACGGCATCACCGACACGACCGACTACGTCGCGCGCGGCACCGAGATCGAACTGGTCTACAATCCCACCCGCCACTGGCGCATCCTCGCCAACGTCGCGAAACAGGAAACCGTCCAGACCAACTCGTTCCCCGGCTACAAGGAACTCGTCGCCCGGATGACGCCGGTATGGAACTCCAACATCACCGACCCGCGCACCGGCGTCGTCGTCAACATGCGCGATATCCCGAAGAGCGGCTATCCGCTCGGCACCGGGCCCGCCAATCCGCCGCCGCCCGGGACCGAGCGCTTCGGCGACTGGCTTGATCGACTGGTCTACGTGCCGCTCGCCACCGCCCTCGCCACGGAAGGCTCCGCCAGTGCCGAGCAGCGCAAATGGCGCTTCAACGTCGTCACCAGCTACACCTTCCACCGCGGCTCCTTCTTCGGCGAAAAGCTGCAGGGCTGGAGCATCGGCGGCGCCCTGCGCTGGCAAGACAAACTCGGCATCGGCTACCCGACCTCCCGCAACCCGGACGGGAGCGTCAAACTCGACCTCGCCCGGGCCTACTACGCGCCGGCGGAAACCAACGTCGACGCCTGGCTCGGCTACGAGCGCAAGCTGTGGCAGGATCGGATCACCTGGAAGGTGCAGCTCAACGCGCGCAACGTCATTGCCGACACGAGCACGATTCCGATCGGCGTGCAGCCGTGGGGAGAAATCGCGACCGCCCGCCTCGCCCCCGAGAAGCGCTGGTATCTCAGCAACACGTTCCGCTTCTGAGCGGGCGATCCGCTGCGTCGCCGCTCTTGCACTTGCGCGGCAAGGTTGCGCTGCGGTGGCGTATACGGCGTTCGAAAAACAGAAAGGAATTCGCCTGTGGCAATGGCATCGTCGGACACGATCAAGCGTCGCGTTTCCGATGCCGACGACCGCACGCAATTTTCCCGGATGTTTCCCGTTGGGCGGGTGATCGCGGGTAGCCCGAATTGGCGGCCGGCAATCGTAACTCTTGTCCCGGCCGTGCCGTCACGCACGAGGGTATTTGACGCTATGAAAACCATTGTGCTGTTCGTGCTGTGTCTTGTCTGTGCAACGCTCGCCGGAGCCCAAGCCGACAATCTCGTGCGATCAGGAGATTTTAGCGTCCTGGAGCCGTGGCGACCCAACGAGCAATTGCGAACCCGGGGCCAGGTGAAGCTGCTCACCTCTGAGCGCGGCGTGAGTCTTACGAATCCTTCGATCGATCTCGACGGCGCGATTTCCCAAGAGATTCCGACGGGCGGGCACGACTGGTTCGCGTATTCCCTCCGCGTGAAGGGCGGCGTGATGATGCGGGCCTCGCTTGGCCTCGTGTCCCTCGACGCCACCGGAAAGGTGCTCGATATCGAGACACCGACGCGGATTAACGGCACGCGATGGAGCACGTTGGAAGGCACGGTGAGTGTGCCGCCGGGCACGACAACGTTGCGCGTGCAGTTGGGTGTGCTGGACGGTCAGTGCTCGTTTTCCGACGTGCAAATTCGCAAGACGAGCGCGCCGAAGCGCCCGACTGCGCGGACCCGGTCGGCCGCCGGTGCGGGCTTCGGCGTGAAGGCATTCGCCGTCGAGCGACCGTTTTGGGAGTTGTTGGTGGACGACTTCGATGGTGACGGGAGGCCGGAAATTGTCGGCTGCGACGTCGACGGAATCGTCACGGTGCGGCAGGAGGGCGGTGCACCGTCCCTGCGATTCGATGCCGGAGCGTTGGTGTATCAATTTGCCGCGGCCGATGTGGATGGCGATGGGGTGAAAGAAATCCTGCTATCCTCGGTCGATCCCAAAATTGCAGTGCGGGCGTTGAGTTTGAGGGGAGTGGTGGTGCGAAGTTTCGAAGGCTCCGGCGGGCCCCAAAGGATTGCGGCCGGCGATTTGGACGGGGATGGAAAACCGGAGATCGCGATCAGCGTGCGCAACAACGTGGCGGGTTCGGGCGTGGCCGGCGGACTCGCGATGTATGATCGTTCGGGCAAAAAAATCTGGGAGAAGGAGCGCACGTTGCGGAATTTCGCGTTCGGCAAGTGGACGAAAGGAAACGCCAGCCAACTCGTGGCGGGTGGTCAGAACTTCGAGTTCACCGTATATGCTCGGGACGGCACCGTTCTGAAGGAGTTCTCCGCGAAGGGCGGATTGCTTGAACAGTTTCAACTCGCCGACGTCGACGGGGACGGCGCGCTCGATGTGGTCGGGTTGGTGTCAGGTGGCGCGCAGCACACTCTGATCGCCCACAATGGCACGAAGACGATTTGGGAGAGCCCCGTGACCATTGCGTTGAAAGCCTCGGGCACCGGTGCGAATGCGTTGATCCGGACCGGGGACTTCGATCCCAAAACCAAGGGTCTGGAAACGGTGGTGGTGGGGATGCATATTGTGTCGGTGTTCGATCGCACGGGAGCGCGCGTCTACCAAAGCCGCGAGGCCGGGGGAGGGGAGCTTTGGGAAATGTGGGCGCCGGACGGAATCAACAGTCCGAGCATCGCGGCATGGTTGGGCTCCGGGTCCGGTCTTTACCTGTCGTCGTCGCGGTTTCGCGATCCGGCCTACTATCGGTTGAGCTACGGCCAGCCGGACGAGTTTCGCTCGTTCAAGGTCCCCGATCAGGAGAAGCACCTTGAGGCGATCCATGCCGCGGTGAAACAGCAGCCGGCGCAGCCGACCCGCAGCGGCGAGAAGATCAAGATCTTCATGGCCGGAGCCGAATACGGCCGCGTGCCCGAGGCGACGCTGCGGGAGTATCGCGAAGCGTTGCGGCAACTCGAAACGCCGTCGCTCGAATACCTCGTGATGTTTGAGGCGAGCGACCTGCTCGGCCACGAGCGCGGCCAGAAGATGACCACCGATCAAATCGTGGCGCGGGCGGCGTTGCTGGAGAAAGTGGGCATTCCGTTCGGCTACTTTGCCACGCACGGCGGCCAGGTGTGGCTCAGCCGCGAGGCCATCCGCCGCAGCAAGGAGGCGGCGCCGAAGATGTTTCGCTTTCTCTACATCGCCGAAAACCTCGAGACCCTCTACACGGCGCTCTACAAAGATGTGCTGAAGTGGACCGACGACGCACTCGATTTCTGCGCGGAGCACGGGATGAAAATGATCTTTAAGGAGAAGCACGATGTGTGGGGGCTGCTGCCGTCGGACCCGGAGGTTTTCAACGTCCTCTTCAGTCCGAAGCACCGCGAAGTGACGGTGCCGATCTGGGCGACGAACCAGCCCTTCCAGCCGGAGATTCAGCTCGGTGGCATGCTCGGCTTGAAAGCGGCGGGCCTCTGCCGCGAGTTCGGGATGTCGACACAATATTGGAACTGGCACGAGTGGGGGAAATATCCGCGTGGCATCCGCGACAGTTCGCCGACGTATGTTTGCCCGGCCGACATCATTCTGCGCTTGGAGCTGATGGGCGTGGCCCTGGGCGGCACGTGGGTGCACATCGAAGGCGGGCAAACTTACCTGCGGCCCGATCTGCGTCAGGGCGTGGTGCCGCTTGCGAACCGGCATCGCGAACTGGTCTACGAATTGATTCGTAAGAATCTGCTCACGCCGGGCGCGTCGCCGGCCAACCTGAACACGACCACGCTGGTGCGCTCGTTCCACCCGGCGCTGGAGGAAGGCAAGGCCCGGCAGCGCAAGGTCGCCTATCCCTACTACGAGCGGAACATCGATGCGTTGCGCCGCGGTTTCATCCCCGCGCGATTTATTTTCGAGCCTTACGCTGTCGAGGCTTTCCCGCGGCTCGCGTATGCGGAGGACTGGAATGTGCGCACGTGTTTTCCGCAGACACCGTATGGCTGGGTGCCGGTCCTGCCGGCGGGCACGCCGGTGGCGAAGTCCGGCCTAGCGATCCAGACCGATGGGGAACGCGTGCGGTTTGAAGGAGACTGGCTCACGGCAACCGACGCCGCGCCGCGCGTGACGAAGTCGTTAGCAGGCGGTGCGACGGCGATTTCGCTCCAGGCGGCCAGCGTCTGTCTCATCCTCCAGCAGCAGTCCGCCGATGCGTGCACGGCACTCTTGATCGATCCGGGCTATCTGGCGCCCGTGGGCGTCGAGACCATGCTCGTTTCAGCGAAACGCTCCGTGCGCAAGGTGACCGACTTGGTGACCGGCAAAACGGTCGCCGTCTCGGGCAACGGCTGTCCGGTGAGCATTGAGCCGGGTGCCTTTCGTCTGCTCCGAGTCGAGTTCGAGCGATAAACTTTCCTATGCACACGATTCCGAATCTGGTTGGCCGCTATTTTCCAACGGCCGCTCTCGTTATCGCGCTCTCCGCGCCCGTCGCGATTCGCGCGGCTGAAGCGCCGGCCTACGTGGTCGACCACAGTCATAGTGCGCATGCCCAACTTCGCCCGTTGCCGCTCGAGGTGGTGGAGTGGACGAGCGGCTTTTGGGCCGAGCGTTATCGGCAATTGGTCGAGGTTTCGCTCGCGGAGTCGTGGCGGTTGCTGGCCGACCCCGCGGAGGGCCACGTGCTGGAGAATTTTCGTTTCGCGGCCAACCCCGGCTCCGGTTCCTACCAAGGCACGACGTGGCAGGACGAGTGGCTCTACAAGTGGATCGAAGCCGCCGCCAGCGTGTGGCGGCTGAACCGCGACCCGGCGCTGCGGCAACGGATGGACGAAGCCATCGCCCTGATCGCGGCGGCACAGCAGCCCGACGGCTACCTCTCGACGATGCCAATCGTGTCGCGCAAGCCGCGCTTTCAAGAGGCGCAGGACCACGAAGTTTACAACATGGGTCACCTGCTCACCGCCGGCGTGATCCACCATCGCATGACGGGACAGGGCAACCTGCTCGCGGTCGCGCGGCGCACGGCCGATTTTCTGTGCGCCAACCTCGGTGTGAACGTGAAGCCCTATTTCGCACACAACCCGTCGGCGATCATGGGGCTCGTCGAGTTGCACCGGCTGACGGGCGAGAAGAAGTATTTGGATTGCGCGCAACTCATCGTCGACCAACGCGGCGCGGAGCCGCGGCGGCAACCGCTGTGGGCCATGAAACCGGGCATCGGCGGCACCGACATTATCCAGGACCGCGTGCCGGTGCGCGCGGCGAAGGAAGTTGTCGGGCACAATGTTTTCTTCACCTATCTCTACACCGGCGCGGGTGACGTGGTGAGCGAGCGCGGTGACGCGAAACTGAGCGGGGCGCTGGACCGGTTGTGGGCCGATATGACCGGGCGAAAGATGTTTGTCCACGGCGGCGTGAGTGCGCACACCGTGACGTTGTCCAACAACGCGCCCGCCGTGGAGGCCGCGGGTGCGCCTTACGAACTGCCCAACAGCACCTGCTACAACGAAACCTGCGGACAAATCGGCGCGTTCATGTGGGGCTACCGGCAGCTCGTGAATCGGCCGGACGCGGCGCTGGCCGACATCATGGAGCGGGAGATGTTCAACGGGTTTCTCGCCTGCGTCGGCCTCGAAGGGAAAAGTTGGTTCTACCGCGCACCGCTGCGGCGTTACGATGAAAACATCGATCCGACCGGCTGGCAGCCGATGCTGCTCCGCATTTCGCCGGGCCGCCGGGAAATCTGTTGTCCTTCCAACCTCCTGCGCACGATCGCGCAGCTCGGCGCGTATTTCTACAGCCGCGACGAAACCGGCGTTTGGGTGCACCAGTTTGGCGGGAGCAAGTTGTCCTGCGAATTACCCGGCCTCGGCCGACTCGTGCTCGAGCAGGTGACCGACTATCCGTGGGGCGGTGCCGTGCGGCTGGTGGTGCGCGCAGCACCGGCGCGGCCGATGGCCTTGCGGATTCGTCGACCCGGCTGGGCGACGAGCGCGGGCCTCGCCCTCAACGGTCAGGCGATCGTGAATCCGTCGCAGGAACACGGTTACATGGTTGTGCAACGGACGTGGCGCGCGGGTGATGAACTCGCGCTAACACTTCCCCTAGAGTCGCAACTCATCGTCGCCGATCCGCGGGTCGAGGCCACGCGCAACCAAGTCGCCATCATGCGCGGCCCGGTGGTGTATTGCGCCGAGTCGCCGGACTTGCCAGCGGGCATCGATGTGCCCTCGGTCTTCGTCGCGTCGGACGCCACGTTTAAGCCCGTCGCGGGGATTCCGGGCGTCGACCACGCTCTGGGGCGCACGGCCATCGCACTGCGCGGCACCGGGCTGCATCGGCCGCAGCCACGCGGCGGCGCGCTCTACCGGCCGTTGAGCGGCGAGTCGCTGCGCCCGTTTGAGCTCACCCTCATTCCCTATTTCGCGTGGGCGAACCGCGGACGTGCCGCGATGAGTGTTTGGCTGCCGGTCGTCCTCAAGGCGCCGACGGAAAACACGGCGCGGTGAACGCCTGCGAAAACGGTTGATTGCGGGCCGGCCCACGCCCGGGCGGAACAGCCGGCGGCCGATGATCGCGCGGCCGGTGTGACTAGGGAACGGTGTTGACCAAGATGTCCTTGAAACGGACATCCATTTCCATCCGTCCGTGCAGTTGGAGACCGATCAGTCCGCGGCGACGGCCGGGGTCGTTTTTCAGCTCCGCGGTCGCGACGCCGTTGATGAGCACGGTGACGTCAGCGCCGCGGGCGCGGACTTCCATTTCGTTCCAATCGTCGCGCTTCACGATTTTCTCGATCAGCTTCGGGTCGGCTTTCGTGACCCATTGGCGGCCTTGCGTCTCGTAGAGTCCGCCGGTTACGAAACCGTCCGCGGCGATCTCTGCCTGCAATCCCCGCGCGCCGACCGGCGCATCGATTTTTTCAACCCGGAAATAGAGCCCGCTGTTGCCGATGAGGCAGCGGAATTTCAGACGCAGATCAAAGTCGTCGAAAGTGCGCTCGGTGAGCAGCAGGCCGTGCCGAATTTCCATGCGCGTGGAGACTCCGATCAGTTCGCCGTCCAACACCAACCACTTTCCGCCGGGCAGCGCACGCCAGCCGGTAAGATCGCGACCGTTAAACAGCGGCTGCCAGTTCGGCTCGGCCGCGGAGGCGAGGGCGGAGAGCGATAGTAGACAATTGAGTAATACGCGGATGAGCAGACGGCCGGGAGGGCGGTGAGGAGACGAGGCGGTTGGCATGGGCGGAGAGGGGGCGCGCAGGCGACCGATGCCGGAGCGATAATTCAAGATGCAGCAGTGGTCATATCGTTGAACCGGAGAGGATTTTTTTCTTCTGGCGCGCCGGCCGCGCGCTAGGTTGGGGACGTGAATCGCGCTCGCCCGCGTGATCCGAATTTTCCTCCAAAAAAATGAAAGCCCCTTCCGCTGCGCGGCGCACATTTCTGAAATCCGGACTTGGTTCAATTATTGCGACAGGTTTGGCGCCGCGCATTTTGCCTGCACGGCTTTTTGGGGCGGACGCGCCGTCGAACAAAATCACGTTGGGCTTCATCGGCGTGGGCAACCATGGCTTTGGTGTGAATCTGAAGTCGTTTCTCTTCGAGGACGACTGCCGGGTGCTCGCGGTGTGCGATGTGTTTGCGAGCCGTCGTGCGCGGGCCCGCGCCGCGGTTGATGAAAAATACGGTGCGCCGGGTTGTGCGGAGATCGCCGATTTTCGCGCGTTGCTCGCCCGGCCCGATATCGACTTCGCGGTTATCTCGACGCCCGACCATTGGCATGTGCCGATGTCCCTCGCCGCGCTCGAGGCCGGCAAGAAGGTGTTCTCCGAGAAGCCGACGCTGACCATTGCGGAGGGACGGGAACAGGCGGACGCGTTTGCCCGCAAAAAGCGGTTGTTCGCGGCCGGTATCGAGGACCGGTCGGTTATCCAGTATTACAAAATGGCGGAGGTGGTGCGAAACGGCGGCATCGGCAAACTGCAGCGGATTAAAGTCGGACTACCGAAAAAAGAGGTGCTACCGAAGGAGGCGCCTGCGCCGGTGCCCGCCGATCTGGACTACGAGATGTGGCTCGGACCGGCGCCCTATCGGCCGTATTCGCCGCACCTTCTAGAACCGGAGGTCTGGCGCCAATTTCGGGATTTCTCGGGCGGCACGCTCACGGACTGGGGCGCGCACATGCTGGACACAGCGCTGGTGGCGAACTTCTCCGAGGACACGAGCCCCGTCGCCGTGTCGGGCCGCGGCGTGATTCCTTCCGGCGGCATGATCGACGTGCCGCAGACGCTCGAACTCAGCTACACGTTTGCGAACGGCGTGGTGATGGACGTCGACACCAGCGGTGTCGCGATTCGATTCGAAGGTTCCGACGGGTGGATCGCGTGCCAGAAATGGCGCGGCCAGCTCGAGGCGAGCGACATGGGTGTCTTCCGCCACGTTTACGATCCGGCAACCAGCAAACTGCCGCCGCGGCGGCCGCGCGAGCAACGCGACTTCCTCGATGCGATCAAGACGGGGCGGCCGCCGATGTATACTGCCGAAGGGCTGCACCGCCTCTGCACGACGATGCACCTCGGCGCGATCGCCATGGAAACCGGGCGTCCGCTGCGCTGGGATCCGAAGACCGAGTCGTTCGGCGACCGTGAGGCCGACGCGCTGCGCAGCCGCGTGCGGCGGGATGATTGGAAGCGGCTCCCGACGAGAACCTAAATATTGCCCGCAAAGACGTCCCACTTCGCGCGCAGCGGACGGTCGAGCATGCGCGAGGCTTCGGGGTCGTTGGTGATCGTCTCGGTGACCGGGTCCCACTGGATGGGACGTCCGCAGCGAATCGTGATGTCGGTGAGATGACTGACAGTGTCGCTGCGGATGGCCGATTCGAGGGGATTGATCGTGGGTTGGCGCGTGCGCATGCAATCGGCGAAATTCCGGGCCTGTGAGCCGGTGCGGGTGAGGCGGATTTCGTTTTCACCGACTTCGTGACGCTGGAGATTGCGGTCGCTGGCATAGAGTGCGGTGCGGTCGACCGACACCCAGCCTTTGGTGCCAAAAAACATGACGCCTTCTTCGCGGAAGAAACCGCGCCGCGACTTCACGATCGGCTCCGCAATGCGATGCCCCATGAAACGCAGTTGCACGCCCTTCGGATAGTCGCACCGCACGTCCCACGACTCGATGGTGTTCCAGAGACTCCCTTTGAGCGGGAGCAGCCCGGAGCCGTCGCAGCGCATCGGGCCGCGGTTATCCTGATCGAGCGCCCAATGCACGATGTCGAGCGGATGGGCGCCCCAGCCGGCGACAAATCCCAAAGCGTAGTCGTAGATGTGGTAGCCACCCAAGGGCGTGCACCGGTCCTCGGTAAACGGTGCCGGGGGCGCCGGGCCGAGCCAGAGGTCGTAGTCGAAGTTACGCGGCGGTGCGACGGTGGCCGTGCTGCCGTAGCGTTCGGCGCCCGGCCGGAACTGCTGCGACATGTCCGGACACCAGGCGAGGACCTCGCGAATCTCGCCGATGTAGCCGTTGCGGACGAGTTCGCAGGCGCGGCGGAATTGCGGCATGCTGCCGCGTTGCTGGGTGCCGTATTGAAAAACGCTCTTCTTCTCGGTGACGACGCGGCGCAGGCGTTGGGACCAGGTCAGCGCGAGGCTGAGCGGCTTCTCGACATACATGTCCTTGCCGGCGAGGGCGGCGGCGTAGGCGAGCGGCACGTGCCAGTGATCCTGCGTGCTGACGATCACGCCGTCGATGTCTGGCCGCGCGAGCACCTCGCGAAAATCGCTGACGGTCGAGCAAACGCGCTGGCCGTGAATCTCGTTGATGCGGGCCGCGAGGTTTTCGCTTTTGTGAGGGAAACAATCACACGCGGCCACCACGCGGACGTCCTCCAGCCCGCGCGCAAAACTCGAGAGGATGTTGCCATGGGCCCGCGAGCCGCAGCCGATGGCCGCCAGGCGGATGTGGTTGCTGGGTGCGTTGCTGCCGAAAATGCGACCCGGCACAATCAGCGGGGCGGTGGCAGCCGCGGTCACCGCGGTCCGCAAAAATTGGCGACGAGTGCTTTGGGGCGGCTTCATGGAGTTGTGTGCGCCGACAGCGCAGGGGTGGCGGAGAATTTTTTCGCTTCGGCCTCAAGATCGGCCGCAGCGGGATGTTGGTTGTCGATGCGCAGCAGATAGCGCTGCACGAGCGGCCGCTCGGGGGTGAGAGTGAGCGGGGCGTTGCAGAGCAGCGCGGCGTTAAAATACCAAAAAGGCGCCGGCGGTTTCTTGCCCGACGGAGGGGGCTGGCGGACGATAAACCAAGGGGTCGGGTAACGCGGGTTGGCCGGATGATCGAACATCGCCACGCCGGCCGGCCGACCGTCGATCTGGCCGACGAGCGCGGCCCAGCGGGCGGGTTGGCGATGAGCCGCAGCATTGGTCTGGCCTTCGCTGTTGGTGAATTCGACGTCGGTCAGGAAACGACTGGCGCGCCAAGAAAGTCCCGCGTAGCCGCCGAAATTCTTCCCGTCGGGCTCGCCCGGAGGCGGCGTGCGGTCGAGTGTCACGGGCTTGAGCGCGCGGGTGACCTGCTCCCAGACGATGCGATAGCTGCCGTCGTCGAGCGGCATGCCGATTTCCAAGGTGATCGTATCTTCCATTACCGTGGCCTCGGGTTTCGCCGACGGGGTGTAGGCGAGGCGGAGCACGACGCGCGCACCGGTCTTGGCGTCGAGACGTTCGACCTTGGTCTCCACGATGCGCGTGGTGCCATCGGCGCGCTGGGTTTTGCGGTCCTCCTCCCAATAGTTCACACCGTCGATCAACTTCCAGGCGTGCCAGAGGCCGTAGTGCCACGGGTGGTCGGCGGGGCCGGCCCACGTGAGGTTGCGTCCGTCCGCGGTCTGCAGCGGATCGAAATAGGGCTTGTTGAGCCGCGGCGCGAAATTCAGCCGCCAGACGAGGCCCCACGGTCCCACGAGCGCGAGTGATTCTCCCTCGACTTGGTCCCAGCGGTATTTTGGCGCTTGGCGGTCCATCGGCGGGTAGCTCGCGGGTCGGGGCACCGCGGAGCCGGGCGCGGTCGATTTGGCCCCCTTGGTTTTCGGTGCCGATTCGGCGGCGGCTAAAGCCGGGAGCAACGCGAGCAACAGAAGAACGCGCAGAGTCATGGGCGTGACGATTTGGTTTTCTTCTTCGGAGCGGTGGCGGCGATCACGCGTTTCTTGCGGGCCCCTTTCGTTAAGAGGCCGCGGAGGTGTTGGATCGAGCGTTCGGCCTGGGGAATCGTGCCGCACTCGACGCTGAGCACGATATCACGCGGGGCCCGCGAGCAGATCGCGATGACGCGGGCCCAGTCGATCACTCCGTCGCCGCAGGCGCAGCCGACCGGGGTGCCCGTGACCTTACCGCGCTCGGCGGTGGACTGCTCCAACGAGATGTCTTTGGCGTGGAGGTGAATCAAACGTCCGAGCACGCGCTCCAGCCAGACATACGGATCGTGGCCGCAGAGGAAGCTGTTGCCGGTGTCGAAATTGATGCCGATGGCGGGTGATTGCACGAGTCCGTGGATGCGATCAAGTCCGTCGGGATGCTTGGAATATTGCTGGTGGGGCTCAATCCCGATTCCGATGCCGCGCGCCTCGGCGACGCGGGCGGCTTCGGCGAGTGTGTAGCGCATCAACACATGATCCTCCTCGACCGACGTCCAAGGCGGCTTCGGTCCCTCGTCGGTGTTCACGACCGGCGCGCCGCACTCCGCTGCGAAACGGACCGCCTGTTTCAGATATTCCACGCTGATCTCGGGCTTGCACAGCGGAGTGTGCGCACTGAGCCCGGAGAGTTTGACGCCGGCGGCGGCGCACGCGCGGCGGACGCGCAGCGGATCGTCGAGCATGGAGACGCTGTGGAAGTAGCCGGCCTCGCTGAGCAGCTCGCGGCCCCAGTGCACCATGGGCTCGACATAATCGTAGCCGAGGTCGGCGGCCAGTTGGACGCCGCTTTCAAAGTTCTTGTCCGCGTGGCGGACGAATTCGAGGTTGATGCCGATTTTGACGTTGGCCATGAGGGGAAAAGTTCGGGCGGTGAAGCGGTGCGAATGAGAACTTGCCGACCGCAATCATAGCTGGCCGCGACGGCGGAATGCTTTCAAATTTGGTTAGTGGTGAAATTCAAACAACGCAGGAAGGGTGTTCCGGCGGCCGCCGAGACGCCCGTGCCGTCGCGGTCGAAGAAGGTTGGGGCGCCGGCGACGTTTGTGGGGAAATCCGAACACCATACGGCGGACACGTGCGAACCCCTGGTGGCCGCGAGCCGTCACGGTGAAGTGCGGTTGCAGGCTCTCGTGCGCGGCGCGTATCCGGGACGGGCGCTCGGGACAGAGGTATTGCCCGGTGTTTGCTCGGTGGGCTTCTGGGACGCGGCCCATCCGCAACAGTGGGGTTTGGACTGGCATCGTAACGAGGGGCTGGAAATCACGTATCTGGAGAGCGGTCGTCTCGAGTTTGGTTTCGGCGGCGAGAACATGGAATTGTTGCCCGGGACGTTGACGGTCACGCGCCCATGGCAGGCGCACCGCGTCGGCCGTCCGCATGTCACGGCCAGCCGGTTGCATTGGCTGATCATCGACCTCGGGGTGCGGCGACCCAATCAGGCTTGGCGGTGGCCCGCGTGGCTGAATTTGGCGCCGGCGGATCTCGAGCGCCTCACGGAAATTTTGCGGCACAACGAACACGCGGTGTGGCCGGGCGATCGCGAGGTCCGCGCCTGCTGGCAACGGATCGGTCGCGCGGTGGAGGAGGACAAGGACGGCAGTTCGCATTCCCGGCTGCGCGTGCAGATCAGTGAATTGCTCCTGCTGTTATTGGAACTGCTGGTGCGTAACCCGCCGACCCTCGATCCTGCGCTGACGAGTTCGGCCCGCACGGTGGAGTTGTTTCTCCAGGAGATTTGTCACGATGAACGGCAGAGGAATCACCCTTGGACGGTCGCTGAGATGGCGGCGCGCTGCGGCCTTGGGGCGACCCATTTTGTCGCGCTCTGCCGGCAGCATACCAATCGCAGCCCCGCGCACTACTTGAGGCAGTGCCGGCTGGACGCGGCGATCGAGCTGCTGACCCGGCGTCCGGAACTTTCCATTACAGAGGTGGCGCTCGCCTGCGGTTTTTCCAGCGGGCAATATTTTGCCACGACACTGCAGCGCGAGCACGGGAAGACTCCGAGCGGATATCGGGCGGCTGCGTCAGGGCGGTAGTTCGGTGCCGGGTGCGTCGAGGCGTATTTTCCTCACCGCGAAACGGTCAACAGATACCAGACGGTGATGTCGTCACCGAGCGTCAGTCGGGCGGTGCCGTTGGTGGCCGGAACGGTGTGCGCGGTCAGCGGATTCCCCGCGCCGTCGAGCGGTTCGACGACGATCTGCGCGGCGCGTTCGAGGCCCCGCAGGGTGAGTTCACCGCGGATCGCCTCGATGCGGGTGGGTTTGCTTCCGCGCTTCAGGAGTTTCCAGCCCGCATCGTTCCACTGGGCATCGGTCAGTTCGCATTTTCCTGCTGTGACGAGAAGCAGGCGCGAGGCGCGTGCGATCGGCTGATTGTCCAGGGCGACGAGGGTGAGTGCGGCGAAGTCGGTGGCGGGCTTGAAGTCGCAATGCCGGAGTAGCGGCGTCGGTGCGCCGGTGTAGCCAACCAGCGTTTCCATTTGCGGCGCGGCGACCTCCACGAAAGGGCGGCTTTGGTTGTGCCAGGCGAGCTGGCCGGTATCGGAGACAAGATCGCGCGTGTCGTCGACGGAGGGGTAGGTGGTGATCGCGTGATCGAAGGAGCGGATGCGCGTGCGATGCAGCAGCGGGAGAAAGGAAGAAAATCCCTCCGTGAAAAGCGGGCCCGTCGACGGACCGGCGCGGATGCCTTCGATCAATTGAGCTTCGTCGTAACCGCGGACCACGCACTCCGTGGCGGGGCGGAGCAGGCCGCGTTTGAACATGACGCCGAAGGCGGCGAGTTGCGCGATCTTGACCGGGTCCATGGCGAGATTGAGGAGGTGCGTGTTCGGGACGGCGGTGTCCCAGACGCCGGGTTCCTCGTGCTCGAAGGTGTAGAAGATCAGGCCGTCCCAATCCTGCAGCGCCGCGTAGCTGCTGACGAGCGGGATGCCTTCGGATTCGAACGGTGGCACGAGGTGATTGGTTTCGGAGACGATGAACGGCTTGCCCTTGACCGCTTACGTGGGCCAGCCGTGGTGGCGGAAGTGTTGGGGCAAGGTCACCGTGTCAGGCACGGCTCCACTCACGAGGAAATGGGAGTGGGATGCTCTTGTGATTCCAAGAGTCGTGGGCGATGCCGGGGCTCATTGGGGGACAATCCACGCCGATACGGTGGCACGCGTTTCCTTTGGCAAAAACTTCAGGCGCAGCTTCGCGTGCGCGGGCAGGGGCGCGAGGCTGAACGGTTGTCCCGCGTGCACGGGCATCGGTTCGAGCGGCAACCATTCCTGCGCGGCGGGATTCCAGACGATGAGGCGGAGGCTGCCGTCTTGATCGCTGGTCACGTGCAGCGTGAATGCATGTCGGTCGGGCTCGAGGACGGTGCTTTGCGCGCCCGTCGAGTCGATGCCCCGCTGGTTCCAGAGGACAATGGGCTGGTGAACGTGACGCTTGGGCGCACGGAGGAGTCCGATGCTTCGCTGGCCGGTGCTGTAGTAGAGGTAGAACCACTCTTCGTCCGCCTCGATGCTCCACGGGTGCAGCGAGCCGCGCTCGTAGTCCTGATTCGCGTAGAGCGTTCGTCGGCCGAGCGTGATCCAGCGATCGAGCGAAAGGCCGAGCACGGGTGCGGAGTCGCGCGCGTCGAGTTCGTAGCTGAGCGCGGCCCAGACGCTGCCGATTCGCACCGGACAACGGATAGTCTGGCCGTTGAGGTGATGGTCGCCCGTCGCGAGCGTGTAGAGTCCGCTGTGGTCGGCGACGGGTGCCTGGGTGCGGTGCCAGGTGATGCCGTCGTCACTCTCGGCGAGACCGTTCCACTGGCCGTGGAGGCCGAAGGCGGTGTAAATCATGCGCCACGGCCGGCTCTTCTCCTCGGGGAAAAAGAAAACCTTCGCCGCATCCACGCCGCTGCCGCCGGCCGCGGGGTTTTCATTGATGCCGGAAGGCTCGGGACCGAGCACCGCGCCTTTGTTTCCATCCAGCGCGCCCTGACGCGTCCAGTGGATGCCGTCCTCGGACGTGGCGAGCGCGATGTATTTCATGTGGGGTGGAGGGAGCTTGCCCGTCACCCGGTCCGGATACACATGGCCCGGGCCCCAGTAGTAGAGATAGAACCGGCCGTTCACAAAGAGCACACTGGAAGGCGAGAGGTAGGCGCGTTCCCACGGTTCGGTGGGCGTGAGCACGGGATTGCCGGAATACTTCGTCCAGTTCACGCCGTCTTTCGAGGTCGCGAGCCCGATGCTGTGTTTCTGGCCGGTGCAGGCATACCACATGCGCCAGTCATCGCGTTTCAACCGGATGACGGCCGAACGCTCGATGCCCGCCGCATCCCAGGCGCCTTCCGGACCGGCGGTGAGAATGGGATTCGCGGGATGCTTGTAGTTGTTAAGATTCAGCGACAGCAGCGGAATGGACTCCGCAAGCTGGAACGCGGCGCTGGCGTCGAGTTTCGCCGCTGAAGCGCTGGCGGTGTCCGCGGCGTGGAGCGGGAGCAACGAAACGAGTAGCGCCAACGCGAGGATCGGCGCGAGGCGAGGATGTGTTTTCATGATTGGGGGCGGGTTAGGTTTTCCCGCACGCCGACGCGGGGACTCCGTTCCGCCATTGACGCTGCGGGGAAAGAACGGTGCTTGGCATGGCTTGGCGATATTCAGAACGAGCGACATGGTAGGGGCTGGCGCCAACGGGAGCCTGGGCTGATGATGGCGGTCGATCGTAGCGAGGATTCGGGTCGGGTCGGACCTTGACCGAAAGGCGCGCCGGCAGGAATACGCGGTGAGGTTTTCATCGTTGACCGAATCTGTCCACATCGGCGCCAACGCAGCGCGAGGATGCGGCGGCGGTTGGCGGTGAATTCGGAGTTCGGAGTGAACGCCGGCCCGAGCGGATCCGGGTTACTTCGAACGCCCGGCCGCGCCGCGGTTGGTTTCGAGGAGTTGCTTTGGTTCGTTGAACGCTGGGTTCGGCGCGGGCACTTCGGCCGGGCCGCTGCGCAGCCATGCATATAATTGTTCGCGCAGGCGGGCGGCGCGCGCGGTT
>CALRZR010000117.1:0-21638 GCA_943372705.1 Opitutus sp. GAS368 | reverse complement strand
CGAGCACTTCGTCCGCACCGGCGTCACCGCCACGATCACGCCTACCAAAGGCTCCTACTGGCGCGTCCACTATCCGATTCCCGACCCCGCACCCCGCGTCACCCTCATCATCCCGACGCGCAACCGCCTCGAATTCCTCAAGCCCTGCGTCGAAAGCCTCCTCGCGAAAACGACGTATCCAAACTTCGAACTCCTCATTGTCGACAACGACTCCGACGACCCCGCCACCCTCGCCTACCTGTCGTCGCTCACCACTCCGCCTTCCGGTCTCTCAGCTCTCAGCTCTCAACTCTCAACTGATCGGCGCGTGCGCGTCGTCACCTTCCCGGGTGAATTCAATTTTTCGGCGATTAACAATTTTGGCGTCCAACAAACGGACGCGCCGATCCTGGGTCTCCTCAACAACGACCTCGAAGTCATCGCCCCGGACTGGCTCACCGAGATGGTCAGCCACGCTCTCCGCCCAGAAATCGGCTGCGTCGGCGCCAAGCTCTACTACCCCGACGACAAGATCCAGCATGCCGGCGTGATCCTCGGCATCGGTGGCGTCGCCGCCCACGCGTGGCAGACCCACCCCCGCGGCGCCGCCGGCCAGGCTCACCGCAACCTCCTCCAGCAAAACCTCAGCGCCGTCACCGCCGCCTGCCTCGTAATCCGTCGCGAGGTTTACCAACAAGTCGGCGGCCTCAACGCCGACCAACTCAAAGTCGCCTTTAACGACGTCGACTTCTGCCTGAAAGTCCGCGCCGCCGGCTTCCGCAACCTCTGGACGCCCTACGCCGAACTCTACCACCACGAGAGCGCGAGCCGCGGCCGCGAGGACACGCTGGAAAAGCGCGACCGCTTCCGCAGCGAAGTCGAGTATATGCGTGCCACCTGGGGCGAGATCCTCGACAACGACCCCGCCTACAACGCGAACCTCACGCTCACGATCAACGACTTCACCCTCGCTCTCCCCCCCCGCGAGTGGCCCCCGCTGAAGTAATTCCCAGAATTCTTAACCGCGGATTTCGCCGATAACGCGGATATTTTTCCAACCACTCAGGACTATCCGCGCCATCTGCGCCATCCGCGGTCAAAAAATTCCGTCCCACCGTCATGTCCGACCTCATCCACGCCAAGCTGAGCGAAGACATCATCGGCGCTGCGATGAAGGTGCTGAACACCCTCAAGCCCGGCCTCGACGAGAAACTCTATGAAAACGCCCTCGTCATCGAACTCACGCAACGAGGCCATCGCATCGCCCAGCAGAAATCGTTTCCCGTCCACTACGAAGGCCAGCTTATCGGCACGCTCATCCCGGACCTCATCGTCGACAACCTCGTGATCGTCGACCCCAAGGTCGTCACCGCCTTCACCGATAGCCACATCGCCCAGATGACCGGCTACCTCGCAATCACGAATCTCCAGCTCGCGCTCCTCCTCAATTTCAAATTCGTCCGCCTCGGCTGGAAACGTATCGTCCGCTCCCATCCGCAAAATTCTTAACCGCGGACTACGCCGATTTCGCGGAAAAATTTCCGCCCACTCAGAACCATCCGCGCCATTCGCGTAATCCGCGGTCAAAAACTCCGTCCCAAGAAATGCCCGCCCACCTCGACGCCCCCACTCCGTCCACCGTCGTCGATCCACTGAGTTTCCAACTCCGCGGCTGGCTTTGGCTCGATACCCCCGACGCCCAATCATCCATCGCGTCCCTCGAAGCCTATTCCGGTGAAACCCAACTCGGCTTTACCTCCACCCTCTACGCGCGCTCCGACGTCACTGCCGCGCTCTCGCTACCTCCCGCCGCGCTCACCGGCTTCGAGTTTTTCTGCCACCACCCCGGTGCAAAATTCGGTGAGTCACTCAACGTTCGCCTCCACGCCCGCCTCCACGACGGCACCCTCACGGCGGACCTCGCCAACGTCACCGTCCCCACCATCGCGCGCGACTACCGCACCAACCACTTCGGCATCCTCCTCGATCAACGCACCACCGCGATTCAGCGCCGCGCCAACATCTTCGCCGAAGGCCCCTCCCTCGCCGAAGGCAGCGGCGAAGTCGCCCACCTCCTCCGTCGCCACCTCGGCCCGCCGCCCTGCCGCGTCATCGACGTCGGCTGCGGTCTCGGCTCCTACGGCCGCGGTCTCCTCGCCGATGGCTACGACTGGCTGGGCGCCGAAATCGACGCCGCCGACTGCGCCGAACTCACCCGCCTAGGCCTCCCCCACCGCCACGTCGACGGCCGTTCACTTCCGTTTGCCGACGCCTCGTTCGACGCCGCTCTTTGCCTCGAAGTCCTCGAACACCTCGAGGACCCCGCCGCCGTCCTCCGCGAAATCCACCGCGTCGCGCCCCGCCAACTCCTCGTCTCCGTCCCCAACTGCGAACTCCTCGGTTATCTCTGGGACCACCTCGCCACGCCGTGGCACATGCTCGAAGCCGACCACAAAAACTTCTACACGCGCCACAGCCTCGGCGCCCTCCTCCGCTCCTCTTACGCTCAGGTCGAACTCGGCTTCCATACGCCCTACCCGCTCCGCACCGTCGAAGGCACCCCGCTTCACTACCACCTCTTCGCTATCGCCACGAATCCGTAGCTGCGCTTTTGGTTTCTCCCTTCCGTGGTCAAACTTCTCCTGCGCCCGTCCTTCCTCACCGCCGTTTACGCCGCGTGCCTCTTCTGCGTCGTGCTGGGTCTGAAGTGGGCGACCTTCGACCGCTTCGGATCTGCCATGCCCGACTGGGATCAATGGGACGCCGAGGCCTACTACGTCCTCATCCCGTGGTTCGAGCACGACGATTTCCTCACCCACCTCCTCACGCCCCACAACGAGCACCGCGTCGTC
Organism: Opitutus sp. GAS368; assembly: GCA_943372705.1. Taxonomy (GTDB): domain Bacteria; phylum Verrucomicrobiota; class Verrucomicrobiia; order Opitutales; family Opitutaceae; genus GAS368. Next base: position 18,807 of record CALRZR010000117.1, on the reverse strand, counting down.
ATCACCAAGCTCCACAACCTCGCGCTCGTGCTCCTCAACGGCCAATGGGACGCCCGCCTCCAAGCCGTCACCAACGCCGCCCTCCACAGCGCCCTCGCCACCGCCCTCTGGCTGCTCGCCCGCCGCCGCCTTGCCCCCATCACCCACGCGCCGCTCTGGCTGCTCGCCGTCGCCCTCTTCGGTTTTCCCCTCGCCTGGCAAAACGTCCTCGGTGGCTTCCACTCGCAACAATACTGGCTCCTCGCCACCTCCTTCCTCGCCATCGTCCTGCTGCCGTTCGCCCGCCCCAACTCCGCGCCGTGGTGGACCGGCACCGTCGCCGCCACCCTCGCCCTTTTCACGATGGGCTCCGGCCTCCTCGCCGCCGCCGTCGTGCTCGTCGTCATGGGATTTCGACTCCTCCGTCGCGAAACCGAATTCCGCACCGCGTGGCCCGCCCTCGCCGTCTCCGCCGCGCTCGTCGCCGTCGGAGCCCTCACGCGCGTCGAGGTCAGCTACCACGACCACATGAAGGCGAAGACGCTGCACGATTTCTTTTTCTCCCTCGTGCACAGCCTCCAATGGCCCGTGCCCAGCGGCTACGATTGGCTCGCCGCCCTCCTCTGGCTCCCCTGGCTCCTCGCCGCCATTTCCGTTCTTCTGCGCAGAGCGGACACCGCTTCGCCCTCCTCCGCTGCCCACGCCTCGGTCACCGGCCAAATCATCGTCGCTCTCGGTGGCTGGGTGCTCGTGCAACTCCTCGCCACCGCCTACGCCCGCGGCGCCGGCGCCGGCTTCCCCGCGTCCCGCTACATGGATACGCTTACGTTCGGCGCGATGGTCAACGCCCTCTGCCTCGCCTGGCTCGTCGCCTCCACCGCCACCACCCCGCTTCGCTCCACCTTCACTCGCCTGGGCTTCGCGCTCCTCTGGGGCGCCCCGCTCGCCTTCGGCCTGAACGATCTTGTGCGCCTGAATATCCGCGAGGAAATGCCCTCCGCCCGTCGCTACTACGACAAGGCCGAGGCCCACCTGCGCGGCTATCTCGCCACCGACAACCCCGCGCAACTAGAGTTTCCCGACATCCCGTATCCCAGCGCCGGCGGTCTGATTGACCGCCTAGATCGCCCCTGTATCCGCGAACTCATGCCCGCGATCGTTCGAGCCCCGCTCCCGCTCGTCCCTGCGCTCGCTTCGACCGCCACCGCCAACCCCTTCCTCGCCAACCAGGCCTCGCAACTCACCCACCTCACTGCCCCGCACCACGGCATCTCGCCGAAAACGTTTCCGCTCGCGTCCGTCACCACGTGGGGCTCGTTCGCCCCCTCCGACGGCCCTGCGGCCACCGGCGAGTGGCAAAGCGCCCCGCTCACCGCGCCCCTCGGCGCCTGGCTGAAATTCGAAACCGCCGGCCAACTCGGCGAATCTCCCGCGACGCTCGCGCTCGAACTCCGCGACGCCCAGAACGGCACTACCCTTGCCTCGATCCGTCCGTCCAAGATTCCTGGTGACACCTGGCGCTCCGCCTACGTCCGCGCCCCCTCCTCGCCTTTTGTGGTCGTGGCCCGCGATCAAGACCCCGCCCGCTGGCTCGCCTTCGGCGCCCCCGTCGAGATGGGCCATTTTTCCTACCTCGCGTCGCGTGCCACCAAACACGGACTGCTCCTCGCTGAAATCGCCGCGATTCTCGCCGCCGTCACTGCCGCCGCTGCCTTGTGCATGACGCGATTTGCCCCACGAGCTCCGAGCACACCCGCGCCGCCCACCCCGGCCACCGCCTAAACTGCTGTGACTCCGCTTCGCCCCGCCGTCCGCGCCGCCCTCACGCTAGCGCTCTTTTTCACCATCTGGGGCGCCAAACTCGTCACGATCGACCGCTACGGCAGCGACCTCCCCTATTGGGATCAATGGGCCAAAGAAGGCGACTACCTCCTCACACCTTGGGCCGAGCGCCACGAGCTCTGGAAAAATCTTTTTCTCCCGCACAACGAGCACCGCATCGCCCCCACGCTCGCGCTCAACCTCGTCCTCGTCGCCCAAGGCGGCCAATGGGACGCCCGCGTCCAATGCGTCGCCAGCGCCGCCCTCCACGCCGCCCTCGCCGCGGGTCTCTTCCTCTGGGCGCTTCGCCGCTTCCCCCTCCCGTGGGCACTTTCCGCCGGCGCCGTCCTCCTCCTCGCCGTCGCGCCGCCCATTGCTTGGGAAAACGTCCTTGGAGGCTTCCAGTCCCAGTTTTACTTCCTCTCCGGCTTCACCCTCTTCGCCCTCCACGCCCTCCTTTCCGCACCCGCGCTCTCCCTTCGCTGGTGGCTCGGCGTCGCCTCCGGCCTCCTTGCTCTCGTGAGCATGGGCTCCGGCCTGCTCGTGGCCGCCCCACTCGTCGCGATTGGCGCGCTTCGTTTCATCGCCCACCCATCCTCGCGTCGCGACGCCTGGTTCACCGTCGCCGCCGCGCTCGCCATCGGTGGACTCGGCGCCTTCCTGCGCACGCCCGCCCCGTGGCACGACACCCTCCACGCCAAAACCCTCGGCGCCTTCCTCATCTACGCCGCCCGCTGTCTCTCATGGCCGCTTCCCCAATACCCCTGGCTCGCGCTCGTCCTCTGGCTCCCCTGGCTGGGCCTGCTTATCCTCCGAGTTAGGTCCGCTCTCCGCCCTCCGCCATCCGCTCCCAACTCTGCCTCCACCGATTTCCTGCTCGCCGCCGGCCTTTGGGTGCTCCTCCAAATCGCCGCCGTCACCTACTCCCGCGCCGGTGATGGCGCGATGCCCGCCAGCCGCTATGGCGACATCGCTGCCCTCGGCCTCATCGTCTCATCCCTCTCGCTGGTGCAACTCGCCGCCCTCGTCCCGTGCCGACACCGCAACCTCTCCCTTTTCGGTTCGCTCTACCTCGCCTGCATCGCCGCCTGCGTCGTCGTCGCCACCCGCGACGTCGCCGCCGGCCCGCTCCCCGATAAGAAAAAAGAGAGCCTCGCCTCGGAACGAAGCGTCCAAGCCTTCGTCCTCACCGACGACTACGCGACCTTCGCCAAAGCCCCGCTCCCTTTCCCGCTCCCCGACTGGCTCGCCCGCATTCTCCGGCGCCCCGACATTCGTGCCGTCCTCCCCACGAGCGTGCGTGCCCCACTGCGGATCGACGGTTTTAACACGCTCGCACCGTCCCCAGCGCCGCCACTTCTCCACCGGCGAGCCTACACCCACACCTCCGCCACCGAGTGGCGCAGTGCCCCCCTGCCCGCCGCCACGCTCGCCTTCTGGAAAATCGAAACCAGCGGCCCAGCGTTCGCCGCCACCCCATCGCCCGCCTCCGCGCCGCTCCTCCTCACCCCCGCCACCTCCATCGCTCCGTCGCGCGCGCCCTCACCCGGCGAATGGCGCGCGTCCTACGTCCCTGCGCCCACCGGCCCCGCGACCCTATCCGCCCGCGCCGCTTCCCCCGATCGCTGGCTCGCCCTCAGCGAACCCGTCGAAATGTCCGCGTTGAGCTACCGCACGTGGCAGCTTGCCAAGCACGGCGCGTGGCTCGCCCTCGGCGGCCTTACAGCCCTTCTCGTGCTCTCCCTCATAACCATGCTTTCTCGGACGCCCGCGGCCCCCTCGCCGCCCGCAAATCAGGGATAATCCAAATTTCACCTTGCTTCGCCCTCCCGCCGACTTTTACCTCTGAACCTTTAACCAACTCGAAACCATCATGGCCAGAATCTGTGCAATCACCGGTCGCCGCCCCGTCAAGGGCTCGATCATCAACCGCAAGGGTCAGTCTAAAAAGAGCGGCGGCATCGGCACGCACGTGACGAGCATCACGAAGCGCAAGTTCCGTCCGAATCTCCAGCGCATCCGCATCAAGACCGCCAACGGCGGCACCAAGCGCGTCTGGGTCTCCGTCAAGGCCATCAAGGCCGGTCTCGTCGAGAAGGCCTAAGTCGGCCCCCCGCCTATCCTTCCTGTGCCCGCGGTTCGTCGCCGCGGGTTTTTTTGCGTCTGGACCCACCCTGAGCGAAAAGGCTTCTGCCCGCCCGGAGATTAGGTATTCTCCCCTGTCTCAATGGCTCCTGCCACGCAGCCAGTCCAGCACCCCGCAGACGATTCGCCCATCACCCACAAGGTCGATGCGGAGATGACCCGCCTCCTCTATCGGTCGGCGGGATTCGGGCTATTCTCCAATTTTGCTCTCGCGGTGATCCTGGTGGCGGGGACGTTAACCACGCATCCGGCGTCGCTGCACGTTCCGTGGCTCACCGCCATCGTGCTCGTCTCCCTCGCGCGTTTCGGTCTTCACTTCGCTTTCGCCCGTGCCCAACCGCCCCCGGAGCGCCTCGCATTTTGGCGTCTCGCCTTCATGGCGGGCGTGGCCGCCGCCGGCCTCATTTGGGGTGCCGCCGGCTGGTTTTACTTTGAGAGTTCCCAACTGCTCCCCCGGCTCCTGCTCATCTTTATTCTCGCAGGTCTCAACGCCGGCGCGGCCCGCTCCCTCGCCGCCGTGCCTTGGAGCTATCGTATCTACGTCGCGACGACCCTGACACCCCTGCTCGGTCGCTTCGTCACCCTCTCCGAAGCCGGCAGTTGGACGCTTGCGCTCATCACGGTCACCTACGCGTTGTTTCTTCTCAACACGGCAAAGCTCCACTACGCCGACCTCCTGCGGCTCTGGCGCCTCATTTTCGAAAACGAAGAGCTGGTGCTCACCCTCAGCGAGGAAAAGTCCCGCGCCGAAGCCGCCAACCAAGCCAAGGGCGATTTCCTTGCGACCATGAGCCACGAGATTCGCACCCCGATGAACGGAATCATGGGCATGCTCCAGGTTCTCGAACACTCACCGCTAAGCCCCGCCCAAAAAACCCAGGTCGAAATCGCCGCCGGCTCAGCCGATACGTTGATGCGCCTGCTGAACGACATCCTCGATTTTTCCAAAATCGAGAGCGGCAAACTCGATTTCGAATCAATCACCTTTCCGCTGCCCGCCACGGTTTCCGACGTAGTCTCGCTGCTCCACCCGCGGGCCGCCCAAAAGAATCTCGATCTCATCCAGACACTCCCGCCTGCGCTCCCCGTCTATGTCGTCGGCGACGCCGTCCGACTCAAACAGGTCCTGCTCAATCTCACCGGCAACGCGATCAAGTTCACCGAGCAAGGCCACGTCGAAGTTTCGGTGGCCATCCTCCGTGCCGAGGCTGATTCGGCAACACTTCGCTTCGGCGTGCGCGACACCGGTATCGGCATGGACCCCGCCACCCAGGCCAAACTTTTTCAGGTCTTTTCCCAGGGCGACAGCTCGATGACGCGCCGGTTTGGCGGCACCGGCCTTGGCTTGGCGATCTCGCAACGCCTGATCCAACGCATGGGCGGACGCATCGTCGTGCACAGCGAACGCGGCAAGGGCTCGGAATTTAGTTTTGAACTCACATTCCCCATCGCCACCGCCCCCGCTCACGTTTCCCGATCCCCGTTTCTCCCCCGCCGCCCTCCGCTTTCCGGGCGAATCCTCGTGGTCGAAGACGATCGCGTGAACCAGCGTGTCATCGAACTCCTCCTGCAGAAACTAGGTATCGAGAGTGAAATCGTCGAAGACGGGTCCACCTCGGTCAACTTGGCGAACACTCAGCACTGGGACGCCGTTTTGATGGACTGTCAGATGCCGGGCATGGACGGCTTCGAGGCCACGCGACAGATTCGCAAGAATCTCGCGGGACGCCCCCTGCCGATCATTGCGCTGACGGCCAACGCGATGACAGGTGACCGCGAGGCCTGCACTGCGGCGGGCATGGACGATTTTCTGGCGAAACCCGTTCGTCAGGAGGAACTCCGCGTTTGTTTGCAACGCTGGCTCCCGAATTCCCCTCCCTCAAAATCGTAGCCCCCGCAACGATCAGATTGCCCGGAATACCACCGACGCATTCTGGCCGCCAAAACCGAGGTTGTTGCTCAGGACCGTGCGCACCTGCGCAGCACGCGCGACATTCGGCACGTAATCGAGATCACATTCCGGATCCGGATTCTCGAGATTGATCGTCGGCGCAATCATGCCCGACTGGATCGTCTTCGCGCAAATCACCGACTCGATCCCACCCGCCGCGCCTAGCAAGTGTCCGGTCATCGACTTGGTCGAACTCACCGGCACCGTCCGGGCGTGATCACCGAAGACCTTCTTGATCGCGAGCGTCTCAAACTTGTCGTTGTAGGGCGTGCTCGTGCCATGGGCGTTGATGTAGTCGATCTGGTCGGGCGCGACCCCGGCGCTCGCCATCGCCCGCTTCATCGCCATGGACAACCCCTTTCCTTCGGGATCGGGCTGGGTGATGTGAAACGCGTCGCACGTCGCCGCGTAGCCCGCGAGCTCGCAGTAAATCCGTGCCCCGCGCGCCTGTGCATGCTCCAGCGATTCCAGCACCATCACACCCGCGCCTTCGCCCATGATGAAGCCGTCGCGCCCCTTGTCGAACGGCCGGCACGCCTTCTCCGGTGCGTCGTTGCGCGTGCTCATGGCCTTCATTGAGCAAAAACTTGCATACGCAAACGGCGTGATCGCCGCCTCACTTCCGCCGGCGATCATCACGTCCGCATCGCCCCGTCGAATCGCGTGAGCCGCTTCGCCCAACGCATGTGTTCCCGTCGCACAGGCGGACACCACGCCAAAATTCGGTCCTCTCGCGCCATACGCGATGGCGATCAGCCCCGAGCACATATTGCCGATCAGTGACGGAATCGTAAACGGAGACACTTTCCGCGGTCCCCGTTCCGCCATGACCTTCAGCTGCGACTCATAGGTATACATGCCACCGATTCCGGAGCCCACAATCACACCCACCCGGTCCCCGTCTTCTTTACCCATTTCCAACCCCGAGTCCGCCACCGCCTGCTTCGCTGCCACAAAGCCGAAGTGGGTATACCGATCGTTCCGCCGCGCCTCTTTTGGGTCCATATGATCCGCCGGGTCCCAATCGCGCACTTCCGCGCCAATCTGACTGGCGAACTCCTGCGGATCAAAAAGCGTGACACGCTTCACGCCACACGTGCCCGCCAACAGGCTGCTCCAAAAAGCGTCGACCGAATGCCCGATCGATGTGACGACGCCCAGACCTGTGACGACCACGCGGCGAGAAGACGAAAGAGGGTCCATGATTCAGAGAGAGTGAATCGGAAATCTCAGAAAACAAAAAGGCGTCCTGCCAGAAATTTCCGCGAGGGAAATGGCAGGACGCCTAAAATAAAATGGCTGGGCTCTGTTTAAGCCGCGCCGGCTTTGCCTTTGATGTAATCGATCACCTGACCGACCGTCTGGAGCTTCTCCGCGTCGGACTCGGGAATCTCTCCTTTGATTTCATCCTTAAATTCTTCTTCAAAGGCCATGATCAGCTCGACGGTGTCGAGGGAATCAGCGCCGAGATCGTCGAGGAAAGAGGCGGTCGGTGTGATCTGCTCTTCGTTAACGTTGAGCTGATTCACAATGATCTCTTTGACGCGTTGTTCGATGGTTTTTTGGTCAGCCATTTTCGTAAAATTACAGGGGGAGGAACGAGTGAGCGGAGGGTTCACATCGCCATGCCGCCGTCAACGGAAAAAACCTGCCCGGTGATGTAGCCGGCCTCCTCGGAACAAAGGTAGGCGGTAATATTCGCGATATCGGCAGCTTCGCCAAACCGTTTCAGCGGCACCGCTTCGAGAATCTTCGCGGAAACCTCCGGATTATTTACGAAGTCCGTCGTCATATCCGTCTTGATGAACCCCGGTGCCACGGCATTCACCGTCACGCTGCGGCCGGCGAATTCCCGGGCGAGCGTCTTCGTGAGGCCGATCATGCCGGCCTTCGCCGCCGAATAGTTCGCCTGCCCGGCGTTGCCCATGATGCCGCTCACGGAAGCAATGTTGACGATCCGACCCCAGCGCGCCCGGGTCATCGGGCGGCCGATCAGTTTCGTCCAATGGAAACAGCTCGTGAGGTTGGTGGAAATCACATCGTTCCAATCGGTCTCACTCATGCGAAAGAGCAGACCGTCGCGGGTGATGCCCGCGTTGTTCACCAAAATGTCGATCGCCGGAAATTCCTTCAGGAGTTCTTCCGAAGCCTTGGCGATCGCCGCACCGTCCGCCACATCCACCGCCAGCGCTTTGGCTTTGCCACCCGCCGCATTGATCGCCGCCGCAGTCGCACCGCAGGAATCGGCGGACTTGGAGACGCAGATGACGGTCACGCCCTGTCTGGCGAGTGTCTCCGCGATAGCCTTACCGATGCCGCGGCCGGCGCCGGTGATGAGTGCAGTGCGATTGGTAAACGTAAGCATGAGGGTTTTGGATTTCAGCGCGATGTGAACGGACCGAAATCCAATCGGCAATCGCCAATCTTCGCCGCCGCCTCAGTAAACGTCGCGTTGGTAACGTTTCTCTTTCTTCAGCTGTTTCACGTAGTCCGCCGCCTGGGCGGGATTCATCGCTCCTTGCGCGGCGACGATTTCGTGAAGCGCCAGATCCACGTCCTTCGCCATGCGCTTGGCGTCGCCGCAAACGAAGAAATACGCACCGCCCTGCAGCCACGCCCACAATTCCGCCGCGTTGGCCCGCATCTTGTCCTGCACGTAGACCTTGCCCGCCTGATCCCGCGACCACGCGAGATCCATCTTTGCAACTTTGCCCTCGGCGACATAGGCGTCCCATTCGTCCCCGTAGAGGTAGTCGGTCGCACCTTTCTGATCACCGAAGAAAACCCAGTTCCGTCCCGAAGCTCCCGCAGCCACGCGATCCTGCACAAATGCCCTGAACGGAGCGATGCCCGTTCCGGGGCCGACCATGATACAGTCTTTGCTGAGATCTTCCGGCGGACCGAAGTGCGAATCCGCCACAAAAATCGGCGTCGGCGTCGCACCCACTTCCACGCGGTCTGCCATAAACGTCGAACAAACACCGACCCGCTCCCGGCGATTGGTCTCATAACGCACAATCGCCACCGTGAGGTGCACGCTTTCCGGATACACCTTCGACGAAGAAGCGATCGAGTAGAGGCGCGGCATCAGCTTGCGCAGTTGATCCACGAATTCTTGCGGCGTGATTTTCGCACTCGGAAACTCCGCCAGGAGATCGACGAACTGACGCTCCGCCAGAAAGGCCAACATCGCTTCCTTCGCTTCAGGCGCGATCAAACCCGCGAGCGTTGCCTGTTCCGCCGCATCCGTCGCCCGCGACGCCAACATCCCCAGAAATTTCCCGGTCGGTCCCGCCAACGCCAATTTCGACATCAAGGCATCGCGCAGAGTAATCGGCGCCGCTAGCTTCAACATCGCCGGCGAAACGAACTCCTCGCCCGAAGCCCCGAGACGTTCCAAAATCTCCGCCACTTCGCTCGGACGATTGACCGGAAAAACACCCAGCGAGTCGCCGGCTTTGTAGTGAAGTCCGCTGCCGGCGAGACTGACTTCGATGTGGCGGGTCTCTTTGCCCGAGCCCGGCTTGTTGAGCAGACGATTCGCGGTAACTTTCGCCGGAAACGGATTTTCTTTCGAGTAAAGTGAGTCGTGGGAAGGCTCAGACATGGGGGTAAAGCCGCATGAAGCTCGGCGCTGCGGACACATGCAAGCCGCTTTCGTGTCTGCAGCGGTGCCGCGCTCAGGCTTGCGCCGACTTCCGATTTCCCGCCCACTCCCGTTCGACCATGTCAACCACCGAACCCATCCGCCTGCAAAAATACCTCGCCGACTCCGGCCTCTGTTCGAGGCGGGCGGCCGAGGCGCTGATCGCGCAGGGCGAAGTCTGGGTCAACGGCACCGTCGCTACACTCGGCCAAAAGGTTACTCCCGGCGTGGATCGGGTCACCGCCAGCGGTAAGAGCGTCCGCTCCACCGCTCAGCCACGCATCACGCTCGCGATGAACAAACCGCGCGGCCTCGCCTGCACGAACGACGATCCCCATAATCCCGACACCGTTTTCACCGTTCTGCCCCGCGAGTTTTCGAAATTCCGTTTCTTCTGTGCCGGGCGGCTCGACAAAGACAGTGAAGGACTGGTCATCCTGACGACCGACGGAGATCTCTCCCAGCGCCTCACCCACCCGTCAAATCTCGTCACGAAACGCTACCACGTCATCCTCAAGAATCCGTTTCCTGCCAAGAGGCTCCCGCTGCTCATCAAAGGCATTATGTTCGAAGGCGAACGCCTCAAGGTCGAACGCGCCGCCCTGATTCACCCCGGGGTCGGCAACGAAGCCACCAACCTCGACGTGCACATGCACCACGGAAAAAAACGGGAGATTCGGCTTCTCTTCACGACCCTCGGCTACGACGTAAAACGGCTTCGACGTTACCAAATCGGTGCGTTTCCGCTGAAGGGAATACCGTCGCGCGCGATGAAAAAACTTTCCACAAAGGAAATCGAACTCCTGTTCCAGAATCCCCGCACTCCCCACGCTGAGCTTGAAGCCACCGCCGAACCGTCCGCCGATGCCAACATTCTCCATGAAGACTAAGTTTCTCTCGCTCGCCGCACTCATTGTTTCCGCCGCGACCGCGCTCGCCGCGCCGCTCACGGAGACGACTGCCGTTCATACCAAGCCCGATCGTTCCTCTCCCGCCGTCACATTCCTCAAGGCCGGCAGCGAACCCGCCGTCGTCGCCGACGCTGTCGCAACCACCCCTGCCGGCTGGCTCGCGGTCGATTTGCCGGGCCCCTTCGAGGCCTACGTTCTCAACAAAGACCTCACCAAAGGCCTCGATCTCAAGGTGGGCGCCAACATCTACCTCGCCCCCAAAGCCGACGCCGGCGTGCTCACTGTCGCGATCAAAGATGACAAGTGCACTCTTACAGGCCTCCACGGCAAGTGGACCCAAATCAAGCTAGAGCGAAAGCTCACCGGTTTTATCCACGTCGGTGGCGCGCCCGGATATGTTCCCTCGATCGCCACGACTCCCGCCGCGCCCGCGCCAGCGCCGACCGTCCCGGCCGGCAGTCCGATGTCCGCCGCGCCCGTCGCCCCCGGTGTCTACGGCGTTTCGACGGCCGGCCACGCCGCGCCGATGGTCAATCTCGGCGACGGCGGCGCAGCCACGTTGCCGCGCCAATTTGCCGGCAAATTCGTTTCGACGCGCAGTCCGTTCAAACCGCGGCGCCCCTATGACTGGGCGCTTACCGACGACGCCGGGAAACGCTACGCCTACCTCGATATTTCGAAGCTCCTCCTGACCGACCAGATCGAAAACTACGTGAACCATACGGTCGTCGTTTTCGGCGCGGCGAAGAATGCTCCGGAGTCCAAAGAAATCGTCATCGCCGTTGAAACCCTCCAGCTGAAGTAAACGCCGCGACGCCCATGGAACTCATCGACGGCAATCAAATCGCCACCGCCCTCATCGCCGAGCTCAAAGCCGAAGTCACCTCACTCAACGGCCGCAAACCGTGCCTCGCCTTGGTGCGTGTCGGCGAAGACCCCGCCTCGGTTTCCTACGTCAAAAAGAAAGAAAAGACCGCGGCCGAAATCGGCGTCACCAGCCGAATTATTCTCCCGCCGGTGACGATCACGCAGGCAGAACTTTTCGCGCTGATCGACGAGCTCAATGCCGATGCGACCGTCGACGGTATCCTCGTGCAATCGCCGCTGCCCAAGCACATCGACGAAGTCGCGGTTTTCCGCCGCGTCTCACCCGACAAAGACGTGGACGGCTTCAACACCCTCAACCTGGGCAAAGTCGCGCAGGAAGATGAAACGGGTTTCGTGTCGTGCACCCCGGCCGGCATCATGGAACTCCTCGCGCGCAGCGGGACCGACCTCAAAGGCAAACACGTCGTCGTCCTCGGGCGCTCGCTGATCGTCGGTAAGCCCGTCGCTCTCCTCGCCCTCCAAAAGCGCGCCGGCGCCAACGGCACCGTGACGATCTGCCACTCGGGCACCGCCAATCTCGCTTCGCTCACTCGTCAGGCAGACGTGCTGATCGCAGCCATCGGCCGCGCGGAATTTGTCACCGCCGACATGATCAAGCCCGGCGCCGTGGTCATCGACGTCGGCATTAACCGCGTCCCCGATTCCTCGAAAAAGACTGGGTATCGGCTCACCGGTGACGTCAACTTTTCCGCCGTTTCGCCGCTCTGTTCCAAAATCACGCCGGTCCCCGGTGGAGTCGGACCGATGACGGTCGCGATGTTGATGAAAAACACCGTCAAGGCCTTTCATCTCCACGCCGCACGCTAGCTTGCGCTGCGAGAGTCCTCCCGCTTTTCTCTCGGCCAATGGCTGCCCCCTCGATTCTGGTCGTCGATGACCAACCCATCAACGTCCAGCTCCTGAAACGAAAATTGGAGCGCGAAGGCATTCGCGTGGCCGCCGCCTACAACGGTCTGGAGGCGCTCGACCTTACCAAGAAGGTCATGCCCGACCTCATTTTGCTCGATGTCATGATGCCCGATATGGACGGCATCGAAGTCTGCCAACGCCTTCAGGCCGACGAGACCACACGCGGCATCCCGGTCATCTTCATCACGGCCCGGACCACCAAAGAGAGCAAATTGGAAGGCCTCGGCGTCGGTGCGGTGGACTACATCACCAAACCCATCGACCTCGACGAAACCTTGGCCCGCGTGCAAACACAGCTCCGCTTCGTCGCGGTAAACCGCCAGCTCGTCGACCTCACCCGCCGCCTTGAAGAATCCCGCCGGGCCGCGACCATCGGCGCCGTGACGCAGGGCATCGCGCACAATCTCAACAACCTCCTCGGCGTCGTCATCGGCTATCTCGATCTTGTCAAAGCCTACTACGACAAACCCGAGCAGGTGAAAAAGAATGCGCAGCACGTTGAAGACGCCGTCCAGCGCATCGTCACGATTATCAAGCAGCTCAGCACACTCGTCGTTAAATCACGTCCGCCGCTGATCAAAGCACCGTTGCAACGGCTGTTGGAAGGCTGCGTTACCCGTTTCCACGAGGACTACAAACTCACCGCGCCCATTACCATCGACAATCCGCTGGGCGATCAGCTGCTCGAAACCAACTTCGAGATTTTCGAAGAAGTTTTGGAAAAGGTGCTCATCAACGCTTGGGAGGCCTACGACAACAAGCCCTCCGATCCGCGGCCGATTTCGATTCACACCCGCATCGTGGAAAAAATCGAAGAAGGGAAATTCGTGGAAATCCGCATTGTGGATCATGGCCACGGCCTGGATGCCGACGTGCGCGACAAGATGTTCGAGCCGTTCGTCAGCACCAAGAACACGGTCGGCGTCGGCATGGGTCTGACCGTCGCCCGCCACGCCCTGCGCAACCTTGGCGGCGAAGTCACGATGACCGATACCGAAGGTGGCGGCGCCACCGCGATTCTCATGCACCCTCTGGAGAAAAAAGTGCGCAAGGCCCACGATGAGTAAAATAGCCTTTCTCGGGGCCGGCAACATGGCCGCTGCCATCGTCGACGGTCTGCTCGCAAAAAATGCAACCGCGTCCACTGACTTGGTATGCTACAGCGGCTCCGGAAAAACCGCTGCTGCGCTCGCGCTTAAAACGGGGATCGGCCGTGCCCAAAACCTCGACGAACTGCTTGATGGGGCCGACACGCTCATTGTCGCATTCAAGCCTCAGCACTTGGCAGGAGCAGATCCCCGTCTGGCCGAGCTTACCGCCGGCAAGCTGGTGATCTCAGTCCTCGCCGGGAAGCGCGTCCCGACCCTCGCCAAGACGTTTCCACGCGCGCGGAATCTCGTGCGCACGATGCCCAATACACCCAGCCAAATCGGCGCCGGTATCACCGGTTGGTGTGTCTGCGATCCCCTTTCCCCTGCCGACCAGACCACCGTCGAAACGATCCTCGGTGCACTCGGAAAATCCGTCGAAATCGCGGAGACGCAGATGGACAGCCTCACGGCAGTCAGCGGGAGCGGCCCTGCCTATGTTTTTGAATTTGCCGCGGCCCTTCGCGACGCCGGTGTCGCCGCGGGCCTATCGCCCGACACGGCACAGAAACTGTCCGTTGAAACTTTGCTTGGCGCCGCCCGCCTGTTGGCCCGCAAAAACATCGAACCCGAAACCCTGCGCAACCAGGTCACTTCGCCCAACGGCACGACGTTTGCCGGTCTGCAGCGCATGGCGTCCGGCGATTTCCGCGGCTTGATCCGAGAAACCGTGCTCGCAGCCAAGGCGCGTTCGGAAGAACTCTCCAAAGACAGCTGATCCGCCCATGAGCACTCTCCATGGCCGCATTCTTGTCACTGGCGGCGCAGGTTTTATCGGCAGCGCACTCGTCTGGGCGCTCAATCAACGCGGTCACTCTGATATCGTTGTGACCGATTTCCTCGGATCCGATGAGAAATGGAAGAACCTCGTGCCGCTGAAATTCGCCGACTACGTCGAAGCTGACACATTCCGCGAACAACTTCGCCAAAACCCGGCGGCCTTCGGTCGGTTCTCAACGGTGTTTCACCTCGGCGCCTGCTCGGCGACCACCGAGAAAAATGCGTCCTACCTCATCGACAACAACTACAATGTGACCAAGGAGCTCGCCGCATGGTCATTGGAGCACGGCGCGCGCTTCATCTATGCCTCATCCGCGGCAACCTACGGCGACGGCGTCCAAGGGATGTCCGATACGAGCGAGGAACTCAACCGCCTTCGCCCGCTCAACATGTATGGCTATTCGAAGCACGTCTTCGACTTGTATGCGCAGCGTGCCGGGTGGCTCAAACGAATCGTCGGCGTGAAGTATTTTAACGTTTTTGGGCCCAACGAGGACCACAAAGGCGATATGCGTTCTCTCGTGAACAAGGCCTATCAGCAAATCCTCGCCACCGGCCGCGTGCAGCTTTTCAAAAGCCACAAGCCCGAATTCAAAGACGGAGAACAGATGCGCGATTTCCTCTATGTGAAAGACGCCGTCGATATGACCATCCACTTCGCGGAGAATCCGGTCGGTGTTACCGCCGGAGGCCTCTACAATCTCGGCAGCGGCGAAGCAAACACGTGGCTGACTTTGACACAGGCGATCTTCGCAGCACTGGGCCGAGACCCCGTCATCGATTTTATCGAAATGCCCGAGGTGCTCCGCGGCAAATATCAGTATTTTACCCGGGCGGATACCACCAAGCTACGTGATTCCGGCTACGCCAAGCCAATGACACCACTTGCTGCGTGCGTCCGGGATTACGTGCAAAACTACCTCGTCCCAGCGAAAAAATTAGGGGAATAGCTGGGCGCCATTGGTGCAGCCCAGCACCCCGCGAGAATTTGCAAAAAATAGCCGCGTCGGGCGACGCGGCTACGAGAGAAACGCAGATACCGGAAGTTACTGCAGCTTGAGCAGTTCTTCCTCAGTGTAGGGCTTGCGATCGCCTTCTTTGGCTCGAACCGCGGCCACCTGCTCTGTCGTGATGGGCGCACCCGTATTGCCCCATTCGTGTCGGATGTAGGTCAACACCGCTGCAACTTTGTCATCGCTGAGGTTATAGGCCGAATTGGCTACCTTGCCGATCGTCGGCATCGGCGCCGCGCTGTAAACGACCCCCTTGACCTTCACGGGACCAGTCATGCCGTAGACCACGAGCCGAATTAGGCGATCATTGGAACCTGATACCCACTCGGAACCAGCCAGCGGAGGAAAGGTGCCCGGAAGGCCGAGACCGTTGGCTTGGTGACACGCAGTGCAGATCGCATCATATTGCTTCTTGCCGAGCACAAGCGGATCGATTTTCGCGACGACGGTCTCTCCAGATGGAGGCAACGAATTTTCGTTGTAAACACGGGGATCGAACATACCTGAGTAACGATTCAGGTAAGTCCCCGCGAAGAAGATCAAACCGCTAAAGATAAAGAGCAGGTTGAGCGGAAGCAGCTTATACCGAGCCTTCTCGTCGGGTTGTTTGCCCAATAGTTTTTCGTGCGCCGCGAGCAGGCTTTCGTCAGAGGCGGAAGCTTGATCAAGGCGCGGGTCCTGATTCGACGACGTGCTCATTTCTTGGCGCCCTCCTTGGCGACCTCAGGCGCCACAGGACGCGCTTCGGGATATTCGTAGGGAGTGTTCAAACTCTGAAGGTAGGCGACGAGGGTGCGGGCACGTTCGGACGGAACGATCTGGCGACCCGGGCCCGCGACCAGACCAGCCGGTAGTGCATCAGCCGCGATTTCACCGGAAACCACATGAACATCAAAAAGGAACGGGTAAGGCGGGTGGGTGACAACTTTGGAACCGCCAACGATGCCCGTGTAGAGAAACTGGGCGAGTGCACCATTGTCCAACGGAGGTTTGCGCGCCGCGAGGTTCGCGAGATCAGGACCGATGCGGGAACTTCCGAGCTGAGGGCGAACCTGAAAAATGTAGTCGCGGGCGACACTTTGGCGTTCGCCCCAACCGCGAGCTTTATCGGCCCCGAAATCGGGACGTCGGACTTGCTGGGTGTGGCAGGCAGCACAACCAAGGTCGGCATATACCAACTGACCACGGGAAGCGAGGCCCTGAGGGCGTGCCGGGAATGATGAACCCTCGCCGTCATCGTAAAACGGCGTCAGCGAACCGAGCTGTTTATGGGCGCCCAGCGCAATTCCGGCCCAGCCGAGGACAAAAGCGGCCAAGAGACCGATGAAGAAGAGAAAACCGTTTTTCATCATGACGCGTGGGCCTCCATGGTCGAGGGCTGGCGGAACGAATTTTCAGATGAAGCCGAGCTACAGCAGAGGCTGCACACGCTGCTAAAAAAATTCACCAGCAACAAAATATTCCCTAGGAGCAAGATTGTTTGAGCTGCGGTAACCCCGAGCAACCACGGCCGCGTGCTGGCGGCGATTTCAACCAAGGGAGTCTTGGCGTTGTTCAGGCCGTGTCCCTGCATCCAACCGGCTGAGGCGAGAGAAACTACCAGCAACAAAACACCGACGAACGCAATTGCGACGTGACCGCGAATGAGTGCAGCAGACGTCCAAGCCCGCCCGGTGATGCGCGGCACCGCGAAATAAATAGAACCAAACAAAACCATTGAGATTCCGCCGTAGAGCGAGAGCTGTTGTTGGGCCGTCGCAATGTGGGTGAACTGCGTAACGAGTGCCGCGCCGCGAAATGACGTGACGGTGTCGAGCAGAGAACCAAGCAGATAGGCCACGAGCCCAAACGAAATAAACTTTAGCGAAATCCCCCCGCCGCTCAATGCACCACGGAGGTTAAGAGCAACGACGGCATAGTGGAAGAGGAGCATGCAGCAGGCAGCATTGGCGAGGGTAGGAATCCACGCGGGAACGGGGCCGCCCACAAGATGACGTCCACCCGTCAATGCACCCACAAAGAGCAGGGTCCAGAAAGCCAACGGAGCAAACTCGTAAGCCGGCAAAGCGCGCCCCGTGATCTTAGGGACCACGTAGTAGGCTCCGGCCAAAGCCAACGGTGCGAGCCACAGGGAAAATGCCGCCTGAACATACCAGCCATCGACAACAGACTGAAGAACGCCCCGCACAGGACTCCAAAGGAGCATCGTTTGCGCCGCGATCAGCAACCACGGAAAAATGAAGAGTGCCGCCACAGCATACCAATGGGAGGCAAATGTTCCGTCGGTGCGGCGGCCAGACCAAGCGAGGATTCCGGAGACTCCGATGGCGATATAGGCGACCACCATGAGGGGCTGAACATAGCGAGGCATCTGCAGGAGCGCAAAAGAGGTCGCGTCACCAGTAGCAATTCCGGCAATGCCAAGCGCAATACCGGTGTTCCAGAACAATGTGCCCACGACAGCCCAATTTTGGGCGCGAAGCGGCGATCCGCCAAGACGGCCAAGCACCCATAGTGCGATACCAAGGCCCGCGTTGGCCGCCCATCCGTAGACAAATGAAGTCTCGGCGAGTGCCGTGACACGACCATGGGTCAGCCACTCGCAGTCCGACATAAAGGCAGGAGAATGCAGCTGGATAGAGGCGATGAGCGCAAAGACGCCACTGATGACAAGCCAGAGCAGCCCCGAACCGAGCAGGAGCAGCAGCGGCCAGCGGCCGGCGGTATCGGCGGCGGTGACTTCAGCGTGGGTGGAGGGCGAAGACATCGATAAGGGAGGAATTACTTCTTGGAACCGTATTGCGCGACCGTGAGCTGCATGGCGCGTTCGATCGGGAGCTGGACAACCCCCGCTTTTTGGTCGATCCACGCATAGGAGGCGGCTTGTTTCTCATGTTTCGCGCGGAGTTCCGCAAGGGCTTGCTGGCGCGTGGCCGGGGTCGCCTTCCAAGCGAGCTCTTTCGTGAGATTTTCAGCCGTGGCGTTCTGCGGTGAGTCCGGCGAGGCTCGGTAGAACCGCATGACAACAACCAAGCCAATCGCCGCAACGGCGAAGATA
The DNA here is from genome assembly GCA_943372705.1 of Opitutus sp. GAS368. Taxonomy (GTDB): domain Bacteria; phylum Verrucomicrobiota; class Verrucomicrobiia; order Opitutales; family Opitutaceae; genus GAS368. The sequence continues at coordinate 558 of CALRZR010000117.1, read as the reverse complement.
AACAAGGTCGTGATCAAGGCGACGGGCCGCGGGGAGTTGGCGGATGAATCACTCATGGTGGGTGAGGCTCTCAGTGATGCGCGGATCGCGAATCGGAATGAGCTTGGCCGACGGAAAACTCTTCAAGTAGGACCACACGCAGATGCCACCGATTCCAACGACCGAGGTAAGCACCCAGAGGAGATTGATCGAAAGGAATGGAAGCGCGTCACCGTGGGAATCCTTGAGCGCAGGCAAAATATTGTAGCACATATCGATCAGAATCGTGACGAGGATACCTACTACGATTCGCCGAAGAATATGGGGGGTGACCTTGAACCGATAGGATAAGAGAGCCAGGAAGGGGCCAAAAAAGTGACCAAAAAGAATCACGAGGCCGACATACCACCACTGTGTGGTATGCCCGTGGCTGTCCAACTCACGCAGGTTATACCAAAATGTTTCCTCGGGGACATTCGCGTTCCAGATCAGGAAATACTGCGAAAACGTCACGTAGGCCCAAAAGACCGTAAACGCGAAACTCAGCAAGCCGATCGAGTAAAAGTGATTGGTGTTGAG
>CALRZR010000116.1:0-21722 GCA_943372705.1 Opitutus sp. GAS368 | reverse complement strand
CCCACGCTCTTCGATTTCGCCGAGCAGCAGGGCAAGCTCGACAACTTCCGTCTCGTGGCCGGCCGCATCACCGGGAAGAAGATCCGCACCTACAACGCCGCGGACTCCGATGTCTACAAACTCATCGAGGCCGCCGCTTATTCGCTCGCCACTCGTCGCGACGCTGCGCTGGAAAAACGCCTCGACGCCCTCATCGACGATATCGTCGCCGCGCAGCAGCCCGACGGCTACCTGAACACGCAGTTCACGCTCCCGCTCGTCCACCCCGCCGCGCCTGCCGCCGACGCGAAGTTCGTTCAGACGTTCGGCTTTGGGCCCACCGGTCGCTGGGACAGCCGCGCCGACAACTGGCCGAAAAATTATTCCCAGATGTATTGCGCGGGCCATCTCATCGAAGCTGGCGTCGCCTATTTCCGCGCCACGGGGAAACGCCCGTTGCTCGATACCGCCATCCGCCTCGCCGATCACATGGTAAAGCGTTTCCCGGTGGATCAGCCGCTCAACTACGCCGACCACCCGGAAGTCGAGACGGCGTTGATGAAGCTCCACGAACTCACCGGCACGCGCACCTACCTCGCGCTGGCGGATCACATCGTGCGCGAAGTGGTCTTCGCCCGCCCGCCGGATCTGGGTGAGGGCGCCAATCGCCGTCCGCTCGCGGAGCAACGCGTCGCGTGGGGCCACGCCGTGCGCACGGCCTACGTCTACACGGGTGCGACCGACGTCGTGCGCGCGACCGGTGCTGCCGATCTGCGCGCGGCGCTCGACGCGCTTTGGCCGTCGATCATTGACTCTCGTCTCTATGTCCACGGTGGCGTCGGTGGGCCCGCCGTCGCCGAGCAATTGCAACCCGCCTGGCTCCTCGACTCCGCCCAAACTTACTCGGAGTCCTGCGCCAACATCGCCCACGGGCAGTGGGCGCACAGCCTCAACCTCCTCACTGGCGCCGCTCGTTACGCCGATCTCGTCGAACTCGAGAGCTACAATGGCGCTCTCTCCGGCCTGAGCCTGGACGGCACGAAATTTTTCTATTCCAACCTGCTCGCTGCCGGCATGGCTGTGCGCAAAAACGAGCACAGCGGAGTGCGCCGCACCTACCTGTTTTGTTGTCCCTCCAAAATTCCCGGTTTCGTCGCCGGTGTCGGCCGCTGGGTTGCTGCGCAATCCGCGGATACCGTCTTGCTCAACCAGTTCGTCGGCGGAGGCATCGATTTTTCACTGAAATCCGGTGCGGCCGGAAAATTGGAAATCACCAGCGGACTCCCGTGGCAGGGTGAGGTCGGGATCAAGGTCGTCGCGACCGCCGCACAGACGTTTACGCTCGCGCTCCGTTTGCCTGGCTGGGCGCGCGGGCGACCGTTTCCCGGCGATATCTACCGTTATGCCGACACGCAGCTCGAGAGCTGGACGCTCAACCTCGATGGCCGCCCGATTTCCGCATCGCCCGATGCCGAGGGCTACGTGCGCCTCACTCGCACGTGGCAGCCCGGCGCCACGATTTCGCTCCGTCTTCCGATGACTCCGCGCCGCATCGTCGCCGATCCACGCGCTACGCTTCTCGCTGGTCGTGTCGCCGTCATGCGCGGACCTGTGCTCTACTGTCTCGAGCAAACAGACAATCCTGGCGGCTCCGTCATCGCGGCCTCGTTGTCGGTCGCCGCGAAGATCTCCGACGTGTGGCAACCCGGGCTGCTCGGCGGCGTGACGACGGTCACGGCTACGACACCCGGTGGGGCGCTAACCTTTGTGCCTTACTACGCGTGGGAAAACCGCGGTATCGGCGAGATGAACGTTTGGCTCGTGGCCGATCCCGCCCGCGCCGCGCCGATCAATCTTCCGGCCGCGGCGGAACGTCACAACACGAAGGGCTGAATCTGTCGCCATCTCCCGTGAAATTCGGATGTTTGCGCGGCCTCGAGTATGTCGTCGCTCTGCAGTTCGGCGTGCTTGTCTCCGACGCGCTGGATCTGGCCACGCGGCGGCGAATTCGGCGGGGACTATTTCACAGGCCAATCGGGGTTTTCGCTGCGGGCATTCTTGAGATAGGAGGCGAGCTTGGCGGTTAGCTCGGGATTTTGCGCGGAGACATCGGTCTTCTCGGCAATGTCGGCTTGGAGATCGTAGAGGGCCACCGGGGCGTTGACGGTTTGGAGGCGAATGGCTTTCCAGCGGCCTTGGTAGAGGGCGGCCTGACTGAAGCCCTTCTCGTGAAACTCCCAGTAGAGAAACTCGTGCTTCGCTTGTGCGGCGGGCTGCGCGCGGAGCGTCGGGGCGAACGAAATCGAGTCCAGGCCGGCGGGAACGGGCACGCCGGCGAAGTCGCACGCGGTGGCGAACCAATCGCCAAAATAGGCCACGTGGTCGGTGACCGTGCCGGGGCGGATGAGGCGGGGGTTCCACGCAATGAGCGGAACACGGATGCCGCCGTCGGTGAGGCTGCGCTTGATACCGCTGAAGGGACGGGCCGGTTGGAAGCGCGTGAGATCGTGGCTGGATTCGTTATGCGGGCCGTTGTCGCTGGTGAATAGGACAACGGTGTTCTCGGCGAGTCCGAGTTGACGGAGCTGGGCGAGCAAACGTCCGACGTAGCTGTCGAGGCGGGTGATCATCGCGGCCTGGCCTTTGTCCTGCGCCGGCCAGTTTTCCTTCGCGTAGGGCCCGTAGTCGGGCACTTCGGTGCCATTTTTCTCCGTGGTGTTTCGCTCGTTGTTGGCGTGCGGGAGGATTGGACACCAGTAGAGGAAGAACGGGCGGTCCTGGTGCTGGGCGACAAATTTCAGCGCTTCATCGGTGATCAGGTCGTCGGCAAAGAGGACGGTCTTCGTGGCGACTCCGCTGCCGAAATTTCCGACGGGAGTGACGACGTTGGGCAGGGCGATTTTCTCTTCGTTGCGCCAGAGGTAGTCGGGGTAGTGGTTGTGAGCGTGGTGGTGATTGAGGTAGCCGAAAAACGTGTCGAAGCCCTGGCGTCGTGGCATGCCGGTTTGCGCGTCGCCTTCGTCGCCGAGGCCCCATTTGCCGATCATGGCTGTCGCGTAGCCGGCGGATTGGAGGGTTTTCGCGACTGTGAGATCGGTCGCGCGGAGCGCACCGACCGCCGAGCCCTTGGTGGAAACGTTGCCGCGGAGGCGGGTATGACCCTGATGCAGGCCGGTCATGAGCACGGACCGGGACGGGCCGCAGACGGTGGCGCCGGCGTAGAATTGCGTGAAGCGCAGACCCTCGCGCGCCATTTGGTCGAGGTGCGGAGTCTGAATGACCTTTTGTCCGTAACTACCGAGTTCGGCGTAACCGAGGTCGTCGGCGAGGATGACAATGAGGTTTGGGCGCGCGGGCGCGGCGGCACGCGTCCTTGTGACAAGGGGCGTCAAAACCAGAGGGAGAATGATCGCGAGCGCAGAGTATTTCATGGGTCAGTTGGGGTTCTGTTTTTTCTTCTGCCGCTCGGCTCGTCGTTGGGTGCGGGTATCGTCCGCAGCTGGTGCGGCGGGCTGGGCGTGAGTGGGCGCGAGCGTTCCGGATGTGGGCGCTGCGGCGGTCAGGATTTTGGCCGCTTCCTCCGGTTGCCGGTTGGTCGTCGGCAGCCACGGCGTGAGCGACGCCACGATGGCTTGCGTGTCGTAGTCCTTGGCGAGCGTGGCATTTTCCACGCTGAGCAGATTGCGCCACTCGTAGGGGTCTTTCGTTTCGTCGTAGAGCTCTTCGCCGCCGTCGTTGTAGCGGATGTAGCGCCACTGGTTCGTGCGAACGGCGTGGTTGTTGAAATGGTAGGTCGTGATGGCAGGTGTGGTCCACTTCGCCGCGGAGTTGGCCAAGAGCGGACGAATGCTGACGCCCTCAACATGTTTGGGCAGCGGAGCCCCAATGAGGTCGGCGACGGTGGGCCAAAGGCTCTGTAGATCGACGGGTTGGGTGGGGTGGGAACCGGGTGTCGTCACTCCGGGCACGACCCAGATATACGGTGTATGGGTGCCTTCCTCCCAGAGCGTGGCTTTGCGCCAGCGGTGCTTTTCGCCGAGATGCCAGCCGTGATCCCCCCAGAGAATGACGACGGTGTTGTCGCGTGCCGGGGAAGCGTCGAGCGCGTCGAGCACACGGCCGACTTGCGCATCGGCGTAGGCGATACACGCAAGGTAGGCGCGGATGGCGCGTTTCCAGGCCAGTTCGCCCTCGGCGAGGATCTTGGTGTGCTCGGGCATGGCGTTCTTACGACCGCCGGAAAGATCGACGAGGTCTTCCGGCAGGTAGGGTGGGAGCTGGATTGTTTCTTCGGGGAATAGATCAAAATATTTCTTGGGAACGTGCCACGGGAGGTGTGGCCGGAAAATTCCGCAGGCGAGGAAGAAGGGTTGTTTGTGGGCCTGCTGCAGCTGTTTGATCGCATAGGAGGCGGTGGCGTAGTCGCCGAGGGAATCATCGCCGCCACCAAGTTCGGCGATCGAAAGGTTGCCAATGGTGTAGCGCTTGGTGCCGGCTGGAGCGGGTGTGCGCGGAGCGTTGGCCGGTTGGTCTTCGGATTCCTCCTTGTCGTTGTAGCCATAGTCGTCCCAGTCGCCGGGGCGGATCTGGCGGGAGGTGTGGAAAATCTTTCCGGCACCCAGGGTGGTGTAGCCTTGCGCGCGCAACCAGCCGGGGAGAGCGAAGCCGTCGGGGACAATGCTTCTCCACTCGGTGCTGTTGCCATAGACCCCGGTGGTGCCGGGGCGCATGCCAGTCAGAATGGCGGTGCGCGTCGCGTTGCAGATCGCAGAGGGAGCGTAGGCGTGGCGAAACGAGGCCCCGCGAGCGGCGAGTCGATCCATGTTCGGCGTGCGCGCGTGGGCGTTGCGACCGAGGTGTCCGACCCAGACGTTTAGATCGTCGACGGCGATCATCAAAATGTTGGGGCGCTGTTTGGGCGCGGAGGGGGCGGGAGCCGAGGGCTCCGCGGCGAAGAGCGTAACCGTGCCGGCGAAAATGGAGACGAGCAGCAAGGATTTCATGGCAGGATGGTGACAGGGCTTACCTGGCCGGTGGTGCTCCACTGCGTGGCGGATGCGCTTGAGACCGTCTGCTCGTGGATCCGGACGTTTTTCCAGCGGACGCCGGAGATGGAGCCGGTGCCCTCGGTGCGGAGGAAATTCTTCCCGTTTATTTTTCCGTGCACGACGACGTCTTCGAAGAGGAGATTGCGGACCGTGCCTTTGACTTGGATCAGGCCAAGGAGCATCGGGACATCGGAGTCGACGCGGAGGCGCCGGATCGTGACGCCGTCGATGACGCTCTTCGCGGATTGGTTGCGGAGATTGAGCAACGCCTGGTTGGTTTCGCGCTGGGTTTTGTCGGCGGCTTCGCAGGCGACGACGTCGATGTTTTCCGCGAGGCAGTTGGTGGCGGACTGGCCGTCGCCGCCCCAGCCGAGCTGGAACGGGGCGCCGTTGACCTGTTGATAGATGACGAGGTCGCGGGCGGTTTGGTTTTTGCCGTAGAACTTCACGCTGTCGTCGTTGACCTTGAGAAAGCTGTCGGTGATCGAGGAATCGTCGCCGCCGCCCCAACCGTCGGTTTGGTGCCACCAGCCGAAGAGCTTCACGTTGCGCACGGTGAAGGTGCCGCGAGAGAGGAGGCAGAAATGCTGGGGGTTGGTGACGGTGATGCCCTCAACAAGTTGATCGGTGCCAGGGCCGTTGAGCATGACACTATTGAACGGTATGCCGGCGATGTTGGCGCGACGCGCGTAGCCGAGGCCGGAGAGAATGCCGCGACCGCGGATCGCGACGTGCGAGGCACTCTCGGCGGTGATTGTGCCACGCACGTAGGCGCCGCCGGGAATGTAGACCGTCTGCCCGGACTTGATGACGAACTTTTCGCCGATGTCGGTGACCTTGCCGGCTTCGAACCAGATCACGTTGGGATCTTTGCGGTCGGGGATATTTTGCTCGGGGGCGTCGGCGAAGATGAAGAGCGGATTCTCGGCAGCACCGGGAAAGCGCACGAAGAGTTTCGCGGGGCGATCGAGGGAGAAGGTGAGGGTGCGTGGATCGGTTGAGACGGTGGCGGGCCGGATCCCGCGGGCGGAGGGCAGAATCGTGGCACCGGCGACCGCGGCGGCAGGCTTGAGGCGGGTAACTTCGACCGTGATCGGCGCGGAGAATGAGAACGTGGTCCAGTGATTCCAATCAGACATCTTGTCGCGCAGTTTTTCGTCTTGGCACTCGTGGGCGTAGACGAAGGACTCGTGGCGTTGGCCGGCTTGGATGACGGTGACACGGTAGTCGGGCGACCGAAAATCGGGCGATGGCGCGGGGTAAACCCAGACCTCGGCGCGGGTGGCGCTGGCGAGGAGGAGGAAGATGGAGAGAAAGAGAGACGGAGAGAAAGGGAGAGCGGAACGGGGCATGGCTTCCAAGCGTGGGTTTGGGATGAGGGGCGCCAAGGGGGCGGTTGCGGGACCGTTCAACGAGGAGGACGTTCCTGCGTTTGGCGCGAAGGTGGGAAGCGGGTCCGTCGAGATCTTTGGGCGTGGAAAGTGTTTGAGGGGCAGCAGCGATTTTTGGGTAGGACGCGGCGCGCTTTCGGCCCAGTGTTGTCAGGCGGTGGTGAGTTCGCGCAGGCGTTCGGGTTAGAGGCGCGTGGTGGCGGTGCGTTTTTGGATGGCGAGCCAGTCGTCAAAGAAGCCGAAGGTGGTGGGGGCGGCCCCATCGGGTTGGGGGCGAACCCAAGAGAAAGGGAAGATCATGTTGAGACCCCACGGGGTCGTCTCGGTGGTGACCTCCCGCGGACGGGCGTCGGCCTTGCGGGGGCCGTGCGAGAAGCCGTAGGTGGCGAGGGTCACGCCGTGCTGGGCCATGAGGGTGGTGGACGTGGTAAGGAAGGCCGGGTCGAACCACTCGCGGGTGGCGAGGAAGGCGTGCCATTCGTCTTGGGAGACCGGATGGGAGGAGGCGGCGGTGAGGTATTGCGCGACGGTGAGCCGGGGGCTGCGTCCGTAGGTTTTGCAGAAGGCAGCGGTGTCGCGCCCGGAGGAAAGTTTTTCGCCGAGGTGGGCTTTGTATTTCCAGATGAGGGAGAATTCGGTGACGGCGAGGGGTTTTTTCGGGATGTGGCGACGGATGTGAGCGAGGGAGGCGGCGAACTGTTCGTAGCTTTCCTGGTGGAGGTGGAGATTAACGCCGAAGATGAGCGGCGATTCGGAGAGCCAGTGCATGAACGAGGTGAGCACGGCGTTTTTCTGCATCCGACTTTGGTCGAGGCGGGTGAAGCCGCCGGCGTAGAGCGGGAGCAGCGTGCCGTCGCGGGCGAGGTGTTTTCCGGCGGTGAGATGGGCGGCGAGGCGTTGGAGGAAACGGATCATCGGTGCGACGCCGTCGCGCCCGGCCTGAAGGTCGGCGGGGTCGGTGTCGACGGTGAGTTCGTTGACGAGTTCGAGGCCGGAGACGTGGCCCTCGAAGGTGCGGAGGAGCTGGCTGGCGAAGCTGAACCAGCGTTTTTCCTCGGCCGAGTCAGGCGGAGGGACGCGTCGGGAAGAGGTGTTGCCGTAGTCGTGCTTGAGGTCCCACTTGATGGTGAGGAACAAGTGGTAACCGAGGTCGCCGAGTTTCTTGAAGGCGGCGATCTGCGGGTCGCTGGCGAGGGTGGTCTTGCCGTCGAGAAAGTGGGACGCGGGGAAGAAGGCGCGAACCCACTTGGTCTGTGTGCGCTCGAGGAGCAAGGGATCGAGGTGGGTGGGGGACTCGTTGCTGTTGGCTCCGAGGATGAGCGGCTGGCCGGCGGCGAGGGCTGTGCCTGAAAATGCCGCGATCAACAGGCAGCCCAGATGGAGCCGAGTGAGGTCCACGATAGGAGGGCGGGGCTAACGTGAAATAAAGGTGGCCGAGAGTTTCGTCGCGGAGGTGGGCGTAAAGAGAATGCGCGCTGTTTTGGCTGGAAGGGTCAACTCGGTGACGGTGGCGCCAGCGAGCGGATCGAAGAAGGGCTGTGCGAGGGTGATCGTCGTCGCGCCCGTATCGGCCGGGTTGACGAGCACGAGGCCGTTTGAGAAGCGGCGTTGGAAAACAGTTTTCCCCGGCAGGCGATAGCCGGCGAAGTCGGCGGAGAGGCGCGTCTCGCTCGGGCGGCCGATGTCCCATTGGAACCACGGGGGAAGCTCGATGCGGCGCTCGGCACCGGACTTCGGGCCGACGAAGGGGGTGAAGCCGATCATGCTGAAGATGCGGTCGTCGGGTTCGACTTTCACGGCGAGGAGATACGAGCAGTAGCCGTAGAGGAGGACTTGGTGGCGGAAGGATGCAGGCTCGCCGGCGAAATTGTTGTTGTCCTGTCCGCCGTCGAGCATGAGGGGGCGGGCGGAGACCTTGAGTTCAGCGAGAAACATCAATGAACGAAGGGTGAGCTGCCATTCGTCGAAGGATTTCCAGCTCCACTCCTTGCCGGAATTCCCGCCAGTGCCGTAGCCGCCGAAGCAATTTTCGAGCGCGAAGCCGTCGAGCGGACGGGCTTTTTCGGGCGTTGCAAGGAGGAGCCCGAGGCGCCCGGGGCTCGCGCGATCGAGTGCAACGGGGTGCATGAGATTGTTACCCCAAATGATTGGGTAGACTCCGCGTTTCGCGCGAAATCCCTCCTGCATGAGCGTGGTGCCGACTTCCGCGGCGCGATCCCAATCGGCCTCGGTGTATCCGCGCTGGGTGCGGAAATCCCAGCGACGGTTCATGGGGATGGGCATGCCGTTCATCGTGTTCGTGGACAGATTGCCGGTGATGATGTCGATCCAGATGCCGCCCCCGTGCGAGGCGTAGTCCGCTTCGGCGGAGGCGAGGAGCGATTGCCAGCGGAGCGGGACCGCCGGGTCGTGGCGGTAGCGGAGGGACGCACTGGCGCCGGAGGTGGGCGGCGTGGCGTAGACGGGCGCGAGCACGGGCGTGCCAGCGGCGTGGGCTGAGGCGGTGGTGCCGGCGAAGCCCCGAGTGACGGTGGCGGAGGCACCGTTTACCGCCTCGATGCGGAGAAATTCCTGGTCGAGCAGGAGCCAGGTGACGTAACCGGAGCCGGCGGCATTTTTTCCACTGACCGTGATGCCCGGTGCGGTCGTGCTGGGGAGGAGCGCGCCGAGCAGATCGGAGAGTTCGACCGTGGTGGCGGAGGCCGACACGGCGGCTTTGAGATTACCGGCGCGGTAATAGAGTATGTCGCGGCGGTGGCTTTGTTCATAGATCGCGGTGTCGCGGATCGCCCACGTGCCCTTGTAGTTTACGACCTGAAAAGTGGGCTTGATGGCGCGAAGCTGTTTCACGTGCTCCGCCGTAAACGCGGGATTGCCGTAAAACGCGTCGAAGTTTTCCGCGAGCAGTTGCAGGCGCGCGGGAGTCCACTCGGGGCTTTCGCCGAATTTCCCGGCGTAGAGCGGGTAGGGCGTGGCGTCGGACTGGTAGCGCGGGACAAATTGGTCGGACGCCGGCTGGGCGCGGAGGGCCAGGAAAAGCGGGACGGTGGCAAACAGCGAGACGACGAGGCGCGAGAGGTTCATGGGAGGTGACGGGCGCGTGGAGGCCGACCGGAATACCGCCGGATGGCGGGTTTATGGTGATTTCTTTTTCCCCTTCTTGGTCGCGCCGGGATTGTCGAGGGGAGCGATCGGCGGGAGAGGCGCAACCCACGCCTCGTAGGCGGCGGTGAGCTCCGCGAGTTTCGCGGGCTCGGCGGCAGCGAGATTGGTGGCTTCGCCGACGTCAGCGGCAATGCGGTAGAGTTCTGCGGGGGCGTTCCCGTTCCTGACCCACTTCCATTCACCGGCGCGCACGGCGCACTTGGCAGAGCCTTGAAACGTCCACCGCCAGAAAAGCCGTGCGTGGGGTGCGGCGGAATTTTTTCCCGTGAGGAAGGGCAGAAGGTCCACGCCGTCGAGCGATGCCCCTGCGGGTGACGCCGCGCCGGCGGCCGCCAGTGCGGTTGGCAGGAGATCGAGCGAGGTCACTGGATGTGCGTAAATCTGCTCGGCGGGGATGGTGCCGGGCCACTGCGCAAGGAATGGCACGCGGATGCCGCCGTCGTAGACATCACCCTTTTTCCCTCGGAGCGGATGATTCAGCGAACCGTTTTGGGGCGGCTGACCGCCGTTGTCGCTGAGGAAGACCACGAGGGTATTTTCTTCGAGCCGGGCGGCCCGGAGGGCGGCGAGGATGCGGCCGACACCGTCATCGAGTTCAGCCATCATTGCGACGCAGGCACGGCGGACAGTGGAACCTTGTGCGGCGTCGAAAACGGCGTCGTAGCGCGGCGCGTAGACTTGCGGAACGTGCGGGGACATAGGCGCGACGTAGAGGAAGAATGGCTGCGAACGAGGCTGCGCGATGTAGGTCGCGGCGCGTTCGAAATACGACTGAGTGCGGAGGCGCGGATCCGGGGTCGCGCTGACTTCGGCGGACTTGGCATCGTAGACGGTGTCGAAGCCATGTTTTGAAGGTTGGTGGGCGGGATCGGTTTCACCGAGGTGCCATTTGCCAATCAGCGCGGTGGCGTAGCCGGCGGGCTTGAGATACTCCGGGATCAGCCGGGCGCCGTGGTCGAGTGCGGCGCGCATGGTGAGATTGGTCTCATGACCGAAGCGCTGTTGGTAGCGGCCGGTGAGCAGGCCCACGCGCGACGGGCTGCACTGGGGCGCCGTCACGTAGCCGTCGGTGAAACGCACCCCGCGCCGGCCGATCGAGTCGATGTGGGGAGTGGCGATCTCCTTGCTGCCATAGGATCCGACGTCCGCGTAGCCGAGATCGTCGGCCAAGATGATGACGATGTTGGGACGGACGACGGGGGTGCCGGCGGTGGCCGTCAGATTGAGGAGGGCAACGAGGGCGAGCAGCGAGAGGATACGCATGGAGACGGGCAGGTCAGAACGTGAAGGAAGAACTCAGTGCGTAACTGCGCGGCTCGAGGACGCGGTAGATGACGCCGACGCCGCGGCCGGTGCCGTCGCGGGCATCGACGATGCGCTGGACCTTGAGACCGCCGGACTCGAAGAGGTTGCTGACGTTCAGCTGGAGACGCCAATCCACGCGGCGGAAGAGCTTCCGCTGGTAGGAAACAATCGCGCCGTAGTCCTGCGTGGCGCTGGTCGTGTAAGGGCGGCTGGGATCGAAGATACCGGCATTCTCGGCGAAACCGACGACGGCCGGACCGCGCAGGCGGGCGGTGGCGCCGAGACCGAATCCGCGCAGCCGCGACTCGGCCGGGAAGTCGTATTTCGTGACCGTGTTGAACGTCCACCGCGCGGTGAGGAGGCTGTCGGCGGGCAGGACGGAGAGCGCGCGGAAGTTCGCGAGGGAGTTTTCAATCTGGCCGACGACCTGCGCGACGGTGCGCGAGGCGTCGTTGGCGGTGGGCGCCGCCATCCACGCGGCGTTGCCCTTGATGATCGGGAGCTGCTCGGCGAGGTATCCCTGGATGATTGTGCCGCGCTCGATCGTGCGGCCCTCGCCGCGACGGCTGCCGTTGACCATGAGGCGCCAGGAGCGCGTGAGGTTGGCGGTGACGCTGGCCTCGTAGCCGTCGGAGTAGCCGGTGTTGAGATCGCTCCATTGGAAGAGCCCCGTGGCGTAGGGCGGGGCGTTGTATTTGGGGTCGCCGGTGAGGGCGTTGACGGTGGACCAGATGTTGTTGAGGTCGCCCTGCAGGTTGCCGTGGATGCCGTTGCGGACGGAACTGTCGGCGCGGTTGTTCGAAAAGTTTTTGTAGTAGGAAACGTCGCCGCGGATTTTCCCGCCGAGCGCGCTGAACTTGATTCCGTAGTCGCGGCCTTCGCCCTCGGGATTGGGCAGGAGCGTGCCGTAGACGCTGCGGGCGGAGTCGTTGGGCTGAAAATTGTTCGACTGGTTGTAGTAGAAGCTGAGCCATGGCTGCGCGTGGAAAATCAGGCCGCGCGTGAAGGTGCGGCCCTCGCGGTCGCGACGCGAAGCGGGGGCGTCGCGCCGGGGATCGAAGTCGCCGGGGTAAGGAAAAAGCCCGTTGGCATCGCCAGTGCCGGGGCCGACGCGCCAGTTGGTCTGGCGGTCGTCGCGCCAGCCGAACGTCGCGACGACGCGGCGATCCCAGAAGAAGCTCTGCAGCGCGAGGGCGCGGGTGATGAGACGCGTGGTGGCAGCCGTGCCGCCATTGCCGATATGGGCGAAGACGGGCGTGACGCCGTTGGCGTTGGCGGCGGGCAGCGGCTGACCGGCGTAGAGCGTCGGGTAGATTGAGGTGAGATCGCGGCCGGCGCTCGTGGCGCCCATCGCGGGATCGAGGTAGAAGCGCTGCCAGACTCGATTGTTGTTGTTCGTGATGGCGGCGGGAAAGGCGGCGGCGCCGGTGAGGCCGAGGCGCGAGTTGAGCGCGAGCGGACTTACGTTTTGGGTGCGCAGGTTGCCGAGATCGAAGTCGTCGTTGACGCCGCTCTCGAAGAACGCGGCGGCCTGGTGTCGTCCCAACCAGCGCAGCCACCGCGGCTGCTTCGTCGTGAAATCGAGGGCGTAGGAGAGCGTGGCGCGTTTCGTGAGGCTCTCGCCGAGCGTGGGAATGATCGTGCCGAAGGACTCGACGTAGAGTTTTCCCACGTTGGGGTTGGGCTGGCCGTTTGGAAGCTGGCGGTTCACGTCGACGTAGAGGCGGTCGAAGTTGCCGACGAAGGAGTTGTTCACGAGCGAGCGGTCGCGGGCGCCGTGGACCGCGGCTTCGACGAAGAGATCGGGCGCGAGTTGCTGCTCGGCGTAAACGGTCCAGACGTTGAAGCGCGCGGTGCGGCTCGAGCCGAGGCCGTCCACGTTGGCTTCAAAGGGAAAGAGCTGCGCATCGGTGACGGACTTGAGGTTGCTCCAGTTCGGCACGCTCGGGAACGTGGGATTGGCGCTGCGGCCCATGTTGCGCCAGCTCATCGGCTCGACCGGTGTGCCGGCCGGGGAGAAAGCGGTGAGGACGAGCGTGGGGTTGGCGCCGACGTTCTGGACGCCGGCGACATTGGTGGGCGAGGCGGGGGTCGCGAGGAGCGGCGAGCCGGCGAGGCGCCAGCCGGTGACGGCGTCGTAAACCGGCCACGGCCGGACGACGAGACGGTGGTGGCGGCCGTTCTCGAACTCGAAGCGCAGCGTGGTCGGCTTCCACGGCGTGAACGTGACAGTGCCAAAGTGGCGGCGCTGGAGCCCGTCGCTCGGCTCGCGGAAGCCGGCGCTGTTTTCGACGAGGCCCGCGTAGCGGACGGCGAGCATGCCGGGGATGATCACGCGGTTGAGGTCGAGCGTGCCGCGCGCGCTGCCGTAGTTGTCGGTGCGGTATTCGGCGGAGTAGCGGTCGCGCATCCGGGCGCGCTTGGTCGAGGAGGTGAAGGCGCCGGCGGGATTGCCGAGGCCGAAGAGGATGGCGTTGGGGCCGCGGGTGAAGGTGAAGTTTTCGGAATTGTAGCGGTCGGGCGGGACGACGGTGCCGAAAAAATTCTGGCCGACGACATTGGTGGTGCCACCGCGCGTGACGTATTGGACCGCGTTGGTGAGGAACTCGCCGCCGTTGCCGACAGTGTCGTTGAGCGAGCCGACGAACGGATCCGTGTTGGGCGCGAAGGCGAGGATGTCGTTGATCGAGTTGGCGCCGAGGTCGCGCATGAGTTCCTCGGTGAAAACGGTCATCGGCGCGCCAATGTCTTTCAGCGAGGCGTTGATGCGGGTGCCGTTGAGCGTTTCGGTGGCGAGGTAGCCCACCTCGGACGATTCGCTGACGACGAACGGCGAAAGCGCGACGGCGCTGTCGGTAGTGGGAGACGCGGCAGGAACAGACTTCGCGGCGGGCGCGGTCTGGGCGAAGGCAGTGGCGGTCGCGAACAGGGTCAGCGCGACGAGAGCGGGGCGGGGTATCATGGTAGGTGCCCGCAGCAGTCACCAAACGGACCGCAATGGGCAAACCCAGGCGCGTGAGACCGTTAAACGGAGGTGATTTACTCGATCGTCACGCGGCCGACGTCGCCGCGTTGGACAAGGATGAACTCGTCGAGGGTTTTCAGGTGCTGGCCGCCGACGCGGATGTTTTGGAGTTTGATGTCGTCGATGCGGCCGCCGGTGGCGTTGAGGTAGTTGAAGTATTTGATGCGGCCGGTGACCTCGATGTTGCGGAGGGTGATATTCGAAATCGAACCGGCCTCGCCGATGTGGAGACCGAGAACGCGGTAGATGTCGCCTTCGATGCGGAGGTTTTCGAAAACAAAATCGCTGATCGCCGCGCCCTTGTTGAGGCGGGAGTTCACGACGGCGCGGTTGCCCATGAGCTCGCGGTCGCTCGTGACCTCGCTGGCCATGATGATGCAGTCGGACACGCGCACGCCGCGCACGGGGGCGGTGAGGTTCCAAGTGAATTGAAACGGGGCGCCATTGGTTTGCTGCCAGATGAGGCAACGGCGGACCTGCATGTTGGAACAGTAGACTTTGATGATGTCGTCGTTGACCTTGAAAAAACTGTCTTCGACGACGGAACGGTCGCCGGCCCGCACGCCGTCGGTTGTATACCACCAGCCGAAACACTGGACCCCGCGCACGGTGGAGTCGTCGCCGACGCTGATGCAGAAGTGGACGGGATCCGTGAACGTGATACCTTCGACGAGATTCTTGCCGCCGCCGTGGAGGTAGACGGCAATCTCGCGGTAGCGTTCGTAGTCCCAGGGAATCTTGGCGTCTTCGTAGCGCTTGCGGACCCACATCCATTTTGCGCCGGTGATGACGCCGCGGCCACGCACTGTCACGCCGGGACCCGTTGAGGAGAACGCCCCGTGCACAATGGCTCCGCCTGCGAGGTAGACCGTGTCGCCCGCATCGAGGGGGAAGCCTTTGTTGAGATCGTAACCGAGGGCGGTGAGGTCGTATTCGCCGGGTGGAAAATAGAGGACGTTGGGTTTGGCCGGGTCGTTGTGGACCGCAGGATTTTTCGAGAAGTCGATGACGTTGGCGGCGGTGAGATCAGGGAGATTCGTTTCGCGTTCCTTGGCGAAAATGAAGAGCGGGTTCTTGCGGTCGCCGTCGATTTCGAGCGCGACTTGGCGCGGACGATCAAGGGTGAAGCGGACGGTGTTGCCCTCGACGGTGGCGGCGACGCCGTAGGCGGTGGGAAGGATGCGCGCGCTTTGGAGCGAGGAGCGGTGGGCGATTCTGACGACGACCTCGATCGCGCCGTCGAAGGAGAACGTCGTCCAGTGGTTTGATTCGCCCATCGGTTGATGGACCCAGTGGAAGGGATTGGTGCTCTCGTAGACGGGCGAGTCGAGCGTGGCGTCGGCCTGGCGAACGGAGACGGCGTAGCGACCCGATTGCCAGCGGACATCGGCGGGGGCGGGGTAGATGTCGACGGCGGCGTGGGCGGGACCGGAATGCCCAAGGAGTGATGCCGCGAAAATGACAAAGAGAAGGGAGGGGCGCTTCAGCATGCAGGGAGCGAACGCCGTGTCGGCATGGGCGTCACGCGTGGGGCTGTGCGACCGTTTAACCGAGCGGGCGCCGCGGTGCGGAGCCGCACCAGTGGTCATCGCTGCACTCGCAATGCGTGCGCCGAGGGGAGGCGAGTATGAAGCGCAGGAGCGACCGGGCCGTAGGTTCGCCAGTCCAGCCCTGTGGTGAATGTCGAGCGGGGGCGGCTTCGTTCAAAACGTAAACGTGTTCGTCAAAATGAAGCGGCGAGGGTCGGGTAAATTGAAATTCGTGAGGATGGGTTGATTGCCGCTTGGGCTGACGTAGCCGAAGGAGCGCTGCGGGATCAGTTCCTGATCGTTGAACAGATTGCGGACGTTAAGCTGGACCTGCCACTCGACTTTGCCTTGCGAAAGACGGCGGCGGTAGCCGGCGAAGCCGTCGATAGAGGTGAGGGGGCGGCCGTAGATCATCTGGTTGAAATCCGGCACCTGGAAGTTGCCGGCGCCAACGCCGGAGAACGTGGTGATGACATCGGCCGGCGTGGCGGGGCGGTTGAAGAGGCCGAGCGCGCCCTTGCTGCGCCAGTTGTAGTTTCCGCCGACGAAGAGGCCTTTGAGCGGGCCGCGCTGGAAGCTGTAGCGCGACGTGAAGTTGAGGCGGTAAGTGCGCTCCTGCGGATTGGGCAGGCCGTCGACCATCTTGACGTAGCTCATCGAGGGCAAAATGACGTTCTGGAAATAGGTGCGAATGGTGGTCGGCTGGCCGGCGATGCCATACATGGGCACGTTGGCGATGGACTCCCACTCCTTCACACGGCTGAGGATGTAGTCGAAATACATCTGGCCGACATTGGACTCGACGGTGCGGTTTTTCGCGCCGCGGAAGGAGACGAACCAGCCGTCGAGCGGATTGGCAGAAAGGGTGATTTCGGTCCCTTTGGAGACCTTGTCTGAGACCGTGTCGAACTGATCGCGATTGGCGGAGAGCGGGACACTCGTGCCGGTGAAATTGGTGGTGGCGGTGATCGTATGACCCTGCTGCTGCACCGTGTCCTGATAGAAGGAGAAGGGGCCGGAGGGGCGGGCGCCAGGGTTGACGAGGAAGTAGGTTTTTTCGACGTGATAGGTGGAGTCGCGCAGCGAGCGTTGGCCCACGCCAGAATTGTCGCGGTAGCTGGAGAGGGCGCCGGTGCGGCTGTTTTCGTATTGGTTGACGCGGAGCGAGAGGCGTCCGGAGAAAAGCGATAGGGCAACGCCGTAGTCTTTGCCGACGCCGTCATCGAGTTTGGTCGGCGTGCCATCGAGATTGGTTCGCGAGAATTCCGCGGCGTAGGCGGAGGTGGAGTCGTTGTAGAAAAGGGATGCCCACTTCAGCGGATGCACGACGACGCCCTTGAGTTTGGACGTCGGGGTCTCCTGCTGGATGCGAGCAGTGTCCGTGATTTGGTCAAAGCCGTATTCATAGAAGTCGCGCCAGTGCGCGTAAGGGGCGGTGTTCAGTGGATGGCCGGCGGTGATCGGTGCGGAGGGTTTCACGAACTTCCCCGTGGCGGCGTCGTAGCGCGGCTGGAGATTGGCAGGCAGCCATGGGGTGTAGGTGTTCTGGTCTTTGCGGAAGCCAAGGTTTGCGATGACCCGGCCCTGAAGGAGTGCGCTTTGCACCGAGAACATTTGGCCCTTCGTCTCTTTGCGGCCGTTCTGCACGGGATTGGAGCGGCCCCACGGGAGATCGTTGCCGCCGACCACGACGGGCCGGCCGCTGCTATCGGCTCCGACCGTGCCGGGGTTCCACGGGTTATAGTTGAGGTTGACGAAGGGCGCACCACCGACGCCGGCGGTGGGGCTGCCGAGATAGTGGCGCATCTGGAGGGTGCGGGCCGCGTTGGACAAATCGACGTTGGCTGCGGTCGTGGTGAAGTCGTTGTCACTAATGACGCGACCGCTGGTGCCGCCGCGCACTTGCTCGAAGCGTTGATTCATCTGGCTCGTCCACATGCCCAGCAGGCGGTGCGTGCCGAGCCAGCGCGTCCAACCCTTGTGCTGGGCGAAATCAAATTCGTAGCTCGCGGTGACGCGGTGGTCTTCGCGTTCGTTCTGACTCTCGCCGGTGCTGACGCCGCTGGTGACGTAGTAGCGGCCGTAGTTGGGATTCGCGACGCGCGCGGGAAGCGCGCCAGTGGCGACCGTGACGGGCAGGAAGCGGTTGAGATCGAGGAGGAGTTCGGCGTTGGCCTGCGAAAGGTAGTCGACGTAGCTGAGATTGAAGCGTTCGCGGTTATAGCCGTATTCGAAGAACAGATTCTTCGCGGGCGAGAGTTCGATGATGCCACCGTAGAGGCGCGTGCGGGTGTAATTCTGGAGGGCGTTTCCGAAGATATTCAGTGAGGTCGGGTAGACAGAACCGTCGCGAAACGACCAGTCGGTGGTGTCCCCGAGGAATGTTCCGGGGCCGTTGCCGGTTTGCACGGTGTTGTTCCACGACATGATGGGCAGCGGCGAGGCGCCGCCGGAAACGAGCACGGGTTGGGTCGTGGCGTAGCGGGTGCCGATCGCAGTCTGCCCGGTGGGGGCGAAACCCTGTGCGACGAGCGCGGGATTCACGGCGTTGTTATTGGCCGCAAGGTTGGCGGAGTTGAGCGCGGAGTTGTCGAAGCCGCGGAGGACCGACGGATCGTAGGTCGAGAGGAAGCGGGCGCGGGCGTCGGCGGAGAGAGTGTTCAGGTAGGGAGTGACCTTGTCCTGCACGAGGGTGGAGCGGACCGGTTGTTTCTGGAGATCGCCGTTTTCATAGTAAGCGCGCAGGCGAAGTTTCTTGAAGGGATCCAGCGAGACAGAGCCGAAGGTGCGCTCCTGCCGATCGTAGGAAGGCGTGCGGCCGAAGTCGTTGTCCTGTTTCATGCCGTTGAAGCGCACCGCGAAGAAATCTTTTTTGATGACCTGGTTCAGATCGACCGTGGCGCGGTAGCCGCGGTCGCTGTCGACCTGCAACGAGGTGCTGTATTTGTTGCGGTTGGTCTGGGCACGCTTGAAGGACGTGTCGATGGAACCGCCCGCGAGGCCGTTGCCGAAGAGGATCGCGTTGGGGCCGTTCACAAAGGTGTAGCGCTCAGTGTTGTAGCTGTCGACCGGGGTGGTGGTCTCGAAGAAACCGACGGAGGTGCTGGCCCGGCCGAGGCCGCGGGCGCGGTTGCCGGCGTCGGGGCTGTAGGGGTTGGCCGTGAGTGTGCCGGTGCCGCCGACGTTGTAGAAATCGTTTTCCGATTCGACGCTGAGCGAATATTTGAGGGCTTCGTCGAGCGTGTTGAGCGCGAGGTCGGAAATGAATTCCTGCGTCATGACGTCGACCTGCGAGGAGACGTCCTTGAGTTCGGTGCGCATGCGTCCGCCGGCGATGGTCTCGCGCGCCTGATAGCCGACGTCGGAGGTGGCGCTGACCTCGAACGGACTGAGCACGACGGCCTCTTCGGAGGCGGGGGCCGCGGGTTTGGATGTCGGTGCCGATTGGCCGAAGAGAGATGCGCTGGTAGCGAGCGCAACGACGGTAAGCGTGCGGAAACGAAGCAGGGTGGAGTGCATGGAGGGGTAGTGCTTTCGAATCTCGCGTAGTGCGGACGCGGCGTCACGAGCGGAGGTGCTCGACCGTTCAACCGCGGCGGGGCCTCGCGGCAGAGGCCCTGCCTGAGCGCCGGCCGGTGAACGCCCGGAGAAAAGAGAGCCTCTAGCCCACTGAGGTGACGAACGTCTGGCCGGAGGGTGCGAGGCGGAGGGTATTGCGCAGGGGACGATTGAAAAGCGGGGCGGAAACAGTGAACACGTCGCCGTCGTGCGGGCGGAGGCCGGATGCGAAGCTCAAGATCGCGGCGCCGAAGAAATGCACGTGCACGTCGCCGGGGCGACGAAACCGCGCGTATTTGAAATGATGATGCTCAAGGCCGGCGAGGGTGTAGGTCATGTTGGCTTCACCGGTGAGAAAAGCGGCGCTCCAGATCTCGGTGCCGCCGCGCGTGAGGGTCACTCGGCCCTCGATGGAAGGGGGCAGTTCACCGATGAAGAGCTCAGGGCCGAGGGCGCAGGTGCGAAGCTTGGAGTGCGCGAGGTAAAGGTAGTTCTTCTTCTCCATCACGTGGTCGGAGAATTCGTTGCCGAGTGCGAAGCCCACGCGCAGAGGTGTGCCGTCATCGCCAATAACGTAGAGGCCGGCGATCTCGGCCTCCTCGCCGCCATCGTCGGCAAAATCGGGTTGTTCGAGGGCGTGCTCGGGCGGGACGATCCAGGAGCCGTCTCCCTTGTAAAACCACTCGGGTTGGACGGGCGGACGGCCATCGGTGGGTTTTCCGCCGTCGAGCCCCCATCGGAAGATTTTCATCGAGTCGCTGAGGGTTTCTTCGGCGGCGGCGAGTTTGGTGTGCATCGCATCGCGGGCCTGGGCGCTGCCGAGGTGGGTGAGGCCAGTGCCGGAGACGAGGCAGTGCGCGGGATCCGGGTGATCGAGCGGAGGCAAGACGCGGCGGGCGGCGAGCAAGTCGTCGAAAGAAAAGATCTCAGTGGTGACGCGATCAAGGACGAGGGTTGAGAGCGGGCGGCGTTGGCGGGCGGCGTCGAGTGCGAGGGCGTGAGTGGAGGGTGTGTCGCGGAGAACGGCGAGGCGAGTGCCACCGTCTTGGACGAGGCCGACGCGGCGGGTGCCGGCGGGGTCAAGGAATTGGACGAGGTTCATGACGTCAGTTTCTTCGCGGCGCGCTTCTGCCAGTTTTCGGCAAAGAGATTAAAATGCACTTTCTTGGAGGGGTGGGCGGCGATCAGAGCTTCATCGACCTCGACGCCAAGGCCGGGCCCGCTGGGCAGGGCGACACAGCCGTCGGCGTCGAGTTTCGGCACGCCCGGAGCGGATTGCATAACATGGGCGGAGTCGAAGTCGTTGAAGTTTTCCTGGATGATCGCGTTGGTCGTGCAGGCGTTGAGGTGCAGCGCTGCCGCGGTGGAGACGGGGCCGCCGACGTTGTGCGGGGCGAGACGCATGTAGTGATACTCGGCCTGCGCGGCGAGCTTCTTGGCGTTGGTGAGACCGCCAAAGTGCGTGATGTCGGTCTGGAGAATATCGCACGCCTGGAGTTCGAAAAGTTCGCGCGTATCGCAGGGAGTGTGAATGCGTTCGCCGGTGGCGACGGGGATGCCGAGGGGCGCGACGGCGTCCATGAATTTTTTCAGCGCACGGATGTTTTCCGGTGGGACCGGTTCTTCGAACCAACCCGGTTTGAGCGGAGCGAGTTCGCGGGCCATCTCGACCGCACCGATGGGGGTGAAGCGGCCGTGCATCTCGATCAGTAGATCGATCTCGGGACCGACGGCATCGCGCACGGCGGCGACGAGGGCGATGGAGAGACGTTTTTCGGCGGTGGTGAAATCGAAAAACGATGAACCGAAGGGGTCGAATTTTAGCGCGCGATAGCCTTTGGCGACGGCGGCGAGGGCGGCGTCCGCGAAAGCGACGGGGGTGCGTTCGACGCGATACCAGCCGTTGGCGTAGAGTTTGATGCGGTCGCGCACGGCTCCGCCGAGCAAACGGTAGACGGGCTGTCGGAGGGCCTTGCCCTTGATGTCCCAGCAGGCGATTTCGAGGACGGCGAGGGCCGACATGGCGATTTCACCGGGCCGACCGAAATCACCCATCATCATCTCGTGGACGAGTCGCTCGGTGTCGAACGGATCGCGGCCGACGAGGTAACGGTCGGCGGCCTCGGCGAGATAACCGAGGACGGCTTGGGTCTTGTTGAGCGGACGCACTTCACCCCAGCCGGTGATGCCTTCATCGGTCTCGACTTTGACGAACACGAGTTCGCGCCAAGCGGTCCCGAGCACAAGGGGAGTGATGCGGGTGACTTTCATCGGGGTGGATTATTTCGGCGGGGTGGTGGTGCCGCCGTCGGTGGGGTTCACGGTGGTCGTCGTGATTGGGGCGGTGGTGCTGCGGAGATCGGATTCCCAGAGGGCGCGATTGACGGCGGTGACGCGGGCGCGGTCGAGTTTCTCGACTTGGCGATCGTAGGTGTAGAGTCCGTTCATTTCGTTTTCGACGTCGGTCCACTGGGTGTAAACGGCGCCGCTAAGAGCGTCCTGCTTTTTGAACTGCAGGAGCTGTTGGAAGAATTGTTCGTAATCGACCGTGGCGGCTTCCTTGCCGGCGTAGGTATTATGCACCCACGGACCATCGGCGTCCCAAATGTGACCGGGGAGGTTGTAGCCGATGGCGCCGAACTCGCCGTTGACGGTGGCGCGCGTGCTGGAGGGCCACGGGTTGGTCGGGGCGCGGTAGTGGTGGTTCGAACGGAGGTGACCG
>CALRZR010000115.1:0-22126 GCA_943372705.1 Opitutus sp. GAS368 | reverse complement strand
TTGCAATTCGGCCTTACCGACATCCTCGCCGACCCGCGCCTCGAACTCTATCGCGACACCGCGCTGCTCAACGCCAACGACAATTGGGGCGCCACCACCGGCGGCACCGCCGCGCTCGCCAACGCCTTCCTCGCCGTCGGCGCGTTTGCCCTCCCCAGCAGCGCCAGCCGCGACGCCGTCCTCCTCGTGACGCTCCCGCCTGGCAGCTACACCGCCCAAGTGAGCGGCGTGAACAACTCCACCGGTGTCGCCCTCGTCGAAGTCTACGAGGTGCCCTGACGCCGCCCCTCGTATCCCTTTGGTGGCGGAAGCCGTGAGGCTTTCGCCACCCGCCGCGCGCCATCCGCCGCTTACGCCAGCGCGTCGCGGCAATACTTCGTCGCCCGCGCGATCTCCGTCATCTGGTCCGATCCTGCCGGCACCTTGTATTCAAATTCGATCGTCGCCTGGATCGGCCACTTGTTGTCCCGGATCAGCTGCAGCACTTCCTTGATCGGCGTATCGCCTTCGCCGAACGGCATGTTCGCGCCGCCGTTCGCCTTCGATTTCCGGTCCTTGATGTGCACGTGCGTCACGCGCGCGTGATGCTTCTTCAAAAATTCCACCGGCGAGCCGTTCCCACCCGCGACGTAGTGCCCGATGTCGAGGTTGATCCCGTTGAACTTCGCCGACGTCGTCGCCTTCACATAGTGCTCCTCGTCCGTCGTCGCGTGACCGTGGTAGCCGATCCAGACCTTGTGTTTGTCCGCAAATTTCCCCACCCGCGCGTGGTCCGCCTCGTCCTTGGAAATTTCCGTCGAGAGCGCCCGCGCGCCGAGCGCCTTCGCCATGTTGAACACATAGTCGAGCACGCCGTCCGACATCTTGAAAATCCCGTCGACCTTCACGATTTCGATTTTCACTCCGGCATCGTCGAACTTCTTCCGAAACGCTTTCACCTGCTCCATCGAGACGCCGAGCCGCCACTTTTCCATTTTGTCCGCGTTCGCCTTGGCCTGCACTGGATCGACCGCCGCGCCGCGCGCCGATACCGACGCCGGCACCGGCGTGCCGAGAAACGCTTCCACCGGCTGCGTCCGCAATTCCACCCCGCTCAAGCCCAGCGCGACGCAATGCTTGATCACGTCGTCGCCACTCATCGCCGGGTTCTTAAAACTGTAGGGCGCATTGATGCCGATCTGCACGCCATTCACCTTCGAGTTCGGCTTCCCCGCGGCCTTCTTCGCCTCCGCCGCCTGCAGCGGACTCAACGCCGAGAGAACCCCGGCCGCCGGCAGCGCAGCCAAAGCAAGTTTCGTAAATTCACGACGAGTATAGGACGACATGGTAATAATTTCTGGGAGGGGTTGAGCTTCTCTGGTCACACCCGATCAACGCGCAGCGCTGTCGGGGCCCCGCGAGCAAGGAACCACCCTCCGGCGCCCGCAAGTCCTTTCCCGTCCGTTTCCGCGTCCCGCTTCGTGCCCCTGAAAATTCTTTGTTCGGTTTCGTTTTCGGCGCTGTTTACCTCGCCGAACCCGCATGAACGATGACGCCACCCTCCTCCGTCGCTACGCCGAATCCGGCTCCGACACCGCCTTCACCGCGCTCGTCCATCGCCATGTGGATTTGGTCTACCGCGCCGCGCTGCGCCGCACGTCCGGCGACACGCACCGCGCCGCCGACGTCGCCCAACAAGTCTTCACCACCCTCGCCCGCGATGCCCACCGGCTCGCCCACCACACGGTGCTTCCCGCGTGGCTCCATACCGCCACCCGCAACGCCGCGCTCAATCTCATGATCTCCGATCAGCGCCGCCAGGCCCGCGAACTCGCCGCCCACGCGCTCGCCCCGGCCGCCGCCGATCCCCAACTCGATTGGGATCGTCTCCGTCCCGTGCTCGATTCCGCCGTCGACGATTTGGCCGAGCCCGACCGCACCGCCGTCATCCTCCGTTTCCTCGAACAACGCTCGTTCGCCGAAGTCGCCGCCGCCCTCCGCGTCTCCGAAGACGCCGCCCGCGTGCGCACCGGCCGTGCTCTCGAAAAACTCCGCGCCGCCCTCGCCCGCCGCGGTATCACCTCGACCGCCGCTGCCCTCGGCACCCTCGTCTCGCAACAACCCCTCGTCTCCGCTCCCGCCGGCCTCGCCGCCACCTTCGCACTCCGCGCGCTCGCGACCCTCGGCACCACGGCCACCGCCACTTTTCTCACCATGAAGTTCATCACCACCGTTACCCTCAGCGTCCTCGTCGCCTTCGGCGCCGGCGCTTTCTTCGGCCTCAATCGCAACTCCCCTCCGCCCGCCCCCGTCGAAAACGCCGGCCAATCGAAACTCATCGCCTCCTTGCGCCAGGAAAACACCTCGCTGCGCACCCAGGTCGATCAGCTCACCGCCCGCCTCGCCGCCGTTCCGCCTCCCGCGAAACCCACTCCGCCCCCGCCGCCCGTCGCTCCCGGAAAATCCCTCGGCGAGCAACAGCGCGCCATGTTGAACAACCTCCGCCAGCTCGCCGCCGGTCGCGACCAGTTCTTGCTCGAATATGGCCGCCTCCCACGAGCCGCCGACGAACTCGTCGGCTTCACGCGCTACATCAAACGCTATCTCCCCGTCGACGGCGAAGACTACCGTGGCATCTCGATGGACCCCAAGCAGCCGATGACCGTCACATCCCTTAACGGCATCACGGTCACCTACGACCCGAACGGTGCCACCTCAACCGTGCCCGACCTACCGCCCGAAGTCGTCCGCACCGAAGAAATCGCCCGCGAGATCCGTCGCGCCGACGCCCGCGTCGACGAACTCCAAAAGAAAATCATGGGCCAAGGCATGGCGGCCGAGAAAGCCTACAGCGCCGCGAACAACGGCAACTACGCGCCCAGCATGGAAGCCCTCATCCCGTATTTTGCCACGCCGCAACAGGGCGCCGACTGGGTCGAATTCATCGAAGCCGTCAAAGTCGCCAACGCCGCCCGCGCCAAGAAATAGCGCCGTCGCCGGCTTGCGACCGCCGGCGATTTTGCGCCTGCTGGCGCCATGCTCCCGCGCCTCCGACTTCTCCTCGCGTTCCTCGCGCTCGCCGTTCTCGCCCGCGCCGCCGCACCCACGGGCGAACCCGTCAAACTCGGGTTCTTCATGTCGGTCACAGGCCGCGATGCCTCGTTCGGTGAAGCCGCCCTCCGCGGCGCCCGCCTCGCCGTCGACGATCTCAACACCGCCGGCGGCATCCTCGGCCGCCCCGTCGAGCTCGTCGTCGAAGACAACCGTTCGCTCCCCGGCGAATCCGCCACTGCGGCGAAAAAACTCATCGCCCGCGACAAAGTCGTCGCGCTCATTGGCGAGTGCGCCTCGGCCCGCACGCTCGAAGCCGCCCCGGTCGCCCAGGCCGCCGGCATCCCGCTCGTCACCCCCGCCTCCACCAATCCGCGCGTCACCGCCGTCGGCGACTGCATCTTCCGCGTGTGTTTTTCCGATCCCTTCCAAGGCGCCATCCTCGCCACCTACGCTTACAAAAACCTCGGCCTGCGCCGCGCCGCCCTCCTGATCGATTCCACCGCCCCCTACTCTGTCGGCCTCTCGGAAGTGTTCTCCAAAACCTTCACCGCGCTCGGCGGCGAGATCGTCGCGTCCCAAAAATACAGCGGCGACGCCAAAGATTTCCGCGCCCAACTCACCGCCATCCGCGGCACCAAGGCCGACGCCATTTTCCTCCCCGGCTACTACGTCGCCGCCGGTCTCGCCGCTCAACAAGCCCGCGAACTCGGCCTGCGCGCCACCCTGCTGGGAGGCGATGGCTTCGAAGCCCCGCAACTCCTCGAAATCGGCGGCGCCGCCCTCGAGGGCACTGTCTATTCCACGCACTACTCCGCCGAGAGCCAAGACCCCGCCTCCCGCCGATTCGTCGCCGCGTATCAGGCCCGTCACGGCTCCGCCCCCGTCGGCCTGGCCGCCCTCACCTACGATTCGATCCGGCTTGTCGCCGACGCCGCCGGCCGCGCCGGCACGACCGAGCGCACCGCCCTGAAAAAAGCCCTCGCCGCCACCCGCGATTTTCCCGGCATCACCGGCCGCACGTCGCTCGACGAGCACCGCGACGCCGTCAAAGAAGCTGCTATCATCACCGTCCGCGGCGGTCGCTGCGTATTTGTCACCTCCATTCGGCCCTGAGCACCGGTTCAGTTTTCGTCAAACGGGCCGATTACCACCCAATGACGAAATTTCTGCAGCTGGTCATGCTGGCCGTATTGGCCGGTCTGGCGGGCTGCGCCGACACCAATTCCCGGCCACCCGAAGTAAAGTTACGCGCGGCCACCTCGATCGAGCGCCGCGCCACGCTCTCGATCTTGCGTCGCGCCTGGGAAGACCGGCCGCTTGAGATTAACAACGACCACTTCTGGTATGAGCGCCGCCTCCTCGACCGCAGCGCCTTCTTCGGCCGCAAAATCAAGGACACCGAAACCTACCGAGAAGCCTGCAGTTTTTGGATGAGCTGCGTCCGCGAGCACCTCGATCGTTACGACGACGACCTCTACAAACGGCGCTGATCCGCCAATCCGCTCGACGCCCCTGCGCGATTCCGCCTCCCTCGGCGCGCCCCATGAAATCCGCGCCCTTCTCCCCGCTCCGCACCGCCGCGTCCGGCCTCCTCGCCGCCACGCTCCTCGCCACCGCCGTCTGCGCCGCGCCCACCGACGACGTCTACAAACTCGGCCCCGATTCGCTCGTCCAGCCCGGTGTCCCGCAGGGCACCGTCACCGCGTGGACCCAGCTCCCCAGCGAGGCCTACCCCGGCACGCTCCACGACTACTGCGTCTACGTCCCGGCCCAATACGATCCCGCGAAGCCCGCCTCGCTCATGATTTTTCAGGACGGTCAGGCCTTCCTCCGTCCCAACGGCGACTACCGCGTGCCCGCCGTCTTCGATAATCTGATCTACCGCCGCGAAATTCCCGTCACCCTCGCCGTCTTTATCAACCCCGGCCGCAAGCCGGACCAACCCCAGGCCAGCGCCTCCGATTGGGGCGACAAAACCACGAACCGCCCGCAGGAATACAACGCCCTCGACGACAAATACGCCCGCGTGATCGTCGACGAACTCCTCCCCGTCCTCGCGAAATCCTACAATCTCTCCACCGATCCGAACGACCGCGCCATCGGCGGCGCCAGCTCCGGCGCCATCGCCGCGTTCACCGTCGCGTGGCACCGCCCCACGCATTTCAGCAAGGTTCTCAGCACCATCGGCAGTTTCACCAATATCCGCGGCGGCCACGTCTATCCCGACCTCATCCGCAGCTCGGAGAAAAAGCCCATCCGCATTTTTCTGCAGGACGGCCTCAACGACAACCGCGCCGTCCGCGGCGAAGGCCCCTCCGCCACCTACAATCCCGAGCGCGACTGGCACGCGCAGAACCGCAAGATGGTCGCCGCCCTCACCGCGAAGGGCTACGATGTGAACTTCACCTGGGGCATTGGCACCCACTCCAACAAACAGGGCGGCGCCATCCTCCCCGACATGCTCCGCTGGCTCTGGCGCGACTACCCACGCCCCGACGACGCCCGCGACAACAGCAACCGCACGCTGCTCGTGCCGCCCGGCTACACCGCCCCCGCCAAAACTCCCTGACCGCCCCGCGCCGTCAGCGCTGCGCCGGCACCGGTTTCGCCACAGCCTTCGCCGGCTCCGTCGCCACGATCCGAATACCCGTCTTCTCAATCACGATCTTGCCGGCCTTGAATAGCACGCCGATCGCCTGCTTGAACGCCTTCTTGCTCACGCCAAACGCCGCCCGGATCTCCTCCGGCGGACTGTTGTCGTGCAGCGGCAACCAGCCATCCCGCGTCGCCTTGAGTTCATCGATAATTTTTTCCGTCACCGGCACGATGCGCTGGTAGCCCACACGCACGCGGTCCAGCGCCAGATCGAGTTTTCCGTCCGGCCGCACCAGCCGCACAAATCCGTCCAGCGGCTGCCCGATTGTCAGCGGTCCCGGCAAATCTCCGTGGTAAAGCAGTCCGCGGTGCGCATGGTTCACCGCGACGTTGTAGCCGAGCGGCGATTCGCCGATCACCAGCATTTTCACCGCCTGACCCGCCACATACGGCGGCGGCGTGAGATTCAGATAACGGTTCAACCGCGCGCTCGCGATGATGCGGTCCGTGCGTTCGTCGAGCGCCACCCGCACCACGATCCAGTCCCCCGCCTGCAGCGGCTGCGTTTGCTCGCGGATCGGCAGCAACAGATCCTTCTCTAATCCCCAGTCGAGAAACACCCCGATGCGCGGATTCACGCTCACAACGCGCAGAAAGGCGAATTCCCCCACCGCCGCGTAAGGCGCCTCCGTCGTCGCCACCAACCGGTCCTCGGAGTCCCGGTAGACGAACACATCGATCAAGCTCCCCACCGTGGGCCGCCGGGGGAGATACCGGCCCGGCAGCAGAATTTCGCCGTGCAAATCTCCGTCCAAGTAATACCCCGGCGTCGCCTCGCGCACGAACGGGAGCTGGTTGCGTTTGCCAATGAGAGCCATGTTTCACGCCAACCTGCCGGCAACCGCACCGCATGGGGAGGTAATTCTCACCGTTCGCGACATCCCTCGCCCTCACCGCAGCCAATTCGCGGCTTTTCCGCTCTTTTTCGTCGTTTTTGGGCAAAAAAGAGTCCGCCGTATACCCCTATACGGCGGACATTACTTTCTTAGTTACCCCATCCTCCGCTAAGCGGAGGACTTGGCCAAGACCATGGCCGCGATTCTCTACGGCACAATCTCAATCACGCCCTTTCCGTATGCCAGTAGCGCGGCGCACGCGGCGCATTAGTTCGTCCTTCTGGCGCATGCCCCTCCCGGCCCGCGTCCCGTCTCACGGTCCGCCCATCGCCAATCCACGATCCACCGCGACCGCCGTCTCGTGCACGCCGAACGTTCGCAGATATCCCCGCTCCTGACTGCGACGCGTCGCCGGCTCGGGCGAATCCAGATCCAGCCGGTTGAATCCCGGCCGCAACGTCACCTGCAAACGCACGTCCTGGCGTTTTTCTGCGATCGGGTTCGCAAACACATTTTCACCGTTCAGCGCGACCCGCAGCTCCCGTCGCCCCGCCGCGCTCACCGCCAAGGTTACGTCCGCCCGCACGGCATGCGGCAACGGGTTGAAATAGGAAAATGCCGCCGGCCCAAACGCCCAACGCGTCTCTCCGGGTGATGCGGTGTGCCACCCGTGACCAAACGTCAGGGTCCGCGCCAGCGGCAGCTTGGCCTGTTGCTCCGGTTCCAACAGCACCGCCACTTGCTCGCCTTGCCGGCCTTCGATCCGTTTCGTCCGGCCCATCGCCGTCAATTCGGCCAATAGTTTTTCTCCTCGGTCCGGCAAGCCCCGGCGGTTGAAATACAGAGCGGCAAATCCATACCGCTCCAGCCGTCGCACGAGTTCCTCCGTCGGCAAGGTTTCCGCATCGCGTTGCCACCGGCTGCGGCTGCGGCCTTTGAGCGCACCGTAGCTAAATCGCAACGAACTCGTCGCCAGATACGGCCGGAAATGTTCGTAGTCGCCCAACTGCGCCCGCGGGCCCACCTCCGGAAACATCATCACCGGCAATTGGAACACCATCGCCCCTTCCGGCAGTCGTCCTTCGAGCATCTCGCCCAACTCCCGATCCGCTGCGAGGCGTTTCGCAATCCGCTCCTGTTTCTCTCTACCCGGAGCCTTCGGCAATTGATCCGCCAAACCCACCACCGCCACCGCCGCGGCCGCCGCCATACTCGCCGCCCGCCATTGCCGCGCCGTGCCCAACCACGGATTGCGCACCGCGCGTTCGCTCCACCAACGCGACAACCGCGCCACCAAAAACAGGAGCACCACGGCCGACACAAAAATGCTGAACCGGTTCGTCGCCCGAAACACCACCAGCCCCGTGAAAAACGCCACGATGTTGGTCACTCCTCCGACCGAGGAAAACACCAGCACCCAGCCCGCCGGCAATGCCACGCCCGGCACCCGTTGCCGCCGCAGGATAGCCCGCAGCGCCGTCATCGCCAGCCACGCAAATCCCGCGATGCCCACGATGCCGAGATACGGCGCAAACGCCTCGCCGTTGCGCCACTCCGACCACCGCACGTAGCGGTTGCCGAAAAACGCCAGCGCCTCCCAGCGGTGCGACGCCGGCGGCAAAAACAATTCCAGCGGCTTCAACGCATACCGCTCCGTCGCCCCGTAGTTGCGCACCAGCGGCGACGTGGCCGCCGTGTCCGGCGCAAACAGCCACACGTGCGACTCGACCACGAAGAATGCCCCGATCGCCAAAGCCATCGCGACCAGTCCCACTCGCACATTCTCCCGCCGGCGCGCCCCGAGCCATTGCACCACGAGCGCCCACCCGAGCAGCTGGAGAAAAAGAAACAGCGTATAAGGATTGCCCACCCCGATCACGCCCGCCACTCCGATGCAAAACGCCCCGCTCCAGCCGCGCAGCCGCAGCCGCCGGCTCGACGCCACCAGCCCGCACGTCAGCAGCGCCAGCGGCACCGTCCACGCGAACAGCAGAAACAAATGCGGCAGCCCGCGGCTGAACGTCTGAAATGTAAACGCGAAGAGCAACGCTCCCGCAAACGCCCACTCCCACCGCGCCCGCAGCCACCGCGCACACCCGTAAAACGCCAACGCCGCGCTCACCGTTGCCAGCAGCAGCGCGAGATTTACCGCTGCATACACCCCCACCCCCCGCGCGACCCAGCCGAGCGCCATCACCAGCGGCAAATCCGACGAAGGATAGGCACTCCAATTCGCCCCAAACGGCGCCGCCAGGCGCGACACCACTTGCGGACGCAGCGGCGCCGTGTCGCCTTCCTTCGCGGCCGCGATCCGCGCCAAAATTTCCAGCGCGTCGCCACTGTATTCGGTCGGCACAGACCAGCTCGCCACCGTCCAGCGGTCGTAATGCGTCACCCACACCAGCGTCGTGACAAGCGCCAGCAGAGCCACGCGCCAACGCGCGGCCAAAAACCGAAAACAAAATGGTAGGGGTGGAATCACGGGAGCCGGACTGAGCTCGCCTCGCCTGTTGCAGCAGGTGGCACCTTGAAAACGCCCCGCCCCGCCCCACGCAAGCCTGCAACCTGATTTTTTCTCTCGTCCGCTGCACCGAATTTTCGCACTCCGCCGCGGTCCCTCCCGTTAAGTTTTGCCAACCCTCCGCGCCCTCCCTTCGCTCCCCGCCGACTTCACTCATGCGTTCCGCTCCTCGCACGCCCCCCGCCGGCGGCGCCTACTCCCGGCGCTTCACCGACTACGCGGGCATATTCTTTGATGAGTTCGCCGCCGACTCCGGCTGGATTCGCGAACGCGGCATCATTCACCTGCCCCCGCTCGACGGCGTGCGCGGTCTCGTCATCCGCGGCGAAATCCGCCCGCACCCCGATGCCCGCGGTCTCGAAACCACCGCTCCCGGCCTCACCGTCCTGCTCAACGACCGCCCCGCCGGCACGATCGCCCCCGGCTCGTCCGGACCCTGGGAGCTCACCGTCGCCCTCCCTGCCTCCGATCGCGCCACGCTCACGTTTCGCCTCCACGGCATCGGCGTCACCAACAACCTCGCCTGGCTCGGCCGCGTCACCGGCCTCACCTCGCTCCAACGCTTCCGCGCGCAAAACAAAAATCGCCAACTCCGCCTGCTCACCATCGCCACACTCGACGGCGAAATCGTTTACGATTTTTCCATTCGCCACGCGCCCTACTCGTCCGCCTACGCCCGCGCCCACGCCCGCCTCGGGCTCAACATCACCGGCTTTCTCACCGCCGACCTCGGCGTCGGCGAATCCGCCCGCTGCATGGTCCGCGCCGCCGATGCCGCCGGCATCCCGTCCGCCCTCGTTCCGCTCAAGCTCAACTGCAAAAACCGCCTCGGCGACCAGACCTACGCCTCCCGCCTCCAGGACGACAATCCCCACGACGTGAACGTCGTCCACCTCGACCCACCCGCCGCCCGCGACCTCGATCACCACCACGGGCCCGCTTTCCGCGCCGGCAAATACAACATCGCTTACTTCGCGTGGGAACTCCCCGAATTTCCCGATGCGTGGACCTCTTCGTTCGATTACTTTCACGAGATCTGGACGCCCAGCGATTTCGTCACCACCGCCATCGCAATCAAATCCCCCGTGCCCGTCTTCACGATGCCGCACGCCATCGCCTTCGCCCGCCCCACTGAGTCCACCGCCGCCCTGCGAGCCCGTTTCGGCCTGCCCGCCGACAAATTTCTTTTCCTCACCCTCTTCGACCTCAACTCCTACGCTGAACGCAAGAACCCCCGCGCCGTCCTCGCCGCCTTCCGCGCCTCCGGCCTGGCGCACCAGGGTGCCGCGCTCGTCCTCAAGGTCCACAACGCCGCCGGCAACGCCGCCGATTTCGCCGCCCTCCGTGCCAGCGTCGCCGATTTGCCCGGCACCGTTTTCCTCACCGAGACGCTCTCGCGCGCCGATGTCTACGCCCTCGAAGCCGCCTGCGATTGTTTCGTTTCCCTGCACCGCTCCGAGGGTTTCGGCCTCGCCGTCGCCGAAGCCATGTTCCTCGGCAAACCCGTCATCTCCACCGATTGGTCCGCCACCGCCGAGTTCGTCGATTCCACCAACGGCTGCCCCGTCCGCGCGCCGCTCGTCACGCTCGATCGCAATCACGGTCCTTACGCCAAAGGCTCCACGTGGGCTGATCCCGATCCCGCCCACGCCGCCGAACACATGCGCCGGCTCTTCGCCGACCGCTCGCTCTGTGCCACCCTCGGCGCCGCTGCCCGCGCCACCATCGAGACCCGCTTCTCGCCCGCCGCCATCGGCGCCCACTATCGACGCCGCCTCGCCTCGATCGTCACGTTCTGACCCGCCGTCGCCTCATGAAACTCTGGCAGACGCGTCGACACTGGGAAAAATTCGCACGCACCGATCCCCTCTGGGCCGTCCTCACCGCACCCGACAAGTCCGGCAACCGCTGGGCCCTCGACGAATTTTTCGCCACCGGCGAACACGACGTGGCCACCGCCCTCGCCGCGATTCGCCGGAATCACCCTGCGCTGGCCCGCGGCCGCGCCCTCGATTTCGGCTGTGGCGTCGGCCGCCTCACCCAAGCCCTCGCCCTCGAATTCGACCACGTCACCGGCGTCGATCTCGCGGCCGATATGCTCGCCCACGCCCGCCGACACAACCGCCGCGGCGACCGCGTCACCTACGTCCACAATCCCGCCGCCGACCTCGCCTGTTTCCCGTCCGACCGCTTCGACCTCGTCCTCAGCCTCATCACGCTCCAGCACATCGCCCCCGTCTACGCGCGCCGCTACCTCACCGAATTCGTCCGGCTGTGCGCCCCCGGCGGCGTCGCTTACTTCCAAGTCCCCGACCGCCGCCTCAACGAAAAACCCGCGCGTTTCTCCCTCTACCCGCCCACCGTCGCGAAAAAACTCCGCCGCTGGTTGAACACCTTCACCGCCGCCAGCCCCGCGATGGAGATGCACGTCATCCCCCGCGAAGACGTCCTCGCCCTCCTCCGCGCAACCGGCGCCGAAATCCTCTCCGTCGAGCCCTGCGAAAAAACCGGCGACGACTTCGCCAGCTACGCCTACCTCGTGCGGAAATAGCGCCCTTCGCCCACGGTGCGCGTGCCAACACCACTCCACCCGCTTGCCCCCGGCCCGCCACCTGCTCTCTTTCGCCCATGCGTTTCCGTTCCCTCTGTTTCGCGCTCCCTCTCTTCGCCCTCCTCCTCGCCGCCGGCTGCACCAAAAAATCTCCGACCGCCGCATCTGCTGACTCCACCGCCACGACTTCGCCGACCGCCCCGTCCGCTCCGACCGCCAAGAAAATCCTGAACTACGGCAACGGCGCCGAACCCAAGGACCTCGATTTCCAAATCGTCACCGGCACTCCCGAGCACCGGCTCGCCCTCACGTTTTTCGAAGGCCTCGTGAGTGAAGATCCGCAGCTCAACGTCATTCCGGGCGTCGCCGAAAAATGGGACATCTCCCCCGACGGCCTCGTCTACACGTTTCACCTCCGCGCCGACGCCAAATGGTCCAACGGCGACCCCGTCACCGCCGATGATTTTGTGCAGAGCTACCAGCGCATGGTCACCCCCGCCCTCGCCGCCGAATATTCCTACATGCTCTGGCACGTCGTCGGCGCCGAAGACTACAACAAGGGCAAACTCACCGACTTCGCCCGCACCGGTTTCAAAGCCCTCGATCCGCGCACGCTTCAGCTCACGCTCCGCCAGCCCGCTCCGTTTCTCCTCCACGCGATGAATCACTACGCGTGGTTCCCGCTCCATATCCCCACGCTGAAAAAATTCGGCGCCTTCGACCGCCAAAGCACGCCGTGGACGCGCCCCGAAAACTTCGTCGGCAACGGCCCCTACGTGCTCACCGAGTGGCGCCCCAACCAGCGCATCGTCGCCGTCCGCGCTCCGCATTACTGGGACCGCGCCTCCGTCAATATCGACGAGATTCACTTCCACCCCGTCGAACTCGCCGACACCGAGGAGCGCATGTTCCGCTCCGGCCAGCTCCACATCACCTACGAAGTTCCGCTCACCAAAATCCCCGTCTACAAACGCGACCAGCCCGGCTCCATCCGCACCGATCCCTACAACGGAATTTATTTTTACCGCTTCAACGTGAAGCGGAAACCCTTCGACGACGTCCGCGTCCGCCGCGCCCTCGCCCTCTCGCTCGACCGCGAGACCCTCGTGAAAAAAGTCACCCTCGCCGGCGAGCAGCCCGCCTACGATTTTACGCCGCCCGATATCCCCGGCTACGTCAGCCGCCACACGTTCCAAGCCGATCTCGCCGAGGCCAAACGCCTCCTCGCCGAAGCCGGTTACCCCGACGGCCGCGGCTTCCCCAAAGTCGAACTCCTCTACAACACCCTCGAAAAACACCGCACCATCGCCGAGGCGCTCCAGCAGATGTGGCGTAAGAATCTCGGCATCGACCTCACGCTCTTCAACCAAGAGTGGAAGGTCTACATCGACGCCCAGCACACGCAGAACTTCCAGTTTCAACGCGCCGGCTGGGTCGCCGACTACGTCGATCCCCACGTCTTCTTCGACATCTGGGAAACCGGCGGCGGCAACAACGACACCAAC
This sequence comes from Opitutus sp. GAS368, assembly GCA_943372705.1. Classification (GTDB taxonomy): domain Bacteria; phylum Verrucomicrobiota; class Verrucomicrobiia; order Opitutales; family Opitutaceae; genus GAS368. The sequence continues at coordinate 9,025 of CALRZR010000115.1, read as the reverse complement.
TGGAGCAGCCCCACCTACGACCGCCTCCTCCGCTCCGCCCTCGACGCCAAAACGACCGAGGCGCGCTACGAGATCTACCAACAGATGGAGAAAATCCTCGTCGACGAAATGCCCGTGCTCCCGATCTTTTTCTACACCTACACCCGCCTCATCAGCCCGAAAGTAAAAGGATTCTTCACCACCCCGCTCGACAACTTCCCCTGGAAATACGCCGACCTCGCCCCCTGATCCTCGTCTTCACACCCCATCGTAGCGGAAGCCGTGAGGCTTTCGCCCCTCACCCTCGCCATAGCCACATCGTAGCGGAAGCCGTGAGGCTTTCGTCCTGAATCCTCGCCTCCGCACCTCCGCCCGCTCCGTCATTAGACATTAGACATTAGTCCTTAGTCATTCTCAGCTCACCTCAGCTCACCGCACGCAACTTCCGCCCGCCTCATGTTCCGTTTCATCACGTCGCGTTTCCTGCAGTCGCTCTTCGCGCTCTACCTCGTCATCACCGCGACGTTTTTTATGGTCCGCTTTGTCCCCGGCGGTCCCTTCACCGCGGAAAAAGCCGTCACGCCCGAGATTCTCCGCAACCTCGAGAAACACTACGGCCTCGATCAACCGCTCTGGCGCCAATACCTCGACTACCTCGGCAGCCTCGCCCGCGGCGACCTCGGTCCCTCGTTCAAATATCCCAACCGCACCGTCAACGAGATCATCTTCGACAAAGTCCCCGTTTCCGCCGAACTCGGCGCCATCTCGCTCGCCGTCGCCCTCGCCCTCGGCATCGGCCTCGGCACCCTCGCCGCCGTCCGCCGTAACACGTGGATCGACTACGTCGCTTCCGCCTTCGGCATGATCGGCATCTCGATCCCCACCTTCGTCGTCGGCCCGCTCCTCGTCCTCGGCCTCGCCATTCACATGGGCTGGTTCAATGCCTCCGGCTGGTATGGCCCCGCCGATCGCGTCCTGCCCGCGCTCGTCCTCGGCATTGCCTACGCCGCCCCCATCTCGCGGCTCACGCGCGGCGGTCTCCTCGAAGTGCTCAACCAAGATTTTATCCGCACCGCCCGCGCGAAAGGCGCCTCCGAATTCCGCGTCGTCACCCGCCACGCGCTCCGCGGCGGCCTGCTCCCCGTGGTCTCTTGGCTCGGCCCCGCCGTCGCCGGCATTCTCACCGGCTCCTTCGTCATCGAAACGATTTTCCAAATCCCCGGCATCGGCCGCGAATTCGTCAACAGCGCCTTCAACCGCGACTACACCTTGGTCCTCGGCACCGTGATCCTCTACGCCGTCCTCATCATGGCCCTCAACCTCGCCGTCGACATCGCGCAGGCGTGGATGAACCCCAAGGTCCGCCTCGAATCATGAGCCTAGTCTTCAATTCCGTAGCCGCGACCGTTAGGGCGCGGACGCCCGCGAGCCAACCAACCATGCTCGCGCCGTCACCGCGTCGCCGCCGCGCATCCCCATTTTCGATCAGCGAAGATTAGCGTTCCACCATGGTCTCTTCCCCGTCGCTTCCCTCGCCTCCCGCCGCTGCCGCCGAGCCCATCGAAAAGGGCAACTCCCTCTGGCACGACGCCTGGCTGCGTCTGCGTAAAAACAAACTCGCCACCTTCGGCCTCGTTGCCCTCGCCGTCATCACCGTCGCCTGTCTGTTCGGTCCGCTCTTTTCCCGTTACGGCTACGAGGAACAAAACCTCGATCTCGGCGCTACCGCTCCGTCGTTCTCCCACTGGCTTGGCACCGACACCCTCGGGCGCGACCTCCTTGTGCGCCTCCTCTCCGGCGGCCGCATCTCCCTCGCCGTCGGTCTCGCCGCCACCTTCGTCGCCCTCACCATTGGCGTCGTCTACGGCGCCGTCGCCGGCTACTTCGGCGGCAAGCTCGACTCCGTCATGATGCGCGCCGTCGACATCATGTATTCGATGCCGTTTCCGATTTTTGTCATCCTCCTGATGGTGCTCTTCGGCCGAAACATCATCTTGCTCTTCGTCGCCATCGGCGCCGTCGAATGGCTCACCATGGCCCGCATCGTCCGCGGCCAGGTCGTCTCCATCAAGAAAATGGAATTCATCGAAGCCGCCCGTTCCCTTGGACTCGGCCGGCGGCGCATCATTTTCCGCCATATTCTCCCCAACGTCCTCGGTCCCATCATCGTCTACACCACGCTGATGATCCCTGGCGTGATGCTCCTCGAAGCCTTCCTTAGTTTCCTCGGTCTCGGCGTGCAGCCTCCCATGAGCTCGTGGGGCGTGCTCATCAAAGACGGCGCGGAAAAAATGGAAGAGTTCCCCTGGCTCCTGATTTTCCCGGGCACGATGTTCTCGCTCACGCTCTTCTCGCTGAACTTCCTCGGCGACGGCCTGCGCGACGCCCTCGACGTCCGCTCCTCCAAAGATTGAGCGTAGGGCAGGGTCTCCGACCCGCCCTCTCTGTAGCTGCCGCGGTCCCCGACTTCCACAACCGCCTCCCGCGCCATTTCCAAAAAATAGAGGTGGAACGATCCTCGCCCGCCGCGTTCAATCGGCCGACGCATGATCCGCCGCTTCCGTCCTTACTTCAGTTACCTGCGCCCCCAGCGAGGCCTTCTCATCGCGGCGATCCTCTGCGGCATCCTCGCCGGCATCGCGTCCGGTTTCGGCCTGCCCTACATGGTGAAGAAGACGTTTCCCGCGATCTTCGCCGTCGGCGCCACGCCGCTCACCACGTGGGAACTCGCCCTGCTCGCCCTCTGGATTCCCTCCGTCTTCGTCGTCCGCGGCGTCGCCACCTACCTCAACACCTACCTCATCCAACTCGTCGGCACGCGCGTCCTCGAAGCCATCCGCCTCGATTTCTTCCGCAAGCTCCAGGTCCTCCCGCTCTCGTTTTTTCAAAAAAACTCCACCGGCGACCTTCTCTCCCGCGGCCTCGCCGACGCCAACCAGCTCCAGGTCACGCTCACCACCATCGCCAACGAGATCGTGCGCAGCCCCGCGAGTCTCATCGGTTCCATCGTCTTCATCGCGTGGACCGCCTACACCGAAAAAGGCGTCGCCCTCGTCCTCGTCATCCTCGCCGTCGTCCCGCTCTCCGTCCTACCCATCCGCTACGTCGGCAAGAAACTCATCAAACGCGCCGGCCAGATCCAAGCCGAGCTCGGCGGCGTCACCCAGATCTTCAGCGAAAACCTCAGTGCCACCAAAGAAGTCCGCGCCTTCAGCCTCGAGGACCGCGAGGTCGCCCGCTTCGGCCGCGCTTCGCAGACGCTGATCCGCGCGCAGATGAAATTCGTGAAATACGAGAAAGCCCTCGCCCCGCTCATCGAGATCGTCTCCGCCGCCGGTATTTCCCTCACGCTCGTCTACGCCTACAAAGTCCACCTCGCGCAGGAGACGTTCATCACGCTCATCACCGCCCTCTACGCGAGCTACGAGCCGATCAAAAAACTCGGCAGCCTGAACAACGAAATGAAGCGCGGCCTCGGCGCCCTCGAACGCCTCGAAGCCGTCCTCCAAGCCCCCGTCTCCATCGTCGACGCCCCCGACGCCCGCCCGCTCGTCCGCGCCCACGGCGCCCTCAGTTTCGAAAACGTCAGCTTCTCCTACCAGCCCGGCGAACTCGTCCTCAACGAGGTCACCGTCCACATCCCCGCCGGCACCGTCTGCGCCCTTGTCGGCCCCAGTGGCGCCGGCAAATCCACCTTCGCCCACCTCGTCCCTCGTTTCTTCGATCCCGTCACCGGCCGTATCACGCTCGACGGTCACGATCTCCGCTCGCTCCGCCTCGCCGACCTCCGCCGCAACATCGCCGTCGTCTCCCAGGACCCCGTGCTCTTTAACGACACGATCTACCATAACCTCCTCATCGCGCGCCCCGAATCCACGCGCGCCGAGATCGAGGCCGCCGCCGCCGCTGCCTACGCGCACGACTTCATCCGCGCATTTCCCGACGGCTACGAAACCCTTGTCGGCGAACGCGGCGCCCGTCTCTCCGGCGGACAAAAACAGCGCCTCGCCCTCGCCCGCGCCTTCCTCCGCAACGCCCCCCTCCTCATCCTCGACGAAGCCACCAGCGCCCTCGACAGCGACAGCGAAGCCGCCATCCAACTCGCCCTCAAAAAACTCGTCGTCGGCAAAACTGTTCTGATCATCGCTCACCGCTTTTCCACGATCCGCGATGCCACCACGATCATCGTCTTCGAAGCCGGCGAAATCGCCGCCACCGGCAACCACGCCCACCTCTACACCGCGAGCCCCCTCTACCGCTCCCTCTACGACCGCCAGCAAGGCGCCGCGTAATCCCTCCCCACCGACCCGTTCTGTAGCGGCGAGCGCCAGCAAGCCGACCACGCCCGTTCCCATCCGTGAAAATCCGTGTCATCCGTGGTTAATAATCCGCCGCCCGCCGACGCCCCGCACGTCCTCGTCATTCGCCGCCGTTACCTCGGCGACATCGTCCTCCTCGGCAGCGTCCTGCGCAACCTGCGCCTCCACTGGCCCGACGCGCAGCTCACCGTCCTCACCGAGCCCGCCTACCGCGGCATCCTCGCGCTCAACCCCGACGTCACTGCCGCCCTCACGTTCCCCACGCGCCTCGCGCAATGGCCCGCCTTCGCCGCCACCCTTCGCCGCGCGCGCTTCACGCACGTCCTCGATTTCGACAACACCGAAAAAACCGCACTCATCACCCGCCTCACCGGCGCGCTCCTCCGTGTCTGTTTCGACCGCGAGCTGATCAAATTTCGCTACCCCCGCCTCTACACTCACTCCGCGAAAGTCACCAACGCGTTCTACGACACGCATCACATCACCGACACCTACCTAGAGCTCCTCCGCCCCTTCGGAATCCCCGTCACCACCCGCGAAGTCCGCCTCGTCCCCCTCGCCGCCGACCTCACCGCCGTCGCCCCCCTCCTCGGCGGGCTGAATCAGAAATCGAAAATCCAAAATCGAAAATCCAAGATCCTGATCCACCCCGGCAGCCGCAGCCCCTTCCGCATTTGGCCCGCCGATCGCTTCGCTGCCGTCGCCGACCGCCTCCAGGACGAACTCGGCGCCCAAGTCTTCCTCGTAGCCGGCCCCGCCGAACAAACCCTTGTCCAAGAAATCCGGCGACACGCCCAGACTCACCTCGTCGCCCTCGACCGCGCCTTTGCCGTCGGACAATTCGCGGCGCTCCTCGCGCAAAGCGACGTCTTCCTCTGCCACGACAGCGGCCCCATGCACGTCGCCGCCGCCGTCGGCACACCCGTCGTCGCTCTTTTCAGCTCACAAAACGCGACCATCTGGCGCCCGCTCGGCCCGCATCACACCGTCCTCCAAACGACACTCCCCTGCGCCTGCTTCCCCGCCGCCCAACTCCCCTCTCCCTGCACCAAAGGCGACTCCTACAAAAGCTACTGCGTCCGCCAACTCACCGTCGACCAAGTCTTCGCCGCCACCCGCACCGCTCTCCTCCGCCGCCCCCGATAACACCCGCGCTTCGCCGATCAGGCGAAGCCCGCACCCGTTCGCCCCGCCCTTTTTCCTCCGAAAAATCAGCGCAAATTAGCGGTTCTCTCCTCTGCGCGCTTCCGTGTGTTCCGTGCGCCACTGCTCCGCGTCTGCATCCGTGCCCATCCGTGCCATCCGCGGTCAAAAATTCCACTTCTCCGTGGCCCAACCCCTCACATCCGAAACGCAATTATCGTATTCGCCACGCCCACGATCTCCGCAAAACGCCCCGCCTTCGTCTCCTCGAAAATCGCCCGCGTCACGCCATCCGCGCGACTCCCGAAATCGTGAAACGCGATCACGCCGCCCCGCTTCACAAACGGTGACCACGCCAAAATATCCGCCTTGCACGCGTCATACGAGTGATCCCCGTCGATGAAGATAAAATCGATCGTCCCCTTCAGCGCTTTCAGTTTTTCCGCCGCCGCCAGCGAATCACTCACCACCGGCTCCGCGCGCTCCGCGAAACCCAGCTCCGCAAAATTCCGCTGAAAAATCTCCAGCGTGCTCGCCTTCCCCATCGCTTGGAAATGCCGGTTATACCACGCCGCGTCTTCGCCGCAGGTCGAGAGCCCCTGAAAATTGTCCACCGCGTAGATCTTCGCCGCACCCTTGAGCCCGCCTGCGATGAAGCAGGTCGAAGCTCCCATCCACGAACCGACTTCGATCACCTTGGCACCCGCCGGCAAGTCGCTCGCGAGCTGAAACAGATACCCGCGCTCCGGAAAGCTCCCCATGTCGTCCGTCTTAAAGTGACGCGCGATCCGCAGATACTCGTCCCAGTTCAAATCGCCGCGCCGCTTCCGCGCCCCACGCAGAAACCGCCCGCACTTTTGCGCGAACCGAACATCACGAACGAGGGGCCAGTGCTTGAACGCCATGCCGCGAGCGAACCGCCCACGCGCACCAGCGGGAAGCTTTTTCTGCGTTGTTTTACGGCGCGCACGCCCGTGCGGTAGGGCCCGACCTCCGGGCGGGCCGTCAGCGCTCCCGCCGTTTCATTGCGACCGGCCCGAAAAAAACAATTCCGCTTTCAGCGTTCCGTGTATTCCGTGTGTTCCGTGGGCACCTCCTCCGCCTCCCTCAAAGTCACCGTCGCGATTCCCACCTACAATCGCGCCGACTTCCTGCGCCAAACCCTCGCCGGCCTCGTCGCCCAACAATTTCCCCGCGACCACTTCGAAATCCTCGTCCTCGACAACAACTCCACCGACCACACCCGCACCGTCGTCGCCGAGTTCGCCTCCGCCCACCCCGCCCCGCGCTACCTCCTCGAAACGCAGCAGGGCCTCGACTACGCCCGCAACCGCGCCATCGCCGAAGCCCGCGGCGAAATCATCGTCTTCGGCGACGACGACATCCTCGTCCGTCCCGACTGGCTCGCCCAAATGGCCGTCCCGCTCCTCGCCGATCCCGCGCGGAAAATCGGCGCCGTCGGCGGCGAAGTCATCCCCGTTTTCCCCGACGGCCTGCCCGACTGGGTCGCCGAGTGGCACGCGCCCCTCGCTTTCCGCCCCGACCTCGGCCCGCTCGAGGGGCGCCACTCTCCCATGGGCGCCAATCTCGCCTTCCCTCGCCACGTCTTCGAAAAACTCGGCCTCTTCCACACCGCCCTCGACCGCGCCGCCGGCAACTACTTCTCAGGTGGCGACAGCGAGATGATCCGTCGCGTGCGCGCCGCCGGCCTCGAGGTCTGGTTCGCCCCCGCCGCCGCCGTGCAGCACCAGATGCCCGCGAGCCGCACTACATTTCGCTACGCGCGCCGCCACGCTTTCGACTCCGCGCGCTCCCGCGTCATCGACCGCGCCGGTCAACCCGGCGCCACCGCCTACCTCGCCGGCCGCCTCGTCGGCAACCTCGCCAAAGCCCTTGGCTTCGCCGTCCTCGCGCTCGTCAACGCGCTCATCCTCCGCACCGGCGCCGCGAAAAAAGCCCTCGTCCGCTCCTGGCGCTCCTGCGGCTACCTCTACCAAATCCCGCGCTCGCTCGTGGGAAAAATTTGATCCTTCATCCGCCCCGTGGCCGAACCGCTCCCCATCTCCGTCGTCATCGTCGCCAAGAACGAAGCGAATACCCTCGATCGTTGCCTCGACAGCGTGCGCCGCTGGTCCGCCGACATCCTCGTGGTCCTGAACGACACCACCGACAACTCCGAGGCCGTCGCCCTCTCCAACGGCGCCCGCGTCAAACACCTCCCGTGGCAGGGTTATCGCGACACCAAGAACGCCGCCCTCGCCCTCGCCAAACACGATTGGATTCTCTCGCTCGACGCCGACGAAGAAGTCTCCCCCGCCCTCCGCGCCGACCTCGCCGCCTTCTTCGCCCGCGGTGATCACACGCGCTTCGTCGCCGCCCGCTTCCCGCGCAAAGTTTGGTTCATCGACCGTTGGATTACCCACGGCGATTGGTATCCCGACCTCAGCCTCCGCCTCTTCCGCCGCGAACGCGCCCGCTGGGGCGGCGACCAGTTCGTCCACGAAAAAATCGACTGCACCGGCCCCATCGCCCGCCTCCGCGGCGATCTCCACCACTACTCCTTTCCGTCGATCTCGGCCCACGTCGCCAAAATCAACCCCTTCGCCGACCTCTTCGTCCTCCAGCACCAAACCCGCGGCACCAAGTTCTCCGCCCCCACCGCGATCCTCCGCCCGTGTTGGCGTTTCCTGCGCGCTTATATTTTTAAACTCGGCTTCCTCGACGGCTACCCCGGTTTCTACATCGCGCACGCCACCGCCTTCTCCGCCTTCGTCCGCTACAGCCGCCTCTACGAAGTCGAAAACCGCCGCGCCCCCGATGCGTGAAGCCCCCCACACCTTCAGCAGGATCGCAGAGGAACTCGTCGGCGATTTCCGTGGATTCGCCAGTGACGAACCGCGTCGGTGCGTAAAGCGCCCGATCAAGGACCTCCACGCCATCATCGAGGAGCTGATGGTAAAGCACCAGATCGGCCGTCCCTCCGCCGAACAATCGATCCGTGACCGGTGGCCCACGATTGTCGGCATCGCCATCGCCAACCATTCGCATGCCGCGCGCATCGAAAGGGGACGGCTCGTCGTGATCTCAGGTCATTCCGTCGTCCTCCGGGAAATTCATCTTCACAAGGAAGCGATTCTCAACCGCATCCGCCAACTCCCCGGCTGCGAGACAATCAAGTCCCTCAACATCCGCGCCGGGTAGTCGACCGACCTCAAGCTATCCTAGAGCATTACCCTCCGAGCTATCCGCGCTTACCAATTGGACCCTCGATCCGACCAAAGCGAGGCGCAGGCGATCGGGCGAATCGCGCGGTTTGTTTGCAGGAAAATCTTACTATGCAGAATCTCGCCCAGGAACACTCCCCGACACACGACACCTTGTCTCGCCTTTTGCCAAATCGGTTCGCGGCAAGTATGCTACCATTAGAGCCGCGCGTCTCCAATCGCTATTCCAGAATTTCATTGTGATGTTGCCGTGCGAAAACCGGCCGGTGTCGGTGCAGGCACGCTGGGGGCGGAAGCCACAAGTTCTTTCCCTGAAACCCCCAGAATTCCATCAAGTCGCTTTTGAAGGTCTTCTCGGCT
>CALRZR010000114.1:0-22168 GCA_943372705.1 Opitutus sp. GAS368 | reverse complement strand
CCTCGCCTTCGCCTCTGCGTGGACCCAACTCCCCGGGCTCCTCGGCCCGCAAGGAATCCTCTCCGCCCAACCGTTTTTCGACGCCGTCGCGCGCCAACTCGGCCCCGACGAAGCCCGCGACCAACTCCCCTCGCTCTGCTGGTTCATCGGCGCCAGCCCCACCGCGCTCAACGCCCTCTGCGCCGCCGGCCTCGTGTTCGCCACCCTGCTCTTCGCTGGTATCGCCCCCGCACCCGCCCTCCTCGGCCTCTGGGTCTGTTACCTCTCGCTCTGCGGCGCCGGCCAAATGTTCTTCGCCTTCCAGTGGGACGCCCTGCTCCTCGAGACCACCTTGCTCGCCGTGTTTCTCGCGCCGTGGCGCCTCCTTCCGCTCTGGCGCACGCCGTCGCACGAGCCACCGCGCGTCGCTCGCCTCCTGCTCGTCTGGCTCCTCTTCCGCCTGATACTGCTCTCCGGCGCCGTCAAACTCCTCAGCGGCGATCTCACTTGGCGCGAGCTCTCTGCGCTCACCTTTCACTACGAAACCCAACCCCTCCCAACGCCACTCGCCTACTGGGCGCACGCCCTGCCCGCGTGGTTCCATCGCGCCTGCTGCGTCGCGATGTTCACGATCGAGTTCGTCGCGCCATTTTTCTTCTTCGGCCCGCGCGCGATTCGCCACCGCGCCGCCCTCTTCACCATCGCGCTCATGGGCCTCATCGCCCTCACCGGCAACTACACCTACTTCAATTTCCTCACCGCCACCCTCTGCGTCCTCTGCCTCGACGACACGTTTCTCCAACGCCTCCTTCCCCGCCGCCTGTTCAAAGTATCGCCCGCCTCCGGTGACACGCCTCCCGTGCCCGTGCCGCCTTGGCACCTCTGGCCCGCACGACTCTTCGCCGCCTGCGTTTTCATTTACACCGCGCTCGACACGCTCCCCGCCCTCGTCCGCACGTTGCCGCCCATTCCCGGCTTCAACGCCCTCGCCGCCACCGTCGCTCCCTTCCGTTCCCTCAACCGCTACGGCCTTTTCGCCGTGATGACGAACCCTCGCCCCGAACTCATCTTCGAGGGTAGCGACGATACGCGCACGTGGTTGCCCTACGAATTCCCCCACAAGCCCGGCGCCCCTTCCCGCCCGCTCACCTGGGTCGCTCCTCATCAACCTCGCCTCGACTGGCAACTCTGGTTCGCCGCCCTCGGACACCCATCGCAAAACCGCTGGGTTCTCTCCCTCGCCGAACACCTACTCCGCGGCACACCCGAAGTCCTCACGCTCCTCGCCCACAATCCTTTCCCGCAAAAGCCCCCGCGTCACCTCCGCATCGTTCGCTACGAATATCACTTCACCGATCCCGCCACGCGCGCCCGCACCGGCGAGCTCTGGCGCCGCACCCCGCAAGATTTCTACCTCGCCCCCGCCTCGCTGAAATGACGCAGCCCGTTTAGTCCTTCCCGTCCCTGCCGCTCTTCCTGTTCAATGGCGCTCTGATGCCGCAGCCCACCGCTCTCGATCGCTTCCTTCCCTTGCTTCGCTCCGCCCTGACCGACGGCCCGCTCACCAAACTCACGCTCGGCAAACCCGCCCCCGCTCTCACCCGCGCCGATCCCACGCTGCACAACCTCTTCGTCCGCCCCGTCGCGTTGAAGACTGGCCCGCAGCTCACCTTCGTCTGGCGCCACGCCACGCGCGACGTCACGAAGAACCACGTGCCCGCCGAAGCCCTCGCGCTTGTCGAATCCACCCTCGGCCGCGACTTCCTCGACGCTCACCTCATCACACCGACGCAAACCGCCCAGCTCGAATTCCGACCCGACGGCACCGCCCGCCTCCGCGTAAAACTAGCCGCCGCCACCACCACAACCGCTGCCGCCGTCGCCCCCGCCGCGCACAACCAGCCCAAACACTACCTCATCCCCTCCGATTCTCCGTGGCTCGAATCCCTCGGCGTCCTCAACAACCGCGGCCAACCCCGCGACGGCATGGCCGACAAATTCCGCCAGATTCAAAAATTCGCCGAGCTCCTCCAACACCTCGTCACCGAAGCCTTCCCGGCAACTTCCGACTCTCAACTCTCAACGCTCAACCCTCAACTCCGCGTCATAGACGCGGGCAGCGGCAAAGGCTACCTCACCTTCGCCCTCGCCGCCCTCCTCGGCGAACGCGCCCACGTCACCGGCATCGAAGCCCGCCCCGAGCTCGTCGCCCTCTGCAATCGCGTCGCCGCCCAACACGCCATCGCCCACCGCCTCACCTTCCGCGCCGGCACCATCGCCGACACTCCCGTCGACTTCTCCGCACTTACCGAGCGGCCATTCCCGCCTGCGACCCCCTCCGTCTCTGAAATCGAAAATCAGATCGACCTTCTCATCGCCCTCCACGCCTGCGACACCGCGACCGACGACGCCCTCGCGCGCGGCGTTGCCGCCGGCGCCCGCCTCCTCGTAGTTTCCCCCTGCTGCCAAAAAGAACTGCGCGCTCAGCTCACCGCGCCCGCCGTCCTCGCCGACGCCCTCCGCCACGGCATTTTCCAAGAACGCCAATCCGAATTCGTGACCGACGCCCTCCGCGCCCAGCTCCTCGAATGGTCCGGCTACAAAACCAAAGTCTTCGAGTTCATCTCCACGGATCACACCGCAAAAAATCTGATGATCTCCGCGATCCGGACCCGCGCCCCCGGCACACCCGACGACGCCATCGCGCAACGCATCCGCGCCTTCGCCTCCTTCTACGGCATCCACACCCACCGCCTCGCCACCCACCTCGGTTTCGCTCTAGCCCCCTAACCCGCAAATTTCATGACGAAGATCCCCTCAGATTCAGAAATCCGCAGATTCCAATCTGTGGATTTCTGAATCTGCGGGAACCCCTTGGTTGGTCACGCGATCATCCTGCGGCCTGGTTCCGAAAAAGGTGAAAAATCCGGGCCGCCCGCCCACTTTCCTCCGCACGCCAAATCCCCGGCACCAAAAGCCAAATTCTGCGCCGTAGTTGGGGTTCAATTCCTTCGTCCGCACTGCCATCGTCGGGGGCATGCCACCCCGCTTCGCCTTGGCCCTTCGCTCTCTCTCGTTCGCCCTCTTCGCTTGCACCGCTTGGGCCGGTGCCGCCGACGAACGTTTCCCCTTCGTCATCCCGGGCGACGACGCCTCCGCCACCGTCACGAGCATGGCCGGGCACTCTCCGCGTCCCGCCGGCGCCGATGGCTTCGTCCGCATCCGCGACACCCATTTTTTCACCGACGCCGGCCGCCTCCGCTTCTGGGGCATCAACACGTGCTTCGCCGGAAATTTTCCCGAGCACGCCGACGCCGAGAAAGTCGCCGCACACTTCGCCAAACTCGGCCTCAACGCCGTGCGCATGCATCACCACGACGGCAATGCCGCCCCCCGCGGCATCTGGGGCCCCGTCGTCGACGGCCGCCGCACCTTCAGCCCCGCGCAACTCGAGCGGCAGGATTATTTTCTCAACGAGCTCCACCGCCACGGCATCTACGCGAATCTCAATCTCCACGTCGGCCGCGAACTCACCGCCGCAGAAGGCTTCAGCCGCGAGGGTCTCCCTTACTCCACGCGCTACGACAAATATCTCCTCTATTTCGAGCCGCAGGCCAAAGCCCGCCTCAAGGAATTCGCCCGCGACTACCTCCTCCACGAAAACCCCTATCGCAAACTCCGCCGCGTCGACGACCCCGGCATCGCGATGATTGAGATCACCAACGAAAACTCGTTCAGCAAATTCGGACCCGACATCGCCGCCGCCCTGCCCGAGCCGCACCGCGGCGAATTCAAAGGCCAGTGGAACGCGTGGCTCGCCCGCCACTACGCCGACACCGCCACGCTACAGAAAACATGGCGCGGCAGCACCGAACCACTCGGCGCCACCCACGCCGATTCCTCCACGTGGCAAACCTCCCTCGGTCCGTGGCGCATCAAGCAAACGCGTGAACACCCCGTGCGTCCGTCCTTCGGTCAGCCCGGCCCGCAGCCCGATCTCCCTGCCCTCCGTCTTGAACCTCATGGCACGTCTCCCGACCTCAGTTCCCAGGAAATCCAGTTTCCCAATACGAAGATCGAGCCCGGTCAGGTCTACACGGTGTCGTTTTGGGTGCGCGCCGATGCCGCGCGCTCGCTCTTTGTCGATGTTTCCCACGCCGGCCCCGCCCTCTGGACGCCCGTCGGCTTTCGCGAAACGCTCACCCTCAGCCCCGCATGGCAGAAAGTGCACCGCGTCTTCCGCGCCAGCGCCGAGATTCCCGGCGGCACCCGCCTCTGCTTCAAGTTCGGCGGCAGCCCCGTTCCTTTCGCCCTCGCCGGCCTCACGCTCCGTCGCGGCGGTGATTGGATCGTCGTCCCCGCCGGCCAATCCATCGAGCAACGTAACGTCGAGATTCCCGTCGCCGGTTGGAACGAATTCGCCCAGCGCGACGTCGTGCGCTTCATGGCCGACACCGAGGAAGCCTTCATCCGCGAAATCACCGACTACCTCAAAAAAGACCTCGGCGTGCGCGTGCCCATCACCGCCTCACAGATCACCTATCACTCGCCCGAAATCGTCGCCGCCACCTGCGACTACACCGATATCCACGCGTATTGGCAGCACCCGCACTTCCCGCGCAAACCTTGGGACCCCTTCGACTGGAACATGCGCAACACCCCCATGGAGCAGGTCCCCGACGCCGACGCTCTCCTCAGCCGCGCGCCGTGGCGCCTCCTCGACCGCCCGTTCACGATCTCCGAGTGGAACATCCCCGATCCCCACGAAAACGCCGCCAGCACCGTGCCCTTCGCCGCACTTGTCGCCGCGCTCCAAGACTGGGACGGCGTCTTCTTTTTCCAATACAGCGGCGGGGACAACGATTGGTATACCGACAAAGTTCAGCGCTTCTTCGCCTTCAACGGCCAGCCCACCAAGCTCACCCTCCTCACCGCCTTCGCGCACCTCTACCGTCGCGGCGATCTCGCCCCGCTTACCGACGTCGCTGCCGGCACGTCGCAGAAAATGCCGCCGACCGCCGCCGGTTTCACGCACCGCCTCGGCATCGACCCCAAAGCCACCGCACCCACCACCGTCACCGCCACTAAGGGCAAACGCCTCGCCACCACGGACGGCCGCGCCGTCTGGGACGCCACCGATTCCTCCAGCGCCCACGTCGTCGTGAACACGCCCGCCACCCGCGCCGCCTGGGGCCTCATCGGCGGCAAAACCTTCAACCTCGGCGGCGTCCAGCTCGCCCTCGGCCCCGTCGAGCGCAACTACGCCACCGTCGTCCTCACCAGCCTCGACGGCAAACCCCTCGAATCCGCCCAACGCATCCTCCTCGCCGCCGTCGGCTCCGCGACGAACCCCGGCATGAAATGGAATGCCACCCGCACCTCCGTCGGCAAAGACTGGGGCACCGGCCCCGCTCAGGTAAACGGCATCGCCGCCACGCTCACGCTCCCGCGCGCCCACGCCCGCATGTTCGCCCTCGACGGCCGCGGCAACCGCCTCGCCGAAGTCCCCGCCATCGCCGGCGCCGCCTCCACCCAATTCACCCTCGGACCCCAGCACCGCACGCTGTGGTATGAGATCGCCTGGTAGCCCTCCGCCGTCCCCGTAGCCGCGAGCGCCAGCAAGTGGACCGCATGGCACCCCGTCTCGCCCCAAAACCAGACTTCCGTTCTCTCCGCTTTTTGTCCCTCTTTGCGGCCATCCCATGACTTGGACCGAACTCGACTGGCCTGCCCTCGACCGCCTACGCCAAAAATTCCTCACCGCCGTTCCCGGTGTCGCCACCGGCAACTACTGGGAAACCACCTCCGACCTCGCCAGCTACGATTTCACCTACGGCGAACGCATCGGCTGGAAATGGGATCACGTCCTCCGTGAACTGCGCCTGCGCGGGTGGACACCTCCGGCCACCACGCGCTCCGTGTTCGACTGGGGCTGCGGCAGCGGCATCGCCGCACGCCGCGTCATCTCGTTTTTCGGCGCCGAAAACTTCGACGCCCTCACTGTCTGGGATCACTCGCCTCTCGCCACCGACTACGCCGCGACCGCCGCGCAAGCCGCCTTTCCCCACCTTCGCGTCTCCACCGCCACTCCTTCTCTCAACTCTCAGCTCTCAACTCTCAACTCTTCCCCTCCCATCGGCCTCCTCGTGATCAGCCACGTGCTGAACGAGCTCCCACCCGAGTCACTCGCGGCCCTCCTCGCGCTCATCGCCCGCGCCGAAGCCGTCCTCTGGGTCGAGCCCGGCACGCACGCCGTCAGCCGTCACCTCGGTGCGATTCGCGAGCAGCTGCGCGCGACCGCCACGTTCCGCATCGTCGCCCCCTGCACCCACCAAAACGCCTGCCCGATCCTCGCCCTCGGCAACACCCGCGATTGGTGCCACCACTTCGCGCCCCCGCCTTCGGAAATTTTCGCCCATCCCAACTGGGTTAAATTTGGCCAACGCGCCGGCATCGATCTCCGCAGCCTGCCTTACGCCTTCCTCGCCCTCGACCGCCAACGCGACGCTGCACCCCCGCCCGCCGACTTGGGACGCGTCATCGGCCGCCCGGAACATTTTAAGCCCTACGCCCGCGTCCTCAATTGCGACGCCACCGGCCTCGCCGAACTCGAGCTGCCGAAACGCGCCGACCCCGCGCTCTTCAAGCACCTCGACCGCACCAAAGCCCCGCTCCTCTATCGCTGGCAACACGACGGCAAAAAAATCGCCAGCGGCACCCCGCTGGCGTGATCCCACCACCGGCGCGGTCTTAGTGCACGACAAACGCCACGTCGCTCGCCGTCACTTTGATCCCGTCTTTCACGCGCGCCTCGTCGAGCTGCAGCACGAGCGTATTCGCCCCGATTCGTGCCTCGGCCGTGATCTGCGCACCCGCCTTCAGAGGCACGCCGTTGAGCCACGCATCTTTTACGCCGCCCGCAACCGTGAAGGTCACTTTGCCGCCGCGCGCAGACTCAAACCGCGTCGCCGCAAACAGGCCGCGCGTGTTCACCAGTTGCGGATACGTGGTCGTGATGAGATCGCCCGGCAACAGCCCGTTGACGAGTGAGAGCGCCGGCACCCAATCCGTGAGCGTGTCATCGCCGCGCACCACGCGCTCGACGCCGATCGACTGATTCTTGCTCACCACCAAATAGAGGTTCCACGCGCGAGCCACACCGCCCTTTGCCGCATCGTAGTCACCGGGCCGCCCCAACTGCGCGAGGAACTTCACCAAATCCAACCGCTCTTCCGGCAGCAGTCCGTCGATCAAACCCGCCGGCATCAACGAGCCCGCGCTGGTCCGCTTCGCGACGTTTTTCACCGCGACTTGCACCTCTTGATTCGCCGCGTTGCGCAAAATAATCTCCGTCGCCGTCTCCCGCGTAATCATGCCGCTCAACTCCTGCTGATCGTTCGTCGTGAGAATCACTGAGTGGTAACCTTCTTTGATTTTCGCACTCGGGTAGAGCAGCGACTCGACAAGGTAATCCGTCGGCGCGCTCGCCCCGATGCTGGTCATGTCCGGGCCAACTTTTCCGCCCGCTCCGCCGATCGCGTGACACGCCGTGCAAGCCAGTTCCGGCCGCCGATAAATTCGCTCACCGCGCGCCGCGTCGCCCACCGCGAGCGCCTGGCGTGCGAGCGATTGCAACTCCTCCGGCGTGAGCTGCGCCTCCGACAAGGTGAGCCCCGCACTCTTGATCAGCGCCTGCACGAGCGGCTGGTTTTGCCCGCCCTCACGCGCCGGGCGCAGTCCCGCTTTGGCCACCGCCACCGGCAATTTCGCTTTCGGCAATGCCGCCGCCAGCCGCGCGCTCGCTCCCTTCACGGACAACAACACCCGCCACAGCGCCTGCGCCTCGGCGTCTACCGTCGTCGCCGCCAGCACCGTCAGCACCTCCGGCATGGCCGCGCCGAGATCGATGCCGGCCAGAGCCACCACCGCCTCGCGCCGGATCGCCGGCGCCGCAGCTTCGCGCGACAGCGTCCGCAACTCCGCGATCACCTTCGCGCCGCCCAATTCCCGCAGCCCGCCAAACGCCGCCGTCCGCTCCGTCGCGGTGATTGCGGCGTCGCCCGCCCGTTTCACCAAAGCCGGCGCGAGTGCCTGCACTTTCCACGAACCGACGAGCTGGAGCGCCGCCACCCGCGTCGCCTCGGTCGGCGCCGACAACAGACTCGCCAGTTTTTCCAAATCGCCATCGGGCTTCACTCCGCGCAATCGCGACGCGTCGCCCAACGCCACCAGCGCACGCGGCGCCACCGTATCCGCAAAACCATTCGCGAGCACCGCTTCGAACAGCTTGCGTTGTTCGCGCACCCCGCCCGCCGATCCGATGAGTTCGATCCACGGACCGGAGCCGTCGCGCGGCAGCACGCGGTCCGCCAACAGCTGCGCGAGCACTTCACCGGCAAGCGTCGGCTCGATCGCCTTGAGACCGAACGCGAGGTGTGCCTCACGTCCTTGAAAATTCCACGCGCCCGAGCGCACCGCCGCGAGCCACGGCGTCGCGAGCTCGTTCATCGTGAGCCAGAGCGCGTAATCGAGAAACGCATCCATCGGCTTGTCCAAAACACCCAGCGCCACCTCCGCCGCGCGCGCGGTGCCCAATTTCCCCAGCGCCCGCACCGCCTCCAGCCGCACCCGGGGGTTCGCGTCGGCCGCAAGTTTCGTCAGCGCCGTCAACGCATTCGTCGTCGGCAGGACGCGCACTGCGGCCGCACGGATGCGCGCATCGCTCGCGGCAACGAGTTCGTTCGCAAGCGCCGCCACCGGCAAATTCAGCGCTTGGTGAGCCCACAGCGCCTGCATGCGTGCCGTCGGCACGGTCTGGCGCGCGGTCCAGCTCGCCAGATCCGCTTTCACTTTCTCCACGCCACGCTCCACGAGCACCCGTTTCGCCTGCGCCTGATCGTAGCCGTTTTTCGACACCAAGCGGTCGAGCAGCGCCGCGTTCGCCAACTTCGTGAAATCCGTTTTCGCGAGTGGCGCGCGTCCCTTCGCGGCGATACGCCAAATCCGCCCGTGCTCTTTGTCGCGGCGCGTGTCGCGAAAATCCACTTCGCCATGCTGAATGATCGGGTTGCTCCAGTCCGCGAGATATAGCGCGCCGTCGGGCCCGAACTTCGCGTCCAGCGGGCGAAACGTGCCGTCGGTCGTGCGCATCACGTCCGGCATTTCCCGCGTGAGGTAGGCCGCCCCTTGGTCCGAAATCTTGAAACGCACCACCCGGTGCGCACGAAAATCCGCGGTGATCATATCCCCTTGCCAGTCGTCGGGAAAATGCGCGCTGCGGATGACTTCGAGGCCCGAGAATTTCGGATACGCCCCCGGGCTCACACTTTCCAATTCCCGGCGCGCCGGCGCCAGCGTCCGATAGGTCGCGCCCGCGACCGCCCAACTGATTCCCGAGTAGCCCGCGCCGTCGGTCACAAACGATTGCCCAAACTCGTCAAACTGGTGTCCCCACGCATTCACCCAGCCGCGGTAGAGGATTTCCATCTGCTGGTCGCGGGGGTCCATCCGGAAAATGCCGCCGGCCCGCAGCCGCACGATTCCCGTCGGCGTTTCCGTATCGGTGCGCGTGTAGACCGACTGGTTCATGTAGAGCCGCCCGTCCGGCCCCCAGCGCAGCGAGTGCAAATTGTGGTGCGTATCCTCGGTGCCGAAGCCGCTCTGGACGATCCGCCGGACATCCGCCTTTCCGTCGCCATTGGTATCTTTGAAATGCAACAGGTCCGTGCTTTGCGCGACATACACGCCGCCGTCGCCCGGCTCGACGCCGGTCGGAATCAACAACCCGTCGGCAAACACCGTGGCCTTGTCGGCTCGCCCGGCGCCCTTCGTATCTTCGAGCACGATGATTTTATCGCTCGGCGCCTGCCCCGGTTCGATTTGCGGATACACCTCCGAACTCGCCACCCACAACCGCCCCTGCGGATCGAAATTCATGTGGATCGGTTTGTTCAGCAGGGGATTCTCGGCCCACAGCGTCACCTCCAGCGCATCGTCGACCTTGAATTTCGGATGCGGCTGCGGCGTCGATTTCGTCACCAGGTTGCCCACGCGCCGCGCAATCTCGGGCACATTCTTCCCGGACGTCAGCGCCCGCAGCTGCGCGATCCGCTTTTCCTCTTCGGCGACGAACTCGTCGAATTTCAACACCTCGACGGAATTGTTGCCCTGCTCGCGCTTTCGGAATCCGAAGATATACGCCATGTTCGCCGGTCGCGAGCGGTGAAAGAACCATTCGTTCTTCCGGAGAATCGACTGCCGCAGCGGCTCGACCGCTGCGCTCGTGCGCCAAGCGCCCGGTTTCCCCGCGCCAAACAACGTGTCCTCCAGCGCCTCCGCCGCCGCCCGGTAGCCGGCACCGTTGAGATGGATGCCGTTGTCCGTGAGCTTGCCGCCCGCGGCGCCCGCCGCCCGCTCCATCGGCGCCCGTAGCGCATCGTAGAGAGGGAAATACGTCGCGGCACGCTGTGTGGCGATCTCCCTCACCACCGCCGAGGTGCGCTCGAGTTCCGCGTTGTGTTTCGCCGGATCAGCCCAGGGCGTTCCCAAATTTTCGTGCCGCACCGTCCCCATCAACACAACCCGTGCCCCCGGCGAAACTTTGTCGATGGCGTCGAGTAGACGCTGGTAGTCCGTCTTGAATTTCTCGCGGCCCGCCTCGCCGTCGAACGAGGCCGCCATGCCGTAGCCCACGAACACCACGGTCGGCTTCGCGGTCTCGATTTGTTTCACGAGTTGCGTCCAGCCCTCGTTGGCCGGCTCTTTGCCCGCTTGGAGCAGGCTCAAGCCGAAGCGCGAATCTCCCGCGGGCGTGTCGCCGCTCCAGCCGAGATTGCGGAAGGTCACGTTCTTGTCGGGAAACCGCGAGGTGAGCATCAGCTCGACCCAGCCGTGGTATTGTTCGCGCTCGATCAGCGTGTCGCCGACGAAGACCACGCGGTCACCGTCGCGCAGTTCAAATCGCGGGGAGGTCTCGGCGCTGAGCACCGGAGCGCTCAAAACCGCTAGTGAGAGCGCGCCAAACAGGGCCGCGTAGAATGAATTCCGGAGGAAAAGCCGCATGGTGGGGTATGGGAGGGGCGCGGAGCTTCATGGCGCCATGAAGCGTCGTCACGCCCAATTCTCCTTTCGCGCTCGGCAATTCGCCCGATCTGTCCACGGACCGACCGCGGCGCTTGACTCGCCCCGGGCGCTCTGAAACATCGCCCCTTCACACTTCCAAACACCATGGGTCAACAACTGAACAAGCACATCAAACGCAAACGCCGCGCCGCCTATCTCAAACGCAAGAAGGAGCGCGCCAAGCTCGCCGCCAAGAAGAAGTAAACGCCTTCCGGCCCACTCACCTTTCCAACCGCGGTCTTCCGGCCGCGGTTTTTTCATTCGCCGCTCCCGCCGCCCGTCCCCCTCTGCCGCCATGCTCAAAGTCAGTCTCATTTCCCTCGGTTGCGCCAAAAATCTCGTCGATTCCGAGATCATGATCGGACACCTCCACCAGGCCGGCATGAGCGTGATCCCCGACGCCGAAAAAGCCGACGTCGTCATCGTCAACACGTGCTCGTTCATCGATTCCTCCAAGGAGGAATCCATCGGCCACATCCTCGAGGTGCACCAGAATCGCGGCATGACCAAACGCCGCAAAGAGCAGAAACTCATCGTCGCGGGCTGCATGTCGCAGCGTTTTTCCAAGGATCTTTCCACCTCGCTGCACGACGAGGTCGATGCGTTCATCGGCCTCGATCAGGTCACCAAGGTCGCCCCAATCATCGAGGGCCTCTACGAAAAGGAACGCGCCGCCAACGCCGGCCCGTTGACTTTTATCGAGGGCAAATCGACCTACATTCCCGATTACGACACCCCGCGTTTCCGTCTCACCCCAAAGCATTTTGCCTACATCAAGATCGCCGAGGGCTGCAACCACCCCTGCACGTTCTGCATCATCCCGCAGATCCGCGGCCGCCATCGCAGCCGCACAATCGAGAGCGTGGTCGCCGAGGCCCGCCAGCTCGTGAAAGAGGGTGTCAAAGAGATCAACCTGATCTCTCAGGACACCACCTTCTTCGGAATGGACACGTGGGAAGAGCGCCCTAATCCCCGCACGCCCGTCGATTCCTCCCGCGGCTCCGCGCTCACCACGCTTCTCCGCCAGCTCAACGCCATCGAGGGCGATTTCTGGATTCGCCTGCTCTACACGCATCCCGCTCACTGGAGCGACGAGCTCATCAAGACCATCGCCGAGTGCCCCAAGGTCGCCCGCTACATCGACATTCCGCTCCAGCACATCAGCGATCACATGTTGGGCCAGATGCAGCGCGAGACTTCCTCCGCCTACATCCGCGCACTCATTACACGTATCCGCGCCGGCATCCCCGGCATCGCAATCCGCACCACCTTTATCGTCGGCTTCCCCGGTGAAACCGAGGCCGATGTCGACGAACTGTGCGAGTTCATCCGCGATACCAAATTCGAACGTCTCGGTGTTTTTCGTTACTCGCAGGAAGAAGGCACGCGCGGTGCGAAAATGGACCACCAGATCTCGCCCAAAGTGAAAGAGGCCCGCTGGCATCGCGTGATGAAGCTCCAAAAGGAGATCGCCGCCACCGTCAGCAAGAGCTTCACCGGCCGCACGCTGAAAGCGCTCATCGAGGAGCCCGGCGTCGCTCGCGGCGAGGCGGACGCCCCCGATATCGATGGCCGCATCTACGTGCCGCTCACGCTGCCTGTCGGCAAATTTGTGAACGTGAAAATCACCGGTTACGAAGACTACGATTTGCTCGCACTTCCCGCCGGCCAGGAGCCCGCGACGCGCAAGGTCGCCAAGCAGGCCCAGTAAACGCCTGCGCCCCACCTCCACCTGGGTGAGTAGCAACACTTAGGCCGTATCGGACCGCGCATAAGTAACGAATAAGTAAATCCGCATTTTGCCGGCAGCACACGCCGGTCGCAGTTTGGAGCGAGCAACCGCTCCAATGTCCGACGCCCCGCAGCTCGACGTTCTCTTGCGCTACCGCCTCGACGCGGTGGCCCTCGCTGCGGCGGCGATTCTCGCCTGCTATTTCTGCCGCCGGCTCGTTCGGCGCCGGCGCGCCGACCAGGAGTTCTCTCCGACCACGTGCACGCTTGTTGCCGTTCTGGTGGTCGCTGGCGCCATTGTCGCCGAGTGGATCGCCGGTTCCCATCCGTTTCCTCCCGACACCCGAGTTTTGTCGCTCGTCACCGTGCGCCTTCTCCTGCTCGGTGGCGCGGCCTTTTTGGTCGGAGTATTGCTGGTCAACGCCACCTTGCTCGCGCTCATGCGGGCCGAAGTTCGGCAGCACGCCGAAACCGAACGCGAACTCCAGCGCGCCAAGACGGCAGCCGACAAGGCCAATCGCGCAAAAGGCGATTTCCTCGCCGTGATCAGCCATGAAATCCGCACGCCGCTCAATGCCGTGATGGGCTTCGCCAATCTCTTGTCCGAAACCAAACTCGACGACGCCCAACGCGGCTACCTCGGCACGATTACCGGCGAAGGCGCGCGCTTGAATTCGCTCATCAACGACATTCTCGATCTCTCCAAAATCGAAGAAGGCCGCCTCACGCTCGAACGCCTGCCCTTCGCTCCGGCCGAAACATGCGCCGATGTCCTGCGCCTCCTCAGCGCCCGTGCACTCGAGAAGAAAATCGATCTCCGCTTCGAAGCCCAACTTGTCGGCCCGCTGCTGATCAGCGGCGATCCCCTGCGCTTCCGGCAAATCCTCCTCAACCTCGTCGACAACGCCATTAAGTTCACTCCGCGCGGCTCGGTCACCCTGTTCCTCAGCTGGACGCCGCCCCAGCCCGCGTCCGCCCAAGGAATGCTGTCCGTTCGCGTGCGCGACACCGGCATCGGCATCCCCGCCGACAAGTGCACTCACCTCTTCCAGATGTTTGTGCAGGCGGAATCCTCCACCACGCGGCGCTTCGGCGGAACGGGCCTCGGCCTCGCGATCTGCCATCGTCTCGTCGCGCTCATGGGCGGCGAAATCTCCGTGCAAAGCGAAGTCGCCCAAGGTTCCGAGTTTTCCTTCGATTTCCCAGCTGCATTGGTCGCCCTTCCCGACGAAGAATCAGCCGCACCCGCCCTTGCCCCGGCACCGCGCAGTCCGCGCATTTTGGTCGTCGATGACTTGGAGACCAACCGCCAGCTGCTTGAAATTCACCTCCGGCGGCACGGGTTTACCCCGATTCTCGCTGCCGACAGCCTCAACGCCGTCCACTTGGCCACCACGAACCGCTTCGACGCCATCTTGCTCGACCTCCAGATGCCTGAGCTCGACGGGTTCGCGGTGACTCAACGTATTCGCGCCGCCGAGACCGATGGCCGCCGGACTCCCATCATCGCGCTGACCGCCTCCATCGCCAAAGGCACCCGCGAAAAGTGCTTTGCCGCCGGCATGGACGAGCATCTCGTCAAACCGCTCGACCTTCGGAAACTGAAGACGCTTATCGAGAACACCCTCGCTGTCGCCGCCACGCCTTCGCCTGCTGCCTCATCGGCCACATCGTCGGCAGTGTAAACGGCCCGATTTCGGCTCATGTCCGTGACCGCTCTCTACGCGGCACCCTTTTTGGCCGCGTCGACAAACTTCGCGATTATCCCGTCAAACGACCCGTTGGAAAAGAAAGCCACCACCCGCGGTTTCTTGCGCGCCAAGATCGGCGGCGTCAGCACGTTCGCCGCGAGTTTTTCCAACAGCGCCGCATTCGTCGCCGCACAAAACGCCTCCAGGCCTTGCGACTCCAGTTGCTGCACGACTGCCTCGGGATCGAAGCGCTCTTCTTCGCGTAGTTTCTCCGGACGGTTGACCGCTCCGATGTAAACTTCATCCGCCAGCCCCAGCGCCCGCATAAAGGCCGCCTGTAGCGTCCGCACCCGGGCCGTATTGCTCCGCGGCTCAAAAACTGCCGTGAGTGTTGCCCCCGGAAACCGCGATCGAAATGACTCCAGCGTCTCCGCCAGCGCAGTCGGATGATGCCCAAAATCCTCGATCACCGTGAGCGCCGGCGTCGCCCACAGAATTTCCTGCCGCCGTTTTACGCCGCGAAAGCGTCCGAGCGCCGTCAAGTCGAGCGCCGCCGGATTCGATTCGTTCAAGGCGAGCGCGACTGCCGTCGCGGCCATCGCCGCATTGCGCGCGTTAAACACTCCGGGCTGCGACCACGTCACGCGCGCCCACGGTTGGCCACGCCACAGGAGTCTGAATTCGACTCCGGCCGCCGTTTCGGCGAAGTCCACGATACGCGTATCGCACCCCTCGCCCAGTCCCACCCGCACCACGCGCGTCCACGCCATCGGTCCCAGCGCGCGCAAATTGCTGTCGTCCCCGTTCATCACCACAAATCCGTTGCGCGGCACGATGCGCGAGAAATGGGTAAACGTCCGCTGCACGTCCGCGAGATCGCGAAAAATATCGGCATGGTCGAACTCAAGATTGTTCATCACCGCGATATGCGGCGCGTAGTGGATGAATTTGCTGCGCTTGTCGAAAAACGCGCTGTCGTATTCGTCGCCCTCGATTACAAACGGATCGCCCGCTGCGCCCAAGTGCGCCCCGACCGGCGGATCCTGCGGCACTCCGCCGATCAAAAATCCCGGATCGCGGCCGGCCTCGCGCAGGAGAAACGCCGCCAATGCCGTCGTCGTGGTTTTTCCGTGCGTCCCGCTAACCACGATATTTTTCCGCCCCTGCAGCACAAAGTCGTGCAACAGCGCCGGCAGCGAAGTGAACCGCAACGCTCGCGAATCGAGCAGCCACTCCACTTCGACATTGCCCCGCGACATCGCGTTGCCGATCACGACGAGGTCAGGTGCCAGCTTGGCCAACCGCTCCGCGTCGTAGCCTTCGTGCAACGTAATCCCCGCCGCCGCCAACACGGTGCTCATCGGCGGATAGACGCCCGCGTCCGCGCCCAACACCTCGTGCCCAGCCGCGCGCGCCAGCAACGCCGCGTTGCCCATCGCTGTGCCGCAAATACCCATGAAATAGATCCGCAACCCCGTCTTCGCCTGTGTCATGGCGCGCAGGCTGAGTGATTATTTTCCACACGGGAAGACGCTTTTCTCCATCGCCCCCGGGCCCACGTCTCGCGGAGTGTTCCGCCCGCCGCAAGTAACCGCACAGTTCGCACAATCTTGCTCGCTCCGCGCGCTACCAAATCCCAGCGTTCTCGTAATTTTCTCGCGCCATGCGTCTCTCCCCGCGCTTCCAGCTCCTGAGCATCGCCCTTCTCGCCGTGTCCGCCGGCGCCTCCGCCGAGGCGCCAGTCTCTCTGGGCCAGGTCGTTGTCACCCCGAGCAAGTTTGGCGTCGCCGAGGAGCGCGCCACCGCCGCCGCCACGCTCACGAGCACCGAACTCGAAACGCTCCCGCAAATCGGCGACGACCTTTTTCGCTCCATCGCGCGGCTGCCGGGACTCGCAGTCGACGATTTTAGCGCCCGCTTCTGGGTGCGGGGTGCGCCCAACGGTCAACTCCTCGCGCGCCTCGACGGCCTTGATCTCATCGAGCCGTTTCACCTCAAAGACATCGACGGCTCGCTCTCAATCGTCGACCCGCAGACGATCAGCCGCCTTGATCTAACTACCG
Organism: Opitutus sp. GAS368; assembly: GCA_943372705.1. Lineage (GTDB taxonomy): Bacteria > Verrucomicrobiota > Verrucomicrobiia > Opitutales > Opitutaceae > GAS368. The sequence goes on along the minus strand of CALRZR010000114.1, from coordinate 5,583 downwards.
GCGGATTTACCGCCGAGTTCGGCAACCATCTCGCCGGCGTCCTCACGATGGAGACCAAAGCCTCCACCACCGCCCGCACGAGTCTCGGCCTGAGTCTCACCGGCATCGGCGGCAGCAATCAGGGCGTTTTCTCCGATCGCCACGGCCGCTGGCTCGCCTCCGTGCGTCGCGGCTATCCCGATGTCGCCCTCCGCGCCGCGGGCCGCGACGACGAAGTGACCCCGCGCTACTACGATGTGACGGCGCAGGTCGAATATCAGGTCGCCCCGGGCCACACCCTTTCGCTCCACGCTCTCCACGCCGGCGACACCCTCACCTACCAGCGCACCAATAATCCCTCGCTCTCCAGCAGCTACGACAGCGACTACGTCTGGACGCGCTGGCAGGGCGCCTTCCATCCCCGGTTGAGCAGCGAAGGGGTGCTCTCGTTCAGTCGTCTCGCGTGGAATCGCCGCGGCACGGGCGTGCAGAACGGCTTTCCCTTTTCCCTGCGCGACCAGCGTCGCCTCAACGTCCTCGGCGCCCGCAACGACTGGACGATCACCCTCCATGAGCGTGCCCTCGTCCGCACCGGTTTCGACGCCAAAGCCTCCGACAGCCGTTATGACTACGCGCTCTCCCGCCAGGAGAGTGTCGTCATCGCCGGTCGCCAAACCACGGTCAGCCACACGGTCAACCAAGCCCTCCGCCCCGACACCGATAACCTCGGCGCCTTCGTTTCTGCCCGCGTGCAGCCCTGGGACTCTCTCGTCGTCGAGCCAGGCCTCCGCTTCGACCGCCAGACGATCACCCGCGAGTCCAACACCAGCCCCCGCCTCAACGCCGCGTTCACCCTCGGCCGAGCGACCGTCCGCGCCGCGTGGGGCGCCTATTTTCAACCGCAACGTCTCCACGAACTCGCCATCGCCGACGGCGACACCACCTTCCGTCGCGCCGAATTTGCCGAACACCGCGTGCTCGGCGTCGAGTATCCGCTGGCCAAGGGCATCAATCTCCGCGCCGAGGCCTACGAACGCCTCTCGTCCCGCCTCCGCCCGCGCTGGGACAATCTCGACAACGGCTACAACCTCTTTCCCGAAGCCCAGTCCGACCGCGCCCGCCTCGCCCCCACCCGCGCGCGCGCCCGCGGCCTTGAGTTCCTTCTCGCCGGCCGCTCCGGTCCGCGCCTCACGTGGAACGTCACCTACGCCCTCGCCCGCAGTGAAGAGCTCCTCGCCGGCCGCTGGACCCCGCGCGTCCGCGACCAACGCCACACGTTCTACGCCGACACCACCTATGCGCCCAATGCCCGCTGGCAGGTGAGCGCCTCCTGGCAATACCACACCGGCTGGCCCACCACTGATGTCCTCTACTCGCTCGCCCCGCTCACCAATGGCCGTCGCGTCCTCGTTTCCGCCAACGGTCCCGTTTACGGCCTGAATCTCCCCGCCTACCACCGTCTCGACCTCCGCGTCACCCGCCGCCTCAAAGTCGCCCGCGGCGAACTCCGCGTCTTCCTCGATATTTTTAATGCCTACGACCGCACCAACTATGTGGGCTACGAACATCGTGTCACCGTGACCGGCACCCAGGTCACCGACGTGCGCAAGGCCCGTGAGCAACTTCCCTTCCTGCCGAGCGCCGGAATCACGTGGGAATTCTAACCCGTTTTTTCTCCGAAAATTCCCCTAATATCTTGCGAGCCGGTGTTTCCAATCGTCCGCTCGTTCGTCTCAGCGCTACCCATGGCTTCTACCCCGAAGAAATCCCGCGTCCTAGCCACCATCATCCGCTACGTCATCATCCTCGCAATTCTGGCCGGCGCCGGCTGGGGCGGTCGGATCCTCTGGCAAAAAATCGGCCCGGGCCTCTTCGGTAACAAACGCGAGTCCAAGATCCCGACCTCCACCGTCCGCATTTCCAATATCGCCGAGGAAATCATCGCCGTCGGCCGCCTCCGCGCCGTCTTTGCCACCGAACTGCGCGCCGAGATCAACGGCCGTATCATGAAAATCGCCGTCGGTGACGGCGAAAACGTCACCAAAGGTCAGGAGCTCCTCAAACTCGACCAGCAGGATATCCTGACCCAGTTGCAGGAATCCGATCGCAACATCGAAGCCTCCAAGCTCAAGGCCCAGCGCGCCAAACGTGAATTCGAACGCCAGTCCGGCCTGAAAGCACAGGGGCTCGTCACCGCAAAAGATTTCGAAGAGACGCGCACGGTCCTCTCCCTCGCCGAAAACGACGCCGCCGTCTTCGAGGCTCGCGCGGCCAATCTCCGCGACAAACTCACCAAGACCATCATCCGCGCCCCCCACGACGGCACGCTCCTTCTGCGCGATCTCACCGAGGGCCAACTCGTCACCAGCGCCGCCGCGCAAAACGGCGGCACGCTCCTCGGCGAAGTCGCCGATCTCAGCGCCCTCATGGTCCGCACGAATATCAACGAAATCGACGTCGCCCGCCTCAAAGTCGGCGATGTCGCCCGCGTCCGCGTCGATTCGCTGCGCAACATGATGCTGAACGGCGAAATCAAGCGCATCGCCACCATCGCCACCGAGTCCTCCGGCGACCGCACCCGCGTCTTCCCGGTCGATGTCGTCGTCGATGAAACCGACCCGCGCCTCCGTCCCGGCATGTCCGCCACCGTGATGTTCACGCTCGCCCACGTCGAAAACGTGCCGGCCGTCCCGCTCTCCGCCGTGTTCTCCAACGCCGATTCGGTGCGCTACGTTTTTATCAAGAAAAGCGAAGGTTTCGAAGTGCGCGGCATCGACATCGGTCTCGTCGACACCCGTCGCGTGCAAATTCTCTCCGGTCTCGTCACCGGCGATGAAGTCGCACTCATGCGTCCGTTGGAATACACCGGCGAAATCCCCACCGCGAAGCCCACCGCCCCGCTCAAAGCCCGCGGCAAACGTCGCTCCCTCCCGTAACCGCGCTCCCATGAGATTGCTCACCATGGGAATCGCCAGTGGCTGGAACGAAGTTCTCGCCCACAAGCTGCGCTCGTTCCTCACCCTGTTCGGCATCGTCCTCGGCGCCGCCGCCCTCGTCGGCATGTTGGGCGTCGTCAAAGGCCTCCTCCGCGGCTGGGAAAACATGATCTACGAGACCGGCGGCATCGAGCGCATCAGCGTCTGGTCCCGCCCCGCGCCCGAGACTCAGCGCGAGATCCGCCAGCTCTCTCCCGGTCGCACGATGAAGGATGTCGATGCGATCCTCGACGCCGTCCCGCTCGCGCAGCGCGTCACCGCCGAGGTCACGATTCCCGGAGGCGGTCGCCTGGCCTATCAGGGTCGCGCGACGGGCCAGAACGTGCGCGGCGTCCTCCCCGCCACGTTTATTATGGACCGTTTCGACGTGCAGATGGGCCGGCTCATCGGCGACCTCGACAACGAGTTTCAAACCCAAGTCGTCGTGATCGGCGCCTCGATCGCCGATGCGCTCTTCCCTCGCGGCATCGACGCCCTCGACCGCGTCATCACCATCAACGGACAGCCCTTCACCGTCGTCGGGGTCCTCCGCGAATATCAGAACTCCCTCGGCGGCGGCACCAGTGCGAAAAACAGCGCCGTCTTCATCCCGCTCACGACGCTGCAAACCCTTTTCCGCATCGATGAAAACGTTGACATCTTGAACGTCAAAGTCGCCGACGTGGCCGACATCCGTCTCGTGATCGACCAGATCACCAACGTCCTCACCCACACGCACCGCGGCATTCAGGATATCCGCTTCGAGACGCGCGAGGATCTCCTGCAACGCTTCGAAGAGACGCGCCGCAGCTACGTCGTCTCGCTCGGCGGCGTCGCGGTTATCGGCCTCATCATCGGCGGCATCGGCATCATGAATGTCATGCTCGCGTCCATCAGCGAGCGCGTCCGCGAAATCGGCGTCCGCCGCGCCCTCGGCGCCAAGCGCCTCGATATCCTCGTCCAGATCCTCGCCGAGTCGCTCACGCTTGCGGGCTTCGGCGGCATCCTCGGCATGTTTGCCAGCATCGGCCTCATCAAGCTGCTCCAAAAAGTCGTCGTCGAAGCCAACCGCCCCGAACTCTCCCCGGCCGCTCTCCTCATCGGCGTCGTCTTCAGCGGCCTCGTCGGTGTCATCGCCGGCCTCTACCCCGCCATTCGCGCCTCCCGCTTGAGCCCGGTTGAGGCGCTGCGTTCCGACTGACCCTTGGGAGCGCGAACGCCCCCGGTAGCCTTCCCTCTCAAGCCTACACCAAGTTCACCGGATCGACATCGATCACCTGCGTGATGTCGTCCGGCCACGCAAAGCCCGCGCGCAGCTTTGCCAATTCCGGCACGACTTTCGTGACCGCATTCGTGAAATACCAGAGCTGCCAGCGATACTCGTCTTTGATTTTCTCGATCGGCGACGCTGACGGCCCGCGCAACTCCACCCGCTCGCCCAACGTCTTTTCCACCAGCTTCGCCCACTGCTCGGCAAAGAACTTAAGTTTCTCCGGATTCGGCCCGCGGAAGAGATGATGGATCAGGTGGCGATACGGCGGATAGTGAAAATCTTTGCGCACCTTCAGCTCCGACGCCGCAAATCCCCCGAAGTCCGCGTGTCGCGAAAACTGGATCGCCTCCGCCTGCGGCGTAAACGTTTGCACCACCACTTCGCCCGCGCGATCTCCTCGCCCCGCCCGTCCCGCCACCTGCACGAGCAGCTGAAACGTGCGCTCGTTGGCCCGGAAATCAGGCACGTGCATCGACATGTCCGCATCTACCAAACCCACGAGCGTGACGTTCGGAAAATCGAGCCCCTTGCCGATCATCTGCGTCCCCACGAGCACATCGACTTTGCCCGACCGAAAAGCCGAGAGCACTTCGCGAAACCGGTTCTTCTTCGACATCGTGTCTGTATCCATCCGCTCGATCTTCGCCCGCGGCAGCACGCGCCGCACCGCCTCCTCGATGCGCTGCGTGCCGAGCCCTTTCCAGCGAATGTCCGGCTGCGCACATTTCGGACACCGCAGCGGCGCCGGCTTCTGCGCCCCGCATAGGTGACAGCGCAGCGTCTCATCCGAACGGTGATAGGTCAGCGCGATGCTGCAATGGAGGCACTCTTCCGTGTGCCCGCATTTGGTGCACAGCATCGATGAGGAATAGCCGCGGCGGTTGATGAACAGGATCGTCTGTTCGCGCTTCTCAAAACGGTCCTGCATGGCCCGCACCAGTCGGCCGGACAGCAGCGGCAGCGACCGCTGCTTCATCGCTTCGACGCGCAGGTCCACAATGTCGATAAACGGCAGCTTCCGCGCATCCACGCGCTGCTTGAGTTCAACGAGCCGATACTTGCCCGACTGCGCATTCAGAAAACTCTCCAGCGACGGCGTCGCCGACCCGAGCAGGCACACCGCGCGGTTCATTTTCGCCCGCACCACCGCGACATCGCGTCCGTGATAACGCGGCGTCTCGTCCTGCTTGTAGGCCGGCTCGTGCTCTTCATCGACGACGATGAGCTTCAAATTCTGCACCGGCGCAAACACCGCCGAACGCGCCCCCACGACGACCTTCGCTTCGCCGTTCACCAGCGCCAGCCAACCGTCCAACCGCTCGCCTTCGCTCAGATGACTGTGCCACACGACACAGC
>CALRZR010000113.1:0-22204 GCA_943372705.1 Opitutus sp. GAS368 | reverse complement strand
GCTCTAACCAGCTGAGCTACCACCCCGCGAAACCTAAAGGAGTGCGGAACGTAGAATCCGAGTTGAACGAGTCAAGCGTGGTTTTGACCTTGTCGGAACTTCGTGCCGACGCTACCCGTCCTTGGCGAAAATGCGGTGGTAGCTCAGCTGGATAGAGCAGCGGTTTTCTAAACCGCCGGTCGGGTGTTCGAGTCACCTCCACCGCGCCATTCTTCGCCTGAACCCAAGGCATTTTCCTGTTTCGGAAAAATTGGTTCGAGCACGGACAGCCACAGCGCCGCTTCGCCGCCTTGACCATGGGCCTCCAGCCCGCGCCGGATGTCATCCAAGCTTGGTTCGACTACGCGGTGGCGAAGATCCGGCGGAAAATCCGGACGGATCGCGCGCACCAGCATCCAACACGCCCACGCGCGCCAACGCCGCTGCTCACGGCGCGGTTCGTTCATGCGGTCTGCATAGTGTTGGAAATGCACCCGCGGATTGCCGATGAATATTTCCGGCGGCGTATTCGCGACCAACCACGCGGTGGCGGCATACGGTAGCGGCCACTCGCGCAAGACGATCTCGCTCCCGTCCAGTTCGGCTCCAAATGCCCGGTCCAGACAAAGAATCGCGCGGGCGGCAAAACCCCGGAGCCACAACGCGTGGCCATATTCGAGGCAGTCACGGTAAAAAATTGCGCCACGCTCTGATACCCGGTGCGCATGCAACGCTCTCCAATCAAGTCCGTCTCGCGGAGCAGGCAGGTGCGGACACAGTGGGAGCGACATTCTGCGATGTGGTGTCCGTCCACGTGATCTGCGTCAACGTCGTCGCTCATGCCCGCTACTGATGGGCTGCGCCGGAGCACTTCAGAAAAACTTCCTTAGCGAAATTTCACCGCGGGACAAATTCGCGAGACTCCGAACTTGGCGCATGCCCAACTTTCTACGACAACCGGGTTCCTGAACTCTTCATCCGACAATATCCCGGACACCCACTCCGCCCCGCCGGGGCCGCCCGCGGGCCCGCAGGTCCATGAAATCGCCGGGTGGCGGCGCCTGCTCCTCTGGCCCTTTGGAGTGCTGCTGAAACTGTGGGGGCGCTCGTTGAGATTCGATGCATCACCGGACGATCTGCGGGCCTACATGAAAAAGGACGTTCCGGTCGCCATCGTGCTCTGGCACAACCGTCTGTTTCTCGCGGCCGAGATCGTTCGTCGCTACCGGCAGGGCCGTCCGGCCTATGCGTTGGTCAGCGCCAGCCAGGACGGGGCTTGGTTAAGCGCCTTTTTTTCGCTCGCCGGCATGCGCACCGTGCGCGGCTCCAGCAGTCGCCTTGGCCGCGAAGCTGCCACCGCCTTGGTGGATGTGTTGCGAGCCGGTTTCGACGTCGGTATCACGCCGGACGGCCCCCGCGGACCGCGCTATGAACTCAAGGCCGGGAGCATTATCGTGGCGCGCCGGACTCGCGCTCCTATGCTGCTGATCGGCGCAGAGTTTGACTCCGCGTGGCAGCTTAAAAGTTGGGATCGTTTCGTGATTCCCAAGCCGTTTTCCCGCGTTCGCATGCGCTGCGAAGTCGTAACGAGCGACCAGCTTACGGACCGCGATGCGGCGGCGGCCGAGATTCAGTCACGACTGATCATGCTGAACCCGGACCACCCCAAGTCCGACTGACTCCGCTTCCGGGCCGAGCCCGGGAGCGTTTCGTAATCAGAACGTTGGCACCAACGTCACGCTGCTGCCCGCGACGACGGTGTAATCTTCGCCCGCGCTCCAGCTAAGATCGTTCACCAAAAACTTAAAGATCACCGGTCGGGCCGACTCACCGAGTGTCAGCTGCCACTGGTTGTCGCTGACGCAGGTCATCAAGGTGCCTTTGTCCCAGCTCAAACCGGCGCCTTCGCCCCGCAGGTAAAGCGCGTTGCCAAAGCCGATATCGATCTGCGCGGTGATGGTGGTAACCACCGCTTTAGTGGCGACCGGTTTTACCGCCGGCACCGGCGCTACCACCACCGGAGCTGGCGCCGCCGGGGCGACAGGAGCGGGTGAGGCAACCTTTTTCTTCGCAGCGGGCTTTGCAGCCGGTTTCGCCGGTGCTGCCGCTTTGGTCACGGCGACGGCTGGTTTGGTGGCGGGAGCAACTTTCGTCGCTGGGGCGGGCGACTTGGAAGCGGATTTGGACGTGGTCTTTTTCATAGCTGTCATGGTTGTTTCTGTGAGGTCTGGCTAACCCCTAATCATGGGTAACCTTAGCAAATGAAGGGCCAATGCGCTAGCAGAGCTTTCTTGAATTTTGCCAGTTGTCACACGGCATCCCAAACACGCAAGGGCCAGAAACTTCCGCTACCGGCTCCACTTCATCCGGGCATCGGCACCGATTTTTTCTCCAATTTCCTCCCTGCCTTCACCGCCCCCGCGCGGAACGGCTCAGGCGACGCGCGTGAAAAATTGGTGGACCGGAACGGGATCAAACCGTCGACCTCGTCGTTGCGAACGACGCGCTCTATCAACTGAGCTACCGGCCCCCAGAGGGGTTGGTATTGGGAAAACGCTGCCCGCAAGTAAACACCAATTTTCATTCCCGCGCGGGGCTCACGCAAAGTGACCTCACGGCCCTCACTTTTCTCCATCTACGGAGCATACGAACCAACCGCCCGATTGCTCACTTGCGCCCGACAATCTGCCCGTCGCGACGCTCAACCCTAATCCACGTCGGCGACGTGACGCGCAAAAATCATCTTGCCGCCCGCCGTCGGCAACACGCTGACAATCTCTGCCTGCACTCGCCGCCCGATATGTGGCCGTCCCCCGGTGACCACGACCATCGACCCGTCTTCGATGAAGCCAACTGCCTGCGTATCTTCTTTTCCAGGCTTCACCAAATCAACCTCGAGGCGCTCACCGATCATCAATTCGGGGCGCAGCGACTTCGCGAGCGCATTGAGATTTAGCCACGGCACCCCGTGAAACTCAGCCATCTTCGCCAAATTGTAATCCGTCGTGAGCAGCTTGCCCCGCATCGCCTGCGCGAGGAAAACCAGCTTCGCATCCACGTCTTCTCGCTTCGAGACCTCGCTCTCGGTAATGCGGATATCCAAGTTTTTGATTCGTCTCAGTTCGTTGAGGACCTCCAGACCGCGGCGCCCGCGAGCCTGCTTGTGGGGATCGGGGGAATCAGCCACCGAGCGCAATTCGTTCAGGACAAACCGCGGTATCACGAGCGCGGCGCTCAGGAATCCGCTTTCGCACACCCGCGCAATTCGCCCGTCGATCAAAACACTGGTGTCCACCACCACCAGGGGCACGTCGACCTCATGCGGCACAAACCGCACATACGGGATCACCAAGTTAAACTCATCTTTCCCTCGCAGTGCGATCACCGCGGCCAAGTAGGGGCAGATCACAAAAAGTCCGATACGCACCAGGTAGATCGTCGAAGGATCGCCGGTCTCCAAAATCGGCGACGATCCCACCATGTGGGCGATCGCCAGACCCACTCCGATTCCAAACGTAATCGCCGACAATCCCCGCAGAGAAAACCCCTTCAGGAACACATCTACCAACACCACCAAGACGCCGATACCCAACCCCACCGCGATCGCGAGCGCCCGGTTGTGCTCGCCGGCCAAAATCGTGAGGGAAACGAGCCAGCCGGCCGCCGCACACAGTGCGACAAATACGAGGCGAATCGGCAGAAGGGTCTTGTTCATGCGCTAAATTCAGAGTCTTCGGAACCAAAATAGCCGAACGACAAAAATGGCGACCGGCACACCGATCATGACGATCATGAGGCCGTATAGCAGCCGCTGAACCCGGCGGGCTTGGGCTTTTTCGGCATCGGTTGCGTCCATTGTTTCCAGCGCACCAAACCCCCATGATCATGACAACGTAATACTGACCGGAGAACCCTCGCGGTTTGGAGCTTGGACTGGCCGCTTCCGCCCGCCATTCCGTTCGCTCCGCTGCAAACCTCTTTTCCGTGGTCGCGCTTTTTACCGTCACCCTATTCGTCAGCGCCGGCCTGCTCTTCCTCGTGCAGCCGATGTTCGCGCGCCTCGTGCTCCCGCTCCTCGGCGGTTCGCCCGCCGTCTGGAACACCGCCATGGTTTTTTATCAGGCGGCGCTGCTTGCCGGCTACGGCTACGCCCACTTCAGCAACACCCGTTTGTCACCTCGTCCGCGGGTCGCCGTCCATCTCCTACTGCTGGCGATACCAATGGCCCTCCTACCCATCGCGATTCCACACAGCTGGTCGCCTCCCACCACCGGTAATCCCGCGCCTTGGTTGCTCGCGCTGATGGGTGCGAGCGTGGGGCTGCCGTTCTTCGCCATTTCGACCACCAGCCCGGTGCTGCAAAAATGGTTTGCCGCCACCGGGCACAGCCGCGCCGCCGATCCCTACTTTCTCTACGTCGCCAGCAATATCGGCAGTCTGCTCGCTCTGCTCTGCTATCCGTTTTGCGTCGAGCCGCACCTCTCGTTGGCCACGCAGTTCCGCCTGTGGATGGGGGGTTACTTCATCCTACTCGCCCTCGTGGCGACCTGCGCTGTCGTGCTCTGGAAAACCGCCGGCCAACGCACCCAAGCCGGTCGCACGCCCGATACGATTGGCAATCGCGGAGCCCAGGCGACACCCCCGGCTCTCTCAGCCCGGCGCCGAAGCCGCTGGGTTCTGCTCTCCTTCGCGCCTTCGAGCATGATGCTCGGAGTGACCACCTATCTTTCCAGCGAGATCGCGGTGGTTCCTCTCCTGTGGGTCATCCCGCTCGCACTCTACTTGCTCACGTTCGTGATCGTGTTTGCGCGTCGCCCGATCGTCTCGCGCCTTTTCCTGCTGCGTGCCCTGCCGATCGTGATGGTCGCTCTGGTGATGGTCGTAAACATGCGCGCCACCCAACCCATCGCCTGGCTGATGGGGTTGCACCTCGCGGCTTTCTTCCTCGCCGCATTGCTTTGTCACGGATCTCTCGCGGCCGATCGCCCGGACCCGGCCCATCTCACCGAATTTTACCTCTGGATGTCCGTCGGCGGCGTGCTCGGTGGGCTCTTCAACGCTCTGCTCGCCCCCGCGGTCTTCAACACCATCCTCGAGTATCCCCTCGCCGTGTTGCTCGCCGGCTTGCTCGCTCTCCGGCCCGCCGGTGGTGCCGGTGCGGGGCCGCCGGCGCCCTCGCCTGCGCAGCGCGTCCACTGGGCCGACTTCGTCTGGCCGGCCGCGCTGGGACTCGCCACCGTCGCGCTGCTTTTCGCAGGTGGCGGCGCACTCCGCGAACCCGCTCCCGCGGTGGTCACCCTCGTCTTCGGAGTTCCGGCGGTCGTCTGTTTTTTCTTTTCACGCCGCCCGCTGCGATTCGTTCTCGGTCTCGCAGCGCTCCTGCTCGCGGGCACGTTTTACCACGGAGAGCAGGGCCGCGCGCTTCACACCGAGCGCAGTTTTTTCGGCGTCCACCGCGTCACGCTCGATCCCACCGGCCGCCACCATCTCCTGATCCACGGCAACACGCTCCATGGCCAACAGAGCCTCGATCCCGCCCGTCGCAACGAACCGTTGACCTACTACCATCGCACCGGGCCGATCGGGCAGATCCTCACGGCATTCGGCACTGATCCGCGAAGAAAAATCGCCGCCGTCGGCCTCGGCGCCGGTTCGCTCGCCGCCTACGCGGCTCCCCGCCAAGCGTGGACTTACTTTGAGATCGACCCCGTCGTCGCGAGCCTCGCCCGCGATGCCCGCTACTTCACGTTTCTCCGCGATTCGCCTGCCGATCTTCGCGTCGTCTTGGGAGATGCCCGCCTCACCCTCGCCGCCGCGCCCGACGGCGCATTTGACGTCATCGTGCTCGATGCCTTCAGCTCCGACGCCATTCCCGTCCACCTCGTCACCCGCGAGGCATTTGCGCTCTATCAACGCAAACTCGCCCCCGGCGGCCTGATCGCCTGCCACATTTCCAATCTCCATCTCGACCTTGAGCCCGTCTTCGCCCGGCTCGCTCACGACGGCAAACTCGCCTGTCTCGTCCGCGACGATACCGTTGTCTCGGCGGAGGAATCCGCGCTTGGCAAAGCCCCGTCGGTCTGGCTCGCGCTGGCACGCACCACCACCGATCTGGAGCCTCTCGCGGCCGATCCGCGGTGGCGCGCCACTCTGCCCGCCGGCGGCCAAGTCTGGACGGATGACTACTCCAGCTTGCTCGCCGCCTTTCGCTGGCAATAAACCGTCTGCCCCACCCATTTCACTTTCATGAAAACCAAACCCGCCGCCGCCCAACACTGGCTCGTCAAATCCGAACCCGAAGCCTACGCGTGGGCCGACCTCGTCCGCGACGGCCGCACGGCGTGGACCGGCGTCCGCAACTACCAGGCCCGTATCCATCTCAACACCATGCAGCCCGGCGACCGCGTGCTCTTCTACGAGAGCGTCACCACGAAGGCGGTCGTCGGCGCTTGCGAAATCACCCGCGCCGCCTTCCCCGACACGACGGCCGACGAGCCCGGCTGGGTCGCCGTCGAGCTGAAATCCGTCCGCGCCCTTCCCCATCCGGTCACGCTCGCGCAAATCAAAGCCGAGCCCTCGCTCGCCAACATCGCGCTGCTGCGGCAGAGCCGCCTCTCCGTGCTCCCGCTCACGCCCGCCGAATTTAAGCTGATCGAAAAACTCGGGGCCTGACGATCGCCGGCCGCCGCACCCGCGCCTTACAGCCCGCTCGTTTCCACGACGACGCGGAATCCCACGTGCCGCGCCCGCACGCGCTTTTCCTCGGGAGCGATCTTCAACGTCTTCAGGCCGTCGGCCGTATCCAAATAACTGCCACCCGCCACCGGCGCCGTCTCGCCGACGTCCGCCGCGGGCTGCAGCCACTCGGCCAAGTTACCGGCCAAATCGTGAAATCCCGTCGCGGCCGCCGGTGATTTTCCGGCTTCCCGGCTGCGTCCGCCACTTGTCTCCGCCGACCACGCCGCTGCTCCGCCGGGCACCCACGCGCCGCGAAACTCCGCTTCGTTCGGCAGACGCACCTTGAGCCCCAACAACCACGACAACCGCTCGCAGAATTCCTGCGTATCCAACCAGCTCACCGAATCCACCGGCAGCCCCCGCCCCGCGTTCCGGCTCGGATTTGCATTCATCACGCGTTGGTAGAGTTCCTGCGGCACCTCCGTTTTCAACATCTGCACCGTGAGCGCCGCCGACAACGGCGCGAGCCGCCCGAGCACCTGCTCTTGCAACGCGTCCAAATCCGCTGCGCGCAACGCGAGATAGGCGAGCTTCCTCTGCAACGACGGGTCCAACGCCCGACTGCGCGGAAAATCCGCCGCCACCTTTTCCACAATTTTCGCCGCCGCGCCGAGTTTTTCCGCGGCCGCGGAATTCTGCCGGCGGCGCAGCGCCGCAGTCACCTCGCGGTCAATCTCCGCCGCCCGGGCCAGCATCACACCCGACATGACGGTCTGCCGCCGCACTTCGAGCTCGTCGAGCCGCGTCACGGACGCGAACCGGCTCTTCGCAAATTTTTCGTTCACTTCGCGCAGCGCCGTCGCCGCCGCCGCATACGAGGCCGCCGCCTCCTGCGCACGGCCCTTTTTTGCCGCTTCATCGCCCTCGCGCTCGCGCGCCGTCGCCACCGCTGCGAGACTCGCCGCCCGCAGCGACTGGATTTCACCATCAATTTTATCGAGGGCCGGGATGTCCGCATACCGCGTCGCCGCAAACCGCTGGTTGAGTTCCGCCTGCGCTTTGCGCGCATCTCCGAACGCCTTCAACGCCTCGTCCCACCGCTCCTGCACCACCGACGAACGCGCCAACGCCAGCGCCGTCACCACGGCCGCGCGCAGCGGCTCCGCCTCCGCTCCGTCGATCTCCTGCGCCAACCGCGATTCACGCGGCAGGTCCTTCAGCTCTTCGCTCGCGTTCGCATTCGCCTCGCGCTGCAGACGCAGTGCCTCGCGCATTTTGTCCGTCGCCTCCCCGGCCCGCCCCGCTTCCCGCGCCGCCAACGCCTCTTTTTCCAAAGCCACACTCCGCGCCAGTGCCGTGCGGGCCCGCTGCGAGCCGCGCGCGCCTTCGAGCTTTGCGAGTTTGTCCGCCTGATCAGTTTTTACCGTCGGCTCGAGGCGCATCAGCTCCTTCTGTTTTTCGATCAGCCGGTTCAACATCGCCCCGGTCGACGTCTCGGAGGCCCCGGACTCCAGCGCCCGTTGATAAGTTTTTTCCAACACGTCGAATTCGCCCGCCACGCGCGCGACCGCCGCCAGTCGCGCCGCTTCCTCCTTCGGCGGCGCCGACAGCGGCTTCGCCGATTTTTTCGCGCCCAAAAAGTGCCACGCCATCCACCCGCACAACGCCAATAGCACCGCCACCGCGATCGCCGGGCCGATGAGGGGCTTCGCGTCTTCGATCCGCTCTTTCCAAGTCGGGGTGTATGCCATGTGGCCGGAGGAAAAGTCGCCCCGCCGAAAACGCAACGCGTTCTCCATCCTCCGCCAAGCTCGACACCACCCGGCGATTTTGCGTTTTTCCGCCCGTGCCCGCCCTCGCCCAACTCACGATTCTCGCCCCCGGTCTCCTCGGGGGCTCCGTCGCCCGCGCCGCCCGCACCCACGGTATCGCCTCCCGCATCGTGCTTTGGGCCCGCCGCCCCGAGTCCCGCCTCAAACTCCGCGAGCAACCGTGGTGCGACGCCGTCGCCGACACCGCCAACGAAGCCGTCCGCGGCGCCCAACTCGTCGTCCTCGCTGCCCCCGTCGACCAAATCGTCCCGCTCGCCCGCCAGATCGCCCCAGACCTTTCGCACGGCACGCTCGTCACCGATGTCGGCAGCGTGAAAGGCGAGATTGCCCGGCTCGGCCACGCCGCCGTCGCGCCCCACGCTCATTTCGTCGGCGCCCACCCCATGGCCGGCTCCGAGAAGACCGGCTGGGAACACAGCACCGCCGGCCTCTTTCAACACCGCACCTGTTTCGTCACGCCGCTCGCCGACACCCCGCTCGCCGCCACCGCCGCCGTCGTAGGATTTTGGCACGCCCTCGGTTCCGACGTCGTCACCGTCGCGCCCGACCAACACGACGAGATCGTCGCCCACATCAGCCACCTCCCGCAGGTGATCGCGTCCAGTCTCTGCGGCTTCCTCGCGAAAAAAAATCCCGCGTGGCGCAACTTCGCCGGCGGCGGCCTCCGCGACACCACCCGCATCGCCGCCAGCGACCCGCACATCTGGCGCGCCATCCTCGAACAAAACCGTGACGAAGTCCTCCGCGCCCTCAGCGGTTTCGAGGATGAACTCCACGGCCTGCGCACCGCCCTCGCCAACCGCGACTACACCGAAGTCGCCGCCCGCATCGAACGCGGCCAAGCCTACCGCAACCAATTCCGCCCGCTGCCGTGAACCCGCACAAACGCGCGGCCTACCTGAAAAAAGCCGCCCTGAAAGCCGCGCGCAAAGCGATCAAGCGCCGCAACGGCGAACCGCTCACGCGAGAGGAGTTGCTCGCGCTACCCGTTTCGACCATGCCGCTCTGGCTGCGTCTCGTTCTAGCGGTGCTTGGGACCACGATCTTCGTCGGGGGCCTCTTTGCCCTCGTCCGACTCGAATCCAGCATTCCCGCAATCATCCTGATTCCCCTCGGCCTTGGACTTTTTTGCGTCAGCCAGATCGGGTGGCGTCCCCCGCTTCAGAAAGGCCTCAACTCCCTCGGCACCGACCTCGCCGCCGGCGTGTTGTTCGAGATTCTCAAGAGCCTCGACTAACCGGAAAAACTCCTTGGCGCGCCACGCCTCGTCCGCGACGCTTTCACCTTTCTACATGTCGCTGCCCGACCTCCTGCCCATCTTGCCCTTCACGAGCCCCGCGCGCGGCGACGTCACGCTGCCCGGCTCCAAAAGCCTTACCAATCGCGCGCTCCTCCTCGCCGCTCTCTGCGACACGCCCGTTACCCTGACTGGCGCGCTTTTCAGCGAAGACACGCACCTCATGGCCGAAGCCCTCCGCCAGCTCGGCTTCACGGTCGCCGCCGACGAATCCGCCCACACCCTCCGCGTCTCCGACCAAGCCAACGGTTTCAAAAACGAAAACCCTGTCGACCTCTTCGTCGGCCTCGCCGGCACTGCCGCCCGTTTTCTCACCGCCCTTTGCGCCGCCGCCCCGCGCGGCGTCTATCGTCTCGACGGCGTTCCGCAGATGCGCAAACGCCCGATGAAGCCCCTCATCGACGCCCTGCGCACCCTCGGCGCCGACATCCGCTGCCCCGGCGTCGAAGGTTTTTTCCCTCTCGAAATCCACGCCCGCGGACTCCGCGGCGGCCCCGTCAACATCGACGCCAGCGAAAGCAGCCAACTCCTCTCCGCCCTCCTCATGGTCGCGCCGCTCGCCGCGACCCCAATCGTCGTCACCTTGGTCGGCGGCGTGCGCTGGCCCTTCGTCGCCATGACGATCAACCAGATGGCCCAATTCGGTTTCGCTCAAAAACTCTCCCGCGCCGGTGACACCATCGCGATCCCCACCGGCCCTTACGCGCCGCCCGCCGCCTACCCGATCGAGCCCGACGCCACCGCCTCCAGTTACTTCACCGCGCTCCCGCTCGCCGTCGGTGGCACCACCCACATCGCCAACCTCCTCCCGCCGGCGCACGGCCTCCAGGGCGATTCCGAATTTCTCAACGTCCTCAGCCGTGTCGGCGCCCACGTCGCACCTCTCAACGGCAATGTTGATACGACCGTCGCTCCCGGAACCGTCCTGCGCGGCGTAACCCAAAATTTCGCCGAGTTCTCCGACACGTTCCTCACGCTCGCCGCCCTCGCCCCGCTCCTCGACGGCCCCACGCACATCTACGGCATCGCCCACTCGCGCAAACAAGAGACCGACCGCGTCGCCGGCATGGCGCGCGAACTCACCAAACTCGGCCAGCACGTCGTCGAAACCCACGATGCACTCACGATCACGCCTAACCTCGCCGAACTCCGCCGCCGCACCGCCGCCACGCCCCTTGAAATTGAGACCTACGGCGACCACCGTTTCGCCATGAGTTTCGGCATCCTCGGCTGCCACAATCTCCACGGCTCCCCCACCTCCGCGCCCCGCCCGTGGCTCTCGATCCGCAATCCCGCCTGCTGCGCCAAAACATTTCCTCACTTTTTTGAGTTGCTGGAAACGCTGCGGAAAAACTCCCTCGCCCCGTGACCGCCGCTCCCGCCCCCTTCCTGATTGTCGCCATCGACGGCGGCGCCGCCTCGGGTAAATCCTCCTCGTCGCGCATCATCGCCGAGCGTTTTAACCTCCTGCACGTCGACACCGGCTCGTTCTACCGCGCGCTCACCGCCGGCATGTTGCGCGCCGGCGCCTCCGCCACCGATCTGCCCACGGTCACCGCCGCCCTCGCCGCGCTCAATCTCGGCACCCGCGTCAACGGCCGCTCCGCGCAAATGGAAATCGCCGGCCAACCCGTCGCCGAAGCCGATATCCGCAGCGCCGCCGTCAACGCCGCCGTCTCCCACTTCGCCGCGATTCCCGAGCTCCGCGCCGCCCTCCTCGCCTACCAACGCGGCCAGGCCGAGGTCGCCCGCGCGCACGGCTTTCGCGGTCTTGTGATGGAAGGCCGCGACATCGGCTCCGTCATTTTCCCCGCCGCCGATTTCCGTTTCTTCCTCCACGCCGATCCCGTCGAGCGCGCCCGCCGCCGCGCCAACGAGGGCCAACAAGATTCCATCGCCGAACGCGACCGACTCGATTCCTCCCGCAAGACCGCCCCGCTCTCCTGCCCCGTCGGCGCTACGTCGATCGACACCACCCACATCGGCCTCGACCAAGTCGTCGCACTCATGGCCGCCGCCCTTTCGGAAAAACTTTCCCCGTCGCCGTCCCCATGAGCCGCGCCTATCCGCAGGTTGAGATGCAGCCGGTCTACGGCGTCTGCCACTACCTGATCGGCGTGATCTACGGCATGTTCTTCCGCGGCGATATTGTCGGCGTGGAAAACCTGCCGACCTCCGGCGGCTTTCTCGTCGCCGCCAACCACACCAGTTTTCTCGACCCGCCTTTCATCGGCTGCCAAGTCCCGCGCCAGATCGCCTACTTCGCCCGCAAGACCCTCTGGAAAGGCGGCTTCTCTTCCTGGTGGCTCGACTCCGTCGGCACCATCCCCGTCGACCGCGACGGCGGCCAAGACGTCAGCGCCATCAAACGCGTCCTCAAAGCCATCAAAGAAAACCGCGGCCTCATCCTCTTCCCGGAAGGCACCCGCTCCATCGACGGCAAGCTTCAGGCCGCCAAAGCCGGCGTCGGCCTCATCGCCTGCCGCACGCAGGTCCCCGTCGTGCCCGTCCGCATCTTCGGCTCCTTCGAAGCCTTCGGCAAAGGCGCCAAAGTTCCCCGCCTCGGCACGCGCGTCACCGTCGTATTTGGCAAACCCCTACTGCCCGCCGCCTACGACGACCCCGCCGCCGGCAAAGAGCGCTACCAAATCGCCAGCGAACGCATCATGGCTCACATCGCCGCCCTCGCGCGCCCGCCGGCCGCTGTGATTTAAGTCCGCCCGTCCCGACCCCTCCGAGGGTAGGGCCCGACCTCCGGGCGGGCCGTCACGAGTTCACTTCTCCACCAGCCGCTTCAAATTCGCCAACCCGCGCTCGAAATCCGGCCCGATAAGTTTCTCAAGAAACAATCCAAACCAACGGTTCACCGGATTATTGCCGAGATCGCCCGCGTCCACCCACACCACGCGCGTGCCGCCGGCGTCCGCGATGAGTTCCATCGACCCGTTGGACTTCGTGCCCATGTCGGGAAATTCCAACAGATAACTCACCTTCGTCGGCGTCTGCGATGTGATCGTCATCTTGCCGTTCCCTTCCTTCGCGCTCTCCCACGCCGACCAAGCGCCGACGCCCGTCGTGACCGGCCCGTAAGTCATCTTCATCGCCGGATCGCGCTCCTGCCACGCGCCCCAATTTTTCCACATTTTCAAATCGCCCACCTGCGCCATCACGACCTCGGGTTTCGCCTTGGTCACCACCGCGCGCTCGATGCGATATTCACGGGGAAAAAAGAACGCCACCAACAGCAGCGCCAGAATCAGCGCGGCGAATCCACCAACAACTTTGAGCAGTATTTTC
Organism: Opitutus sp. GAS368; assembly: GCA_943372705.1. Lineage (GTDB taxonomy): Bacteria > Verrucomicrobiota > Verrucomicrobiia > Opitutales > Opitutaceae > GAS368. The sequence goes on along the minus strand of CALRZR010000113.1, from coordinate 9,121 downwards.
ATAAGAGGGTAAGGGGTGCCGGAACCGTGGGAGCTTTGCTCACGAGACGCACGTCGAAATCTCGTCATCACCTCAATGCCACGCTCCGAGGATGGCCCCCATGATCGTGAACGCCACGCCTTGATAGCCAGCATTGATGAAAAACAACCGCAGCGATCGCCGCTCGAAAAGATACGTCACGCCCAACGCCAGTGCCACCCAGCCAAACCCCGCCGCCGCACCTGCTGCCGCGCCGAACACCCATGTCGATTTCGCCCCGATAAACGCTGCGAGGTTAAACGCCATGATCAGCTCCAGCACGAACGACACACCCATGATGCGCCCAAGCTTTTCCTTCTCGCCGGGCGCCTCTGGATTCACGCCGACTTCCTTCATCCACGCCGCCCCGAACATCAGCGGCGAATACCACAACCCACCGAGCAAAAATGTGCTCACCGTGGCCGCGAGGATCGCGAGATAGTTTAATGAGAGTTCGTTTTGCATCATAGGATTGGGTTCAAAAGTGGTCTGGGTCTCCCGACCCGCGTGTCTTGAATTTCGCCTCCGGCACGCCGTCTGCCGCGCGTCGTCGCCGGAATGAGTTTGCCGGAAGTTTTCACGCCCCGTGTAGTGCCTCCGCGTCTGCATGTCCTCAACCCGCACCCGACCGAAGTGGGATTTTTCCGCGCCGAAGCCGGATTTTCCGCCCCCGGAGTCCCCGTCCCCCGCCCCGGCGACGCCGCGTCCTTCCGTCCACGATCGGTGGATGCGCGCCCTCGGCTATTTGCTGCTCGGCGTCGCGATCCCCCGCTTCGCCCTCCTCTTCGACAAACTCCCGTTCAGCGACGCCGACTACTGGCTCGCCAACGCGTGGTTTCTCCTCGCCGCCGTCGCCATTTGGGAAACCAACCGCGCCCTCGCCCTCCGCCTCCGCGCACACCTCGATTGGCTCGTCCACCCGTTTTGGAAAGTCGTCATCCTCGCCGCCGCCAACCTCGCCTGCACCGTCCCGTTCACCATCGCCGCCGTCTGGCTTTGGCTGCGCCACATCCACTCACCCCACCCACTCGCCGACTGGCTCGGCACCATCCGCACCATCGTCACGCACAACGCCGTCACCGTCCTTTTTCTCCTCCACGCCTACGAGACGCTCTTTCTCATCCGCGAACGCCACTCCGACCAACACCGCCTCGCCGACCTCGAACGCGCCCGCCTCGCCGCCGAGCTCGAGTCCATGAAGAGCCAGCTCGCCCCGCACTTTCTCTTCAACTGCCTCAACACCCTCGCCGCCCTCATCGAACGCGACCCGCCCACCGCCGCCGAATTCAACGCCCACCTCGCCGACGTCTCCCGCTATCTCCTCACGCAAAAAAATCGCGACCTCGTCCCCCTCGCCGAAGAGCTCGCGTTCCTCCGTTCCTACGTGCGCCTCATGGAACTCCGTTTCCCTGCCAGTCTCCGCATCACTCTGCCCACGCTCGATCCCGCCGACCCGCGCCGCCTCCCGCCCGCGTCGCTGCAGCTCCTCCTCGAAAACGCCATCAAGCACAACCGCCACTCTGAAGCCGAACCGCTGCCCATCACCGTCCACCTCGCCGCCGACTCCGTGCTCATCACCAATCCCCTTCGCCCCAAACCCGTCTCAACACTCGCACCCGCCAACACCGGCACCGGCCTCGCCAACCTCCGTGACCGCCTCGCCCTGCTCACGTCCGGCCAACTCGAAATCGAAACCACCTCCGGCACCGACGCCGAATTCCGCGTCCGCCTCCCACTCGTTACCGCCGATTTGTAGCGGCGGTCTATGACCGCCGTCCGTGCCTCCGCTGATCGATCTCTCAGCTCTCAACTCTCAGCTCTCCGCACAGCCCCCATGCTCCGCGCCCTCCTCCTCGAAGACGAAGCCCCCGCCCGCGACCACCTCGCGCACCTCGTCACCACGGCCGCGACACCTTGCGCGGTCGTCGGCGCTGTCGATAGCGTCGCCGCCCTCGTGCAGTGGCTTCGCACCCACCCCGCGCCCGACCTGATCTTCGCCGATATCCAACTCGGCGACGGCCTCTCACTCGATCACTTCCGCGCCACGCCGCCGCCGTGCCCCGTGATTTTCGTCACCGCGCACGACGACTATCTCCTCTCCGCCTTCGCCACTCACGGCCTCGCTTACCTCCTAAAGCCTCTCAAGCGCCCCGCCCTCGACGCCGCTCTCGCCAAATACCGCGACCTCGCCCGCCACTTCGCCGCCAATTTCGCCTCCCTGCCCGCCCCCGCCGCGCCTCGCCAACGCCTCCTCGCCCAACGCGGCAACACCTTCCGCCCCGTCGCCATCTCCGACGCCGCCTACTTTGTCTCCGAAAACAAACTCACCTTTCTCGTCACCCACACCGGCGAGCGCTGCCTCGTCAACGAGGCCCTCGCCGCACTCACGACCGACCTCGCCTCCGCCGATTTCTTCCGTCTCAACCGCACCCACCTCGCCCACAGTTCCGCCGTGAAGACCTTCACTCCCGTCGGCCACGGCCGCCTCTCCGTGCAACTCGTCCCCCGCCCCGCCGCCGAAGTCCTCGTCAGCCAGGAAACCGCCGCCGCTTTCCGCCGCTGGCTCAGCCGCTGAGCGCACCCATCCCCCTCGCCTCCCCATTCGCTCCGCCCTTCCAACTGCCGTGCTCCGCTCCGTCGCGCTTCTCGCGTGCGTCCACGCGTTCGTTTTTTCGCCTTCGCCCCACGCTGCCGAGCCCACCGACACCGCCACCGCCACGCCGTCACTCGCACCTGCGGCGCGACCGCGCGCCACCGGCACTCCGTTTCTTCGCACGTGGACCGCCGAAGACTACGGCGCTTCGCCGGGCAATCGCTGCGTCGTCCAACACCCGCAGAACCACTTCATTTACGTCGGTAACAACGCCGGCGTCCTCGAATTCGACGGCACGCGCTGGCGCCTGATCCGCGTCCCCGGCCGCCCCACTGTCCGCACTCTCGCCATCGATGCCATCGGCCGCGTCTGGACGGCCAATGACGACATGATCTGCCGCCTCGCCTCCGACGCCCGCGGCGAACTCACCGCGGTGTCGATGCGTGATCGTCTCCCACCCGAAGCCCGCGATTTCCGCTCCGCCTTCACCAGCCTCGCGACGCCTACCGGCGTGTATTTTACGGCCGCCCGCCACCTCCTGTTTTTCCCGCACGACGACACCCCCGCCCGCGCGTGGCCCCTCCCCGAAGAATCTGTCGCCACCCGCCTCTGGTGGTCCGACGACGCTCCGCACTGGCAACTCGCCAATCGCAAAATCTTCCGTCTCCGCGCCGACCGCATTGAACCCGCAACGCCCGCCGCCCCCATCGCGCCGTCCGACGCCGATGAAACCCTAGACACCGTGCTCCTGCCCGACGGTCGCCTCGCCGTAGCGACCGCCCGCACCGGTCTCCTGCTCTACGATCGCACCGGCCGCCTCGTCCAACGGATCGACCGCTCGACCGGCCTCCCTTCGAATCGCATCGACGCGCTCTGCCCGGACCACGAGGGCGGCGTCTGGCTCGCCCTCCGCAACGGCCTCGCCCGCGTCCAACTGGACTCGCCCTACGCCTTGCACGGCACCGCCCAAGGCCTCGACGGCGCCCCGATTGGCATCGGCCTCGACGGCGACCACCTCTACGTCGCCTCGGGCGAAGGACTCACGCGGCGCGACCCAGCCGGCCGGTTTCACTCCCTCGGCCCCGACCTCGCCGGCCCGCGCAAAATGCTCTCCGACGCCGGCCGACTCTTCATCGCCGGCGCCAATCTCCAATTCGCACCCGCCGGCGCACCTCTCCGCGTCGTCGACGAGCGCCCGCATCACGGCTTTCTCCCGCTCCGGACCGCGCCCGGCGTATTCGTTTTCGGCACACCCAACGGCCTCTCGTTCGGCCGCGTCGACCGCGATACCTGGCGTCGCCTCGGCCGTTGCGCCGATCCCACCGGCCCCATCCACGCCGTGCTCGAACACCCCGCCGGCATCGTCTGGGCGCTCAGCCCCGCCGGCAAACTCTGGCGCGTCGACTTCACCGCCGGCGCCCGCGCCGCCGCTCCCGCTCGCGCCTTCACCACCGCCGACGGACTCCCCGCCGGTTTCAACGAACTCAACACCCGCCTCGTCCCGCTCGGCGATTCCCTCGTCGTCTTGTCGCGCGGAAAACTCTTCCGCTTCGATCCCGCCTCCTCCCGCTTCGTCCCCGAATCGCGCATTATCGGCCTGCCCGCCGCCACACCGTCAGCCGATGCTACCACCATCGCCCTCGCGGGTCCCGGCCCCGCCGGTTCTCTGTGGCTCCAACTCCCCGCGCCCACCCGCACCACCTTTCACGTCGTGCCCGACGACGCCGATCGCTGGCGCGCCACGCCTCTCACCGCTCCCGCGCTCCCGCGCTACGCTCCCACCGAACTTCTCCACGACCCCGCCGCGCACACGCTCTGGCTCGCGGGCCCCGCGGCGCTCGTCTCCGTCGACCTCGATTGGCAACCCGCCCGTCCGCCTCCGCCGCTCGTCGCCTACCTCCGCCAAGTCGAGACCGCCGCCGGCTCCGCCCTCTGGCGCGACGGCCAGAACCTCACGGCGCCATCCACCGCGCCCCTCCGCCTCGACTACCGTCAAAACGCCCTCCGCGTCACCTACGCCGCGCCCACTTTTCCCGCTGATTTTCGCGGCCGCACCCACACCTTTTTCCGCACCAAGCTCGACGGACTCGACCAAACGTGGAGCACCTGGTCGCAAACCGCCCAACGCGAATTCACCAATCTTCCCTACCGCGATTTCACACTCCGGCTCCAAGCCCGCGACGACACCGGCCGCGTGAGCGCCGAGACCGTGCTCGCCTTTTCCATCGCGCCTCCGTGGTGGCTCACCCGCTGGGCCTACCTCGCTTACTCGGCCCTCGGCCTGCTCACTCTCGGTCAAATCATCCGCCTCCGCACCCGCGTCCTTCAGCGCAAAGCCACCTACCTCGAAACCGTCGTCGCCGCCCGCACCGCCGAGCTCCACGGGCAAAATCAGGAACTCGCCCGCCTCCACCGCCTCGAACTCGACGAAAAAATCTCCGCCCGCCTCGCCGAGGAAAAAGCCCGTCTCGAAGTCCTCCGCTACCAGCTCAATCCCCACTTCCTCTTCAACGCCCTCAATTCCGTCTGCGCGCAAATCACCCGCTCGCCCGCCGCCGCCCGCTCGATGGTCGTGCGCCTCGCCGATTTTTGCCGTCTCACCTTGCACCGCCCCGATGCCACCGAGGCCGCGATGTCCGTCGCTGAAGAACTCGCCCTCCTCCGCGCCTACCTCGAAATCGAGCAAGCCCGCCTCGGCGAACTGCTCACCGTCGAAGTTTCCTCCGATCCCGCCGCCGACTCGTTCCGCCTCCCTCCCTTCCTCCTGCTGCCCCTCGTGGAAAACGCCGTGAAATACGGCACCCGCACCTCCGTCGAACGGCTCACCGTCCGCCTCCACGTCCGTTGCGAACCCGGCGGCGCCATCGCCGTCGAAGTCGCCAACACCGGCACCTGGCTCGAGCCCGACTCGCACTCCGCTCCGTCGCACGGCATCGGGCTCGAAAATCTCCGCCAACGTCTCACGCGCTACTTTCCTTCCGCCCACGAATTTATCACCGTTTCCTCCGACGGCTGGGTCATCATGCGACTCCGCCTCCTCGCTCCCCTCCGTGACTAGCCGCGTTCTCCTCATTGACGACGAAGCCGACGCCCGCGCCGAGCTTCGCTGGCTCCTCTCTTCCCACCCCGCCTACACGATCGCCGGCGAAGCCGCGACGTTTGCCGCCGCCCGCCGGCTCCTCCGCGCCGGCGGCTACGATCTCGTGTTCCTCGATATCCAACTCTTCGGCGGCATCGGCTTCGACCTCGTCCCCGACGTAGCGCCCCCCGCGCGCATCATCTTCGTCACCGCCTACGACCGCCACGCGCTCCGCGCCTTCGAGGTCAACGCCCTCGACTACCTCCTCAAACCCGTCGCCCCCGAACGCTTCGCCGCCGCCCTCGCCCGCCTCGCCGGCCCCGGCTCTCAACTCTCAGCCCTCAACTCTCAACCTTCTTCCTCCCCTCCCCCGTTCCGCGCCGACGACACCGTCCTCGTGCACACCGACACTGGCGACCGCTTCCTGCTGCTCACCCACATCGCCGCGATATTTTCCAACGAAAATTATTCCGACGTTCACCTCCGCACCCACGAGCGTTTCCTGACCCGCCGCACGCTGAAATCGTGGGAAGACACGCTGCCCGCCGCGAACTTCCGCCGCGTCCACCGCCAAGCCCTCGTCAACCTCGCCCACATCGCCAGCCACCGCCGCGACACCCGCGAGACCGCCGAACTCCGCGTCACCGGCGTCCCCAACCCCGTCCCGGTCAGCCGCGCCTATCTGTCCGAGCTGCGCGCCCTACTCGAAGCCCGACCTCCCGCCCCGCCGTCGTAGCTCGTCACAATTCCGCGTCGCCCGTCACCGGCGCGTGGAGGTCACCGCGGCCACTTTGCAGCATGGGGCATGGAAATCCCCTGCCCGTTCCACGCCGTTTCCTGTCCCGCCAGCCTGCGCCGCCCAGCCCTGGCCATTTTGCTTTTCATCTCTGCCCTGACGCCGGCCCTCCGCGCCCAAATCACGCTCTACTGGGACGGCGACGGCACCGGCACCGTCGGTGGTGGCACCGGCACGTGGAACACCACGCTCACCCGGTGGAGCACGACGTCAAACGGCACGACCTACCAAGCCTGGACCAACGCGGGCAACAATGACGCCGTCTTCAGCGGCACCGGGGGAGTGGTCACCTTGGGCGCGGCCGTGACGGCGCGTTCGCTGACATTTCAAACTTCAGGCTACACCATCTCGGGGGGCAATCTCACGCTCGCGGGGGGCACCGGCGCGATCGACACCGGCTTAGGAACCCAGACAATTTCGGCGACAATCCTCGGCACCACCGGTCTCACCAAATCCGGCACCGGCACCCTAAACCTGTCTGGTGCGAACACCTATACGGGCGCCACCACAGTCGCCGCGGGCACCCTCGCCATGGGTGCCGCCAACCGCCTCGCCGACTCCACCGCCCTCACCGTAAACTCCGGTGCTACGTTCAACCTCGCCGGCTTTTCCGAAACCGTCGGCTCTCTCGCCGGCGCGGGCAACGTCACGCTCGGCGCCGGCACCCTCACCGCCGGCGGCGACAATACCTCCACCACGTGGACCGGTGTCGTCTCCGGCACCGGTAGCTTCACGAAGGCCGGCACCGGCACCCTCACGCTCTCTGGCACCAACTCCTATACTGGCTTCACAACGCTGTCCGGCGGCACCCTCGCACTCGGCAGCAGTGGCGCCCTCGGCAGTAGCGGCACCCTTTTCTTCACCGGCGGCACCCTACAGTTTTCCGCCAGTAACACCACCGACTACTCGTCACGTTTCAGCCCCGAGGCCTTCCAGTCCTACAACGTCGACACCAACGGCCAAAACGTGACGTTCGCCAACCCCATCGCCGGAATAAATAGCTCGTTGACCAAATTAGGTTCGGGCACTCTCACGCTCTCCGGCGCCAATACGTTTTCCGGCACGACTACCATCAGCGCCGGCTCGCTCACCTTGGCCAACCCCCTCGCCCTGCAGAACAGCACCCTCGCCGTTCCCGCAACCGGCTTTTCCTTCGGCGCGCTCACGGCCGCTACCTTCGGCGGACTTTCAGGTTCCAACAACCTTGCGCTTACCAACGACTCCTCCGTCGCCGTCGCCCTCACCCTCGGTATCAACACCGGCAACGCGTCCGCCTACTCTGGCATCTTGAGCGGTGCTGGCGGGCTGACCAAAGTCGGCGCGAACACCCTAACGCTTTCCGGCGCCAACACCTACACTGGCGGCACAACGCTCGCCGCCGGCACGCTTGCCCTCGGTAGCAGTGGCGCCCTCGGCAGCAGCGGCACCCTTTCCTTCACCGGCGGCACACTGCAATTTTCCGCCAGTAACACCACCGACTACTCGTCACGTTTCAACACCGCCGCCGGCCAGTCCTACAACATCGACACCAACGGCCAAAACGTAACCTTCGCCACCCCCCTAACCAGTTCCGGTGGCTCGCTGGCCAAAGCCGGCTTGGGCACGCTCACCCTCACCGGTGCCAACACCTACACCGGCGGCACTACCGTCTCCGCCGGCACCCTCGCGCTCGGCGCCGCCGACCGCCTTGCCGACGCTACCCGCCTTAACGTAGGCTTGGGTGCCACCTTCAACCTCGCCGGCTTTTCCCAAACCGTCGGCTCCCTCAATGGCTTCGGAAACGTCGCACTCGGCGCCGGCACCCTCACCGCCGGCGGCGACAATACCTCCACCACTTTCTATGGTGTCATCTCCGGCACCGGCGGCTTCACCAAATCCGGCACCGGCACCCTGACACTTGACGGTCGCAACACCTACACGGGGGACACCACCATCTCCGCCGGCACCCTCCATTTGGGTTTAAGCGGCACCCTCGCCGACACCTCCCGCCTCAGCGTAAACTCCGGAGCTATCGTCCGGCTTTTCGGTTTCTCCGAAACCGTCGGCTCTCTCGCAGGCGCGGGCATCGTTGAGCTCGGTGCCAGCACCCTCACCGCCGGCGGAGACAACAGCTCCACCGCGTGGACCGGCGTCGTCTCCGGCACCGGCGGCTTCACTAAGGCCGGCACCGGCACCCTCACCCTCTCCGGTGCCAACACCTACACCGGGGCCACCACCGTCTCCGCGGGCACCCTCGCCTTGGGTGCCGCCAGCATCCTCGCCGACGCCACCGCCCTAAGCGTCGCCTCGGGTGCTACTTTCAACCTCGCCAGCTTCTCCGAAACCGTCGGCTCTCTCGCCGGCACGGGCAACATCACGCTTGGCGCCGGCACCCTCACCGCCGGCGGCAGCAATACCTCCACCACATGGACCGGCGTCGTCTCCGGCACCGGCGGCTTCACCAAGTCCGGCACCGGAACCCTCACCCTCTCCGGCGCCAACACCTACACCGGGGCCACCACCATCTCAGCGGGCACGCTCACCCTGGGTGCCGCCGAGCGCCTGAGTAACAGCACAGCCCTCACCGTGGCCTCCGGTGCCACCTTAAACCTCGCCGGTTTTTCCGAAACTGTCGGCTCTCTCGCCGGCGCGGGCA
>CALRZR010000112.1:0-22310 GCA_943372705.1 Opitutus sp. GAS368 | reverse complement strand
TGGCCGGCACTCACGCGCGCGGACGCAGTGGCCGCCGCAGCGGCCGCGGCGCGGACTTCCTCGGGATCGGGCTGATCAAAACCGACTGGATTAAACGGCTGGGCCAAATCGGCCGGAAGCGGCACCGGTTCCGGAGACCGCGTGTGACGTTGGAATTGTTCAACGACCGAACGCCGCTTTTCGGGCGAAACAAGATCGGTCAGCGGCTTGGCGACGGCCGGGGCGGCGAAAGCCAGGCCCAACAGCAGGCGAATGAAGGCGGTGGGTAAGCGGTAGTTCATGGCAGGCCGAGCAATTCAAGGGTGATGCCGAGACTCAGCGGAGAATTGCGATCGCCGGCGCCGGCCAGGGATACGGTCAGCACGCGGCAAAAATGGGTGCCATTCTCCAATCGGCGCATAAATGCGAGGAGTTGCGGATAGCTCCCCTGCACCGACAGGTTTACCGGGATGGCGGAGTAGGCGGCCTTCGGGTCTTTCTTCACCGCCGGCGGCGAGATCCGCGGATCGGTGGTCAATTTCACCCCGGTCTCGCTCTCGAGATTGTAGAAATACTGGAGGTTCATGCCGAGCCGGCTGTAACGGACGATCCGGGCGTCCACGGCTTTGTTGACCGCCACGAGCGCATCATAGTGCTCCTGCAGCTGCGTCGCATTCTTCAGATTGTTTTTGTAGCGCTCGGCCTCGGAAGATTTTTGCTCCAGCTCGGCCTCGGATTCGGGCACGCGGTCACTGCGAAAATAAATCGCGGCGCCCAAGGCCACGGCGAGGAAGCCGCAACCGATGCCGATGGGGTTCTTGCGAACAAAGGCGAACAGTTCCGCGTTGGTCATGGCTTCTTGGTGGGGGTCTGGCCGCGCAAGCGAAGGAAGAGTTCGACGGCCAAGCGCCCGGTGGCCGGATTGCGGGTCGAGGTGGTAATCGAAAATTCGTCAAACACCGAGAGTTTCTTGTCCGCCCGCAGTTGCTCCAGATAGTTGGTCGCGTAGCCGAGCGCGACCGCCGAGTTGCCGCGCACCGTGAGCCGCAACACCAGGCCGTTGTCGCGGAAATCAAGTCCGTCAAAGGCGATATTCGAAGGCACCGTCTGGCCGAGGTGCACCACGACATCGGAAACGATCGGTTTCGACTTCATGAACGCCTCGACTTCGGCGATGCGGGCCTCCTCGGTTTGAAATTTCTTGTAGAGGACCACCGCCTTGTCGCTGCCGGCTTTGTTTTGATCGATCTGGGTTTGCGCGTCGGCGATCTGCCCGCTCAAGCCGCGCAGCTGCCATTCCTGCATGCCAAAATAGATGGCGAGCGCGAGCGTGATGGAGACCGCCGCTCCGTTGACGAAGAACGCCGTGCGGACGACCTTGATGTCCGGCAATTTTTCAAAGTTGCGGAAATTGGGATGCCACGCGGGCACCAAAGGCGCGACGGGCGCCTCACTTTTTTTCTTCAGGAACGGCAGCATTGGCGGGGGCGGAGTGGTAGTGGGCCATCAGGCTGAGCAGACCGAACCAGCGGACATCCTGGGCATTCTTGGCGAGGGCCTCGGGCAACGTGATTTGCCGCGAGAGCAACCACGGAGCCGGATCGAGGCGGAGACTCGTGATGCCGAGTGCGCTCGCGATCGCGGCATCGAGCCACGCGAGCTTCGGCGAGAGCTGCGTGCAGAGCACCTGTCCGACGGACTGGCCGGTCTGCACTTCATAAAAGCCAATCGAAGACTGGAGTTCTTTCAACAACCGCTTGATCAGAAGCGGGCCCATGCCCGTGAAATCAAACGTGTTTGAATAAAACAGTTTTCGGGCGGACTCTTCGTCTTTCAGGCCGAGTTCCTTTTGCACGATCGGCACCATCGCGTCCAAGCCCTGCGGGATCGGCCGGGAGGCATCGACACCCGTGGAAGAAACGATGAACGAGTGCGTGGCGTCGGCTCCGATTTCGAGGACCAAGGTGGGCACCTTGGATTTGGCGTGTGCCAAACAATCGACCACGCCGCCCAACGTCGCCACAGAGCCGAGTTCCAAACGCTCGGGATAAATGCCGCCCTCGAGCAACGTGTTTTGCACGGCATTCACGTCGTCGCCGGGCAAGCCGCAAAACAGCACGTCCTTCTGCGTGGCCTTGGTCAGATCGTAGTCCGAGCCGTCCGCGGCATTGAGAATCGCCAGCGCATATTTTTCCTGCTCGATACGAAATTGTTGGGTGCAAACCTCGGCGAGATAACCGGCCTCCTTGATTCGCTTCATCTCCAGCGAGTGCCGGCGCACCAGACGCTTCGCCGGGTAGATTCCCACACTCGCGTGCAGGTAGCCGCTGGGGGATTTCTTCGGCTGAATAATGCGAATGGCCTCTTCCAGTGCGGCGGCATCGCCCGGCGGGCATTCCCGCATGTCTTCGACCGTAAACGGCGCCGTCGACGAAGACGTCCGCGCAAGCATGACCGCATGATCGTTGAGTTCGACGAAGAACCCTTTGGTTTTCTGGGAAAAAAACATGCGGTAGCTGGAAAGTTGGTCGGTCGGTGGCGGAAGGTTAAACCAATCGCCGGCTAGAGCCCGGCAGGATTGATAGGTTAAACATTAATTCCGAAAATTTCGGTGATGCATAAGATAGCAATCGCAAAGCCAGTGCGGCAAACTCCTAAATGCCCTCTGGCATGACAAGATTAAACCTCGGTCTTACCCTCGTGGGCGCCGCCATTTACCTTTTCTTCAGCAGCGTCGTTTTGCCGCCTTCCGCCCGCGCCGCCGAGCGGTCCCCGCCTCAAACTTCCTCTCCAGCCCGGCCGGGCACACCGGCAAAGGGAGGGGCGGGACGCCCCTTTTTGTGGAAAATCGAAGGGGCAAAACCCAGTTGGCTGTTTGGCACGATCCATAGCGCCGATCCGGCGGTGGCCAGGCTCCCGCTCGGAGTCTTAGGCGCCCTCGACGCCAGCCGCAGTTTTCACCCGGAGGTCGAGCTCTCGGCCGAACTGGCGCCATTGCTGGCCGCCAAGCTCTTCACCGCCGATACCCCGAATCTCTCCTCCCGCCTCTCCCCTACCCTGTGGGTCCGCGTCCGCAAGGCCGGCGCCAACCTCGGCCTGCCCGATCTCGTGCTCGAACGCCTCACGCCCGGCTTGGCGACCCTGTTTTTCTCCGCCCCGTTGGACACCGACGTCGCCGCCACCGTGGACGGCCAACTCCATGCCCGCGCCGTTGCCCGCCAACTTCCGATCACCGCCCTCGAAACGCTCGACGAACAATTGGCCGTTTTCGAGAAGCTTACCGAACCCCAAGCCATCGCCGCCCTCACCGAAGCACTCGACGAAGCCGAAAACGGCCGCCCCAAAGAGAAAAAACTGCTCCGCGCCTACGCCAGCGGTGACGAACAGGCCCTCGCCGCCGCCCTCGAAGCCGAATTTACCACCTCCCCGGCCGCCCGCGCGCTCGCCGAACCCCTCCTCTACGGTCGCAACCGCCTGATGGCCGATCGCCTCCGGCCGCACCTCGCCAAAGGCGGTGCGTTTGTCGGCATCGGCGCCGCCCATCTCGTCGGACCCAAGAGCGTGATCGAATTTCTCCGCGCCCGCGGTGTCACGATCACCCGCGTCCCCTGACCCCTTCCCTCACCCGGTCCACCTCCCATGCACATCGTTCACGTCTTCATCCACGTAAAACCGGAGTGCGTCGACGCGTTCGCCGCCGCCTCGCTTGCCAATGCCCGCGCCAGCCTGCACGAACCCGGCGTCGCCCGCTTCGATGTGATCCGCCAAGCCGACGCCCCGAACCGCTTCGTCCTCGTCGAGGTGTATCGCAACCCCGCCGACCAAGCGGCCCACCGCGAAACCGCCCACTACGCGACGTGGCGCGACGCGGTCGCCCCGATGATGGCCGAGCCGCGCACCGCGACGAAGTTCGTCAACGTCTTCCCCGCCGACGACGCTTGGTAGCGGAAGCCGTCTGGTTTTCGCGACTGCACCTCCTAGCGGCGGACGAAACGCTCACGCGTTCCACTACGCCGGAAGAGTCCCTCGGCCGCTTTCTCGGCGCCCCGCTCAAAAATCCCGCCCGTAGTTCACCGAATACGCGCGGCCCACCCACAGGCTTGAGCCCATGCTGCCGCGGTAGCCGGTCGCATCCTGGCTGTGCGTCGGCTCGCGGTCCTGCACGTTGTTTACGCCGAGCCGCAACGAGGTCCGGCGCACCCACCAGTTGGCCTGCGCGCCCCAGCGATACCCAAGACCGAGGTTGAGCTGGGTCTGCCTGTCGCCGATTTCGTGGTAGGCCAGCGCGCCGTTGTTGTAGATCGCCCGGAGGTAGTCGACCGAGTCCTTCAACCGGTCGAAGCTCGCCTGCGAAGCGTTGGAGCCCGTCCAAATCGGCGTGTGATAGGTGAAATTCGCCGACGCGCTCCAGCCGCCCTTCCGCCACGAGAGGTTCGTGCTGATCTTCGTGCGCGGGATATCCATGTTATGCACGGCATCGTTCTTTTGGTCGGTCGGCGTGAGCTTGGAAAACTTGTTGAGAAACTGCGCCCACTCGATCGAGAGACCGATCCGCCCGATGCGGGTTTGGGGCATCTGGTAACGCAGCGTGTAGTCGAAGCCGTTGGTGAAATTGCGCCCCGTGCTGTTGCGAAACGTGTTGATGCCGCCGATCAGCGACCCGAGCGGCGCCATCTGCCGCGACGCCGCGAGATTGCCGTTCGCCGCCGTAAACAGCGCCAGATCCTGCGGCGTCACCCGCGCCCGCAGCGTATTCGGATCGCCCTTATAGCTGCCCGACTCGTCGCCGGGGGCGAGTCGGTAACCGACGTTGATCTGGCTGATCGGCACGCCCGCAGCGAGTTGCGCCTGCGTGTAGGCACGGAGCCGGGATTCGTCGACCGAGGCGTCGCGTCCGTCGGAGATGATCAGGCTCTTCTGCTCGATCTCCCAGTAGTCGACGGTGAACGAGAGGCCCTTGACGCCCGGCACCTCGAAGCCGAGACCCGCGCTGGTGCCTTTCGAGATCTCCGGCTGCAGCGCGCGGTTCGCGACGTTGTAGTTGATCGTTAACACGCGCGTGTCGGCGGGCCGTCCGGCTCCCGTGAAAAAATTGCTGCGCACCGTGTCGAGCACGCCGGGCGGACTCGTCCGCGAAAACTGCGTGGGCGAGTAGACGCGCGTCAGGTCCGGCGCGACAAACCCTTCGTTGCGCGACGCCCGGAACAGCACGCTCGCCACCGGCCGCCACGTGAGCCCGAACTTCGGTTTCGTCGTGTTGCCGAAATCGCTGTAGCGCTCATACCGCGCCGAGGCGCTGAGATCGAGCGAGCGCACCAGCGGCACATTGTTCTTCCGCGCCACCAGCGGAATCGCCGTCTCCGCATACGCGCTCGCGATCGTGCGCGACGCGCGGAAAACCTCACGCGGCGACATCACCACGATGTCGTTGTCATTCGGGTCGAGCCCGGAATCCGCCGGATTGAGGCCGATGAAGGGCAGCTTGCGGTCGAGTTTGAAATCGCGACGCCATTCGGTCCCCACGGAAGCGCCGATCGGTCCCGACCAGAGCGTGACCACATCGCCGCTCACGCGCGCATCGAAGCTGTCGATCCGCGTATTGCCGTAGCGCGTCGCCGCCTGCGTGTAGCCGCCGCGCACGCTCGCGGGATTCTGATACGGCTGATCGGCCACGACGGCGTTGCCGACCACTTTGAACGTGTAGGGAAACGGATTCCACGCCGTCGCATCCGCGCGCTGCGCCGCGGCGATCAGGAGCGAATCGCGGATCGAGTTCACCGCGCTGTCCGTCGCGCGCACGCCACCGGTCATCGCGCCCACTTCCCATTCCCACGTCGACGTGCCGAATTTTCCCTGCAAGCCGACGAGCAACCGGTGCATGCGATTCGAGGTCTCGATCGTCTCCGGGCCGCCGTCCGCCATGAGCATGTCGCCAATCGTGATCGTCTGGGGAACGCCCGAAAGCCGTGGCGTGCCGTCCGCGTTGGCCGTTCCCGTCGGGCTGTAGAAACGCGAGCCGTAGGGATTGTAGGGATTGTTGACGGAGAGCGTCACCGCGCGGTCGCTGTCGGCGAGCGTGATCGGCTGCCGCTGCGTCATCGACGTCGAGAAATAGCCGGTAAACTCCGCAAACGCGCGGAGCCGTGGCGCTAGATCGTATTCGACGCGGCTGTTCAACGAATAGCGCGTGCTCTCCGGCTGGCCGATCACGTAGGTGTTGTAGTCGGCATACAGGGCGCGCGGGATCGCCGTCGTCGTCAGCGTGGGCACGCCGTTGATCGGGTAGAGCCAGCGGTTCGTCGTCGAGGTCGCCGTCACGAAGCGCGGCCAGATGCCGATCGGCGTGCGGTCATCCTGTGAGCCGCCGGCGGCGCCAAACGGATCGCGCGCATAACGCGTCTTGTCGGCCGATTTGGAAATCTCCCGCTGGCGCAGATAAATCGGATCACGCGTGTAGGCACTCGCCCCGATCATGTAGTTGCCCCGGCCTTTCGCGAACGGCGCCGCGTAGCCGATCTTACCCTGGTAGTCCGTGCCGCCGCCGTGCTCTGTCGTGCCGTAGCGAAACGACACGTCGCCGCCCGCCGGCCGCCGCCGCGCGATGTAGTTCACCACACCCGCCACCGCGTCCGATCCGTAGATCGACGAAGCGCCGTCGCGCAGCACTTCGATTTGCTGCACCGCCGAGGGCAGCACGTTGACGTTCACGGGCGAAACCGCTCCCGTCGTAAACGGGTGAAAGGGCATCCGCCGGCCGTTGAGGAGCACGAGCGTGTTGCCGGCACCGAGGCCGCGCAGCGCGATGTTCGCATTGTCGCCGCGGCCCGCGATGGCGTTCGTCGGCGTCTCGTTTTCCGGAATGTCGGTGATGAAGGCGATGCTCTCCAACAGATTCATCGGCGTCGCCGCATCGCGCGCCTCGATATCCTCGGCGGAGATGATCGTGACCGGCAGCGACTTCTCCTGATCGATGCGTTTGATGTTCGAACCGGTCACGGTGAACGCCTCCATCGTCACGGTTGAGGCAGGCTGCTGCGCCGCTAGCGCAACAACGGCGGCAAGGAAAAACACGGCAACGGGACAACAGTGCAGCTTCATAGTGAGCTCAAGCGGGGTGGATGGGGCAACGCCCTCACGTCGGAGGGCGTTGCGCGAAGTGGGAAGATTCTGGTCATAGGTGGCAAGTCCACCCACCGACCAGCACGCACTACGCCACGCCCTTCGCCCCGCCGCACTTGCGCCTTTCCGTCTGCCGCGGCCATATCACTCGCACCTTCCCAACTCCCATGCGCTTCGAAATCACCTCGCCACCGCGCATCGTCTTCGGCTCCGGCGCCCTCCGCGAAGCCGCCCCGGCCGCCCGCGCGTTCGGCCGCCACGCCTTTGTCGTCACCGGCCGCGATCCGTCCCGCGCCACCCCGCTGCTCGCCCAACTCCGCGCCGCGCAACTCTCCGCCACGACCTTCGCCATTCCCGGCGAACCCACCACCGACGACGTCGTCGCCGCCACCTCCGCCGCCCGCGCCGCCGGCTGCGATCTCGTGATCGGCTTCGGCGGCGGCAGTGCGCTCGACGCCGCCAAAGCCGTCTCCGCCCTCCTCACCAACGACGGCGAACTCCTCGACTACCTCGAAGTCGTCGGCCGCGGTGCCGCCCTCACCCGCGCCGCAGCCCCCTGTATTGCCATTCCCACCACCGCCGGCACCGGCGCCGAAGTCACCCGCAACGCCGTCCTCTCCGCCCCTGCCCCGAGCTCCGTCGAAGGGTCTCCCGCGCACCGCGTAAAGGTCAGCCTGCGCAGCCCGCTCATGTTGCCTCGCCTCGCCCTCGTCGATCCCGACCTCACGCTTGGTCTGCCTCCCGCCCTCACCGCCGCCAGCGGCCTCGACGCCCTCACCCAACTCATCGAGCCCTACACCTCGTGCCGGGCCAATCCCTACACCGACGCCCTCTGCCTCGACGGCCTCCGCCGCATCGCCCCCGCCCTGCGCCGCGCGTATCATGATGGCCGTGACGCCGCCGCCCGCGCCGACCTCGCTCTCGCCGCGCTCTCCAGCGGACTCGCCCTCGCCAACGCCGGCCTCGGCGCCGCGCACGGTTTCGCCGGCCCGATCGGCGGCATGTTCCCCGCGCCGCACGGCGCCGTCTGCGCCGCCCTCCTCCCGTTCGTCATCGAGGTCAATCTGCGCGCCGCCCGCGCCCGCACGCCGGCCGCCCCCACCGCACACCGCTACGCCGAAGTCGCCCGTCTCCTCACCGGCCGCGCCGACGCCACCGCCGACGACGCCGCGCCCTTCGTCCGCGACCTCGTCACCGAACTCCAGATACCGCCGCTCCGCACCTACGGCCTCACCTCCGCCCACCTCCCCGCCCTCGTCGAGCAGTCCGCCCGCGCGAGCAGCATGAAAGCCAACCCACTCCCGCTCACCCCCGACGAGCTCACCGAAATCCTCACCCGCGCCCTCTGACGCCCTCTGTCATCACGAGGAGCGCCGCGACGTGACGCTCCATCCGAATTACCCACCGCGCACCTTGCCCGCCCACGGTCCTTTGTCCGACCTGAAAACATTGGGGACGCGACGCCCCCGTCGCGTTGCTCGTCCCTCACGCCATCCGCGCCACCAACCACCGCCGCAACCGCTCAAACCCCTTGTTCAACGGTGCCCCAAAAAACGCCTCGCCGCCCTCCGATAGCCGCGTCGGTTACGACGCGGACGCCGCCGGGCCCCGCAATCGCGGCGCTCCACCCAGTTCAACCTTGAGCCCCACCCGCCTCGTGTTGTCTTCAATCGAAAGACGAAAACGCGCAGGTGACCTCAGCATGACCCGGAACAAAAAATTACCCCTCCAAATGGACCAGCCCTTGTCCCAACGAAGCGTGCAAGAGACTGCGCCAATACGCGGTGCAGCCGAATAACACTGTTCGGCAAAATGACTACGACGCCTCCTTCAGAAGCAACGCCATCCCTTTGGAATCCGACCGCAGCAGCATGTTGGTCTCTGCTCTTTACGCCCGCCTTCGGTGCATTTCTCCACGCGCGGAATGCTCAAGCTTTGGGGCGTTCGGTTGAAGCCGGTGCGAATCGAATGTGGATTTGGGTTACGATTGGCTATCTTGCCATTACCGTGGTCGGGGATTTCGTTATTTCTCTTCCGGAAATTATCTATCGCGGTGCCGCGCTCGGATTGCTCTGTGGCTGGTTTTTCTCGGTCGGAAGGAAGCAGATCGACTATGTAGCGGACGAATTGCCCTCCGGCTACACACGGAAATCGTGGACCGGTCCGCTTGTAGTTGGAATGATATCGCTGATTGGCTTCCTAGTGATCGACTTTGCCCTTCAATAGCTGACTGAGCCGTCGAGCGAATAAAAGGCCGAAACCTAAAAGTTAGGTCACGCGCAGCCGGCGCACGACTCCGTGGTGAAACGCCCCAATTTCCCCCCCGCCTTTCGATTCAACCTCACTTCTCCACCTTCTTCGTCACTCCCGCGCCCAACAGCGGCAGCAACTCGCCGCTCTCGTTCTGCCCGTAGTTGAACAGCACGAACCCGCCCGTGTCGTGCCGGCGCGTGATCTCGATTTGCCGGATCACGCGGTCCGCCGTCAGCCGCGAAGTCGACGAACTCACGCCAATGCCCGGGTAAACCGGCACTTTGCCGGCCCACGTCTTTTGTAACCCCACCCACGTGTCGAGTTGCCGTTCGCTGCCCGTGTAATCCATCGGACACACAAAATCCAACCAGCCGCGCTCGCACCACAGTTTCCAATCTTGCCCGACCCCGTCGCGGTCCGTCGTCCAGTTGCGAAACACCGCCGCCGAAATCTTGATCGTCGGCTTCGCCGCGCGCGCCTGCTCGCTCACCGCACGCACCACCGCGTTAATATTTTCGCGCCGCCACTCCAGCCAGCGCTGACGCCACTCGCCGCCCGCCAGCACCGCCTTCGGCCACGCCGTGATCTCTGCACCCACCACCTTCCCGAAACGCGCGCGGCACCCCGCACAGTAACAGTGATCGCCGTCCGGATAGCGGATGTAGTCGAAGTGGATGCCCGCGACATCGTAGTCGCGCGCGACCTCCACCATCGCCGCGATTTCCAGCGCCTGATTCTCCGGATGCGAGGGACACAGCCACGGCTCCACCTTGCCTTTCGCGCTCTCCTGCAACCGCCCCTCGCTGCGCATCCGTTCCAAAAATTCCTTCGGCACGCGATGCCCCGTGTTCCAGTTCACTTTCCACACGTGCATCTCGACGCCGTATTTTTTGCACGCCGCAAGACACTCCGCGATCTGGTCGCCGCGCGTCGCCACCTCGCCCGCCACCGGCAACACCTTGCTCGGATAATACGCCACGCCGCCCCACAGCATATTCGGCAAAATCGCCGTGAACCCCGCCTCCGCCAGCCGCTTGATCGCCTCGTCCCACGTCAGCCCCTCCACGCCCAACGCGCTGTGACACCAAAACGCCCGGAACTCCCCCGCCCGCGGCGTCTGCGCGAGGCAATACGCCTCCAGCATCCGCTGCGTCGCCACCGGCACTTCGTCGAGCGCTTCGGCAAATTTCCCCGCCCCGCTCAAGGCCTGCGCCCACACCTGCCGCTCGCACGCCTCGGCCAATTTCGCCATCGCCGGCCCCTGCTCGCCCGCCAGCCGCATGATCGTCGCCGCCGCCTCGTCGACATTTCTGCTCCCGCCGACTTCCCCGATCTTCGCGATCCCCGCCGCCACCGCTCGCGGCCACAATTCCGGCGCCAACGCCGCCGCCATCGCGAGCAACATCCGCCGCTTGTTCGCGAGATCATCGCCGAGCAGCACGTGCGACATCACGACCGCGTTCTTCGATGCCACCACCGCCGCATAGCCGGCGCGTTCGCCTTTTTCGTCGAGCCACTCCGCCACCACGCGCGCGCCTTCGCCCGCCGGTTTCACTTCGCGGATATTCCACGAGCGCTGCCGCACATTTTTCGGCGCTCCCACCAACGCGCCCGCTCCGCCGCCGAACTGCATCGCCGCAAATTTCCCCAACCGCTCGCCCGCCTTTACGTGTTTCCCCAGCGAGATATTCACGTCCGCCTGCAATTCCTCCGGCACATGGTAAAACGCCAACAGCCGCCCGCCGTCGCGCAGATATTCTTTCACCGCGTGCACCGCCTGCGCCGGCATCGCCGGATTGTAGGGCAACACCACGAGCTTCGCCCCGCGCAACTGCGCCGCCGTCAACTCGTCGTCACCCGGCGTCGCGCAGCCGATGCCCCACGCCTCGAATCCCTCCGCCACGGCCGAGGCAAACTGGTCCACGCTCTTCGCTTCCCCGGCATCCCCGCGCGCCGCCGTCTCCGCGCGGATGATCGCGACGTCCGCATCCACCCCGAGCACGCCCATCGCCCCGAAATTCCGCAGTCGCATCTCCGTATCCGTATTCTGGCCACGCCACGCCGACACGCGGATCGTCGTGATTTTTCCCCAGCCCGCCGGCTTCCCTTCCGCGCGCATCGCGGATTTGTTTACCGTGATCGTCGTCCACGCGTTCGCGATTTCCGGCTGAAACGTCGCCGCATACCACCCGTCCCCGCTCTGAAAATAGAGACTGAACTGCGAGATTGCCTCCAGGTTCGGACAGAAAAATTCGAACCGCACGCCGCGCCCCGCCGCCAGATCCACCTTCACCGCGCGATCCCACGAGACCCGCTCAAAATCCGTCCCTGCGAAATTGCACGGCAACCGCACCGCCGGCGCGCCCGCCTCGCGGCTGATAGTCGCCGGCGCCGAGCCTTTCATCGGTTTCCACGCCGCCTGCGCCGCCGCATCGTTCGCATAGCGCCCGTCCTCGATCACCGGATGCGCGCCCCGTGCGGCCAGCACCGCGCCCAGTGCAAACATCGCGACTGCCCAAAACATCTTGGTTGTGCTCATGAAAAATGCCCTCGCGGCGCCGCCACGTTGCCCGCCCGCCGCGGCTCCCGCCATCCGAAATCTCCGCGCCCGCCAGCCCCGCCCGGCCCCCGCCTCACGCCTCCGGCCACACCCACTCCGGCCACTCCGCCCGCACGTAGCGCCGCGCCTCGTCGATCACCCACTGCACCAACGGCGTCGGCGCACCGCTCCAGAAGATCGCCACCTCCGCCGGGGCAAACCCCGCCAGCGGCAGACAGCGCACGCCGCGCCGCTTCAGCAGCGACGGCAGCGCCACGTTGACCCCGATCCCGTGCCCGCGCTGCACATAGCTCGTCACCAACTCCAGCGAACTCGCCTCGATGGCTGTCGGCCACTTCACTTTTTTCCGCGCCAGCCCCTGCTGGAACAGCCGACTCACCGTCTCTTCCGCCGGCACCGACACGAGGGGCTCGGTCACCCGCCGCCGGGCCCACAGCTCTTCCGCCGATTTCCATTTCGACGCCGCGGGCACCAGCAGCACCAGCGGCAACCGCAACAGCCGCGCGCTCCGCAGCCGCACCGGCAGTTTTCCCTCGATCGAGGCGATCGCCAGGTCGATCTCCCCGTCGGCGAGCCACCGCGCCAGCTCGTGCGTGTATCCTGAACGCAGCGACAGTTTCATCTGCGGATGGTTCGCTCGCAGCCGGTCGACGACCGGATGCAGGTGGTCACGGATAATCAGCTCCGAGGCTCCCACACGCAGCCGCGGCACGGCCGCTTCGCGCAACCGCCCCGCCACCGCGTCCAGCCCGCCGAAAAACGGCCGCACATGGGCGAACAACACCTCCCCCGCCGGCGTGAGGCGGAACGGACTGCGCACAAACAACCGCGTCCCCACCGCCTCTTCGAGCGCGCTCATCTGTCCGCTCACCGCCGGCTGCTGGATGCCATAGGGCATGTGCCGCACCGCCGCCGTGATGCCCCGATGTTTGGCGACGTAGTAGAAAAGTTCGAGGTGATGGATGTTCATCGCGCGGGTTTTCCTCCGTCCGAAAATGCGCCCCCGCACCGCACCGCGCAACGCCGGAGACGCCGGCCCTTTTACCACGCGCCCTACCCGCGCTCGCACCCAGCCGGCACAAGACACACCCGGGTAAACCCCCCATACACACGTCCAGAAAGCCGCCTTGGCCCGATTATCGACGTGACACGTCAGAGCCGGTTGGTGCAGCAACTTGTTGTCGCCGCGCGCCCGACCGGTCCGTTTCGGCAAATGCGCGGCCTAGGGCTCCGGACCGACCGCGCTCCCGGGCGGTTTTCCCGCATTTTCCAATCTATCATCCACAGTCACTTCTTCGATGAGCACCCCGCCCGATTCGACCGCGCTGACGCTTCTGGCCAGCGTCGAGTTTTTTCAACCGCTCAGCCCCGATGAGCTGACCAGTGTAGCTCAAGCCATGGAGCGACTGACGCTCGCCCCCGGTGAGACGCTCGTGCGTCAGGGTGAGTTGGGCGATGCCATGTATGTCGTCGCGGACGGCACGCTCCGCGCGGTGGTGCGGCGGCAAAATAACGAACAGGTGGAAGTCGGACGTATCGGCCCCGGCCATCCGGTCGGCGAGATGCAGTTCGTCGGCGGCGGCACCCGCGGCGCGACCGTGGAAGCCGTGACGCCGTGTGTCGTCTACCGTTTGCGCCGCACCATTTTCGACACGTTGCCTCCGGCCGTGGAAATGGCGCTCGCCTCGTCCAAAGTCGTCCACAAGCGCCTCCACAGCTCCCAGTTGGCCTTCGTGCTCCCTTCGATTTTCGGACCGCTCGAGCCTGCCGTTCTCGCGCAAATCGAACAACAGATCGAGTGGGTCAATCTGCAGCGCGGTCAGGCCCTGTTCCATCAAGGCGACGTGGGTGACGGCTGGTATCTTGTGCTCACGGGCCGCCTGCGCATCGTCGTCACCGACGCGACCACGCGGGAAGAGCGAGCCGTCGCCGAATTGGGACGCGGTGACAGTCTCGGCGAAGTCGCGCTGATCACGGGCGACCGCCGGAACGCCACACCCTACGCGATCCGCGATTCCCTGCTGGCCCGTTTTTCCAAGCAGTCGTTCGAACAGATCATGACCGAGCATCCCCAGGCGCTCCTCTCCATCTGCCGGACACTCGTCAAACAAACCCAAAACGCGAAACGCCGCTCCGGCGCCCTTTCCCGCCTCGTGATCACAGTAACGCCCGCCGGCAACGGAGCGCTCGCCCCGGAGTTCGCACGCGCGTTGACGCGCGCCCTGGGCGCCATCGGTTCGTCGCTGCACGTCGACGCCCGCAAGCTGACCGACGAGGGCGTCCTCAACGCCGCCGCCGGTGTCCCCGCCGACCATCCCAGCTGGCTGCGCTTCACCGCCTGGTTGGAGGAGCAACAGATCCGCCATGAGTTCGTGGTCCTCGAAACGGATCGGCAGGTCACCGGCTGGACCCAGCGTGCACTCGGGCAGGCGGACCATGTCGTCGTCGTCGGCCAGGCCCCCACGGATCGAGCTCTGGGCGAGATCGAGGAACGCCTGTTGCTCGACAAAATTTCCGACGTGCGGCGCGCCCGCCGAACTCTCGTCTTGGTCCACGGGAAAGATACCCTCCTCCCCAGCGGCACCCACGAGTGGCTGGCCCCTCGGCGGGTCGACCTGCACCTGCACGTCCACGAAAACCAGCAGGCCGATGTCGAACGTGTGGCGCGCACAATCACCGGCCGCGCGGTCGGGCTCGCGCTGGGCGGCGGCGGCGCGCGCGGCTTCGCCCATTTCGGCGTCGTCAAGGCGCTCCGCGAACTCGGCATTCCCATCGACGTCCTGGGCGGCACCAGCATGGGCTCCATCATGGCCGCCCAGCTCGCCACCGGCCGCACCCTCGAACAGCTCTACGATCTCAACCGCCGCATCATCGCCCTGAAACCGTTTCAGGAATACACCGTGCCCATGATCGCCATGCTGAAGACGAAGCGCATCACCGAGAGTGCGCTCATGTCGTTCGGCGACACGCGCATCGAGGACCTGTGGCTCCCGTATTTCGCCGTATCGAGCAATCTGACGACCGCGGAAATGGTCGTGCACGAGACCGGCCCGCTCTGGGAGGCGACCCGCGCCAGCGGCTCCCTGCCCGGCATCGCCGTGCCGGTCGTGTCCGGCCAACACTTGCTGGTCGACGGCGGCGTCGTGAACAACTTGCCGGGCGACGTCATGCGAAACAAATGCGGCGGCGGACCGGTGATCGCCGTCAACGTCAGCCCCGAAGAGGAAGTCGGCATTGGCGCCGGCGGTTTTCCTTCGCCGTGGAAAATTTTCTGGAGCCGCGTGCTGCCGTTCACGACGAAGATCACCGTGCCCGGCATGTTGGATATTCTGATGCGAACGACGATGCTCGCCAGCGCCAACCGCACCACGCAGGTCAAGAACAGCGTGGACCTCTATCTGCGCCCGCCCGTCGACGATTTCGGCATGCTCGAATTTGAGAAGATGTCCGATCTCGTCGAGGTCGGTTACCGCTACACCCTCAAGGCCGCCGCCGGCTGGCAGCCCCCAAAAACTTGACCGCCCGCCGGCCCGTGACCACGCCTTTCCCGACCAGCCACCGCCCCCGCACCGCCCGCCTTGCTCTATGACTAGAAACGCGCTCGCCCTCGTCGGAGTGTTCCTCGCCTCCGCGTCCACGACCTTTGCCCATGCCGCGACCGCCGGCGCGGCGACTGGCGACGCGCCCGTCAGCCGCGTCACCGGCATTCTGGTGGCAATCGGCATGTTTCTCGTGCTGGAGCCGCTCGTGCTCTACCTCACGTTCCGACGCTGGTTCCACAACCCGAACGCTCCCCTGCCCTCGCCCGAACGCTTTTTTCACGCGGCGATTTATTCCTTCGGCGCGATGATCGTCACCGGCTCGATCCTCACCCGATTCTTCTCCGGCATCAACATGGCTGAAACGCCCATCATGCGCTTCTGGGGCTACAACAACATCTGCGTCGTCTTCGACAGCCCGCCGTCCACCTACATCTGCCCCGTCTACTGGTTTTTCATCGGCTACCTTTTGGTGCGCTACGCGATCGAAGATACGAAACGCCTGATGACCCTCGGCACCAGCTCGGTCACCGAAAAACGCCTCGGTTATGCCATCAACGTGGCGCTCGTGCTCGTCGCCGCGTTCTTCTCGCTCTGCCTCGCGATCCGTCCCGAGGACGACATGTATGGACACACCCTGCCTTTCGTGGCGCTCCTGATCGTCCTCCCGCTGACTTCGGTCATGCACTGCTGGCTCCGCCGCGATCGCACCACGCTCCATTTTTCCTTCGTCGCCGTCTATATGGTGCTCTCCATCGTCAAGGCCTGCTTCAACCTCTACGGCCTCAGCACCGGCACCCCCGTCCTGGTGCAATTCGCCCGCCCCGTCGACCTGGCCTGGACCCTCTGCGCCATCGCCGCACCCTTCCTGATCCCGCCACCGGTCGAACAAGAGCAAACCGCACCCGCCCCGACCGCTTCCACCAAAGCCTTCGCCTAAATTTATGTCCGCCGCCCTCCCCTACCCCTCGATCCCCGGCCCGCCTGCGCGTTTTCTCATCGGCGAGTTGCCCGCCTTCAAGAACGGCCGTCCCTGGGAGGCCTGCCGCGCCTACGCCGAGAAATACGGCCCCCTCACCCGCATCAAAATCCTCGGCAAACCCATCGTCGTCCTCAACGGCCCCGCGGAGATCATCGACGTGCTCGAACATAACACCGAGCGCTACTACAAAGACGCGCCCCGCGAAGCCCTTCTACCCGTCGCCACCGACTACAGCGTCTTCACCTCTCCCGGCGGCCAGCACTGGGCCGAGCGCCGCCGCGCCAATCCCCAATCGGGCCCGCGCTTCGGCCCGTGGTTCGCCTCGCGCATTCCGCTCATGCACGCGCTCATCGAAGAGCGTCTCGCCGTATTTGCCCGCAACCCCGCCCCCGCCGACATCTACGATTTTCTGCTGCGCACGGCATTCGACGCGTGGTCGCTGATTTTCCTCGGCCAAGTCCAGCCCGCCGAGGTCTACGATTGTTTCATCGAAGTCGCCACGCTCCTCAACCGCCGCCTCATGTGGAAACTGCCCTTCGGCCGCCCCTGGGGCAAAGAGGGCGACGTCCTCCAAAAGCGCTGGCTCGGCTATTTCCGCGCCATCGTCGCCGACGTCCGGCGCGCCCCCGAAGGCCGCAACGACATCGTCGCCTTCCAACTCCGCCACGGCGATATCGACGACGAAGCCGTCGCCGTCGAACTGGCCAACAACTACTTTGGCGGCTGCTTTTCGTCCACGACGGGCCTGCTCACAACCCTCTACGAACTGACCCAGCATCCCGCCGATCGCGCCCGCGCGATGGCCGCCGCCAGCGCCCTCCGCGCGTCGGGGAGACTCACCGATTTTGCGGCGCTCAACCAAGAGCCCTGCCTCGACGCCGCGCTCCGCGAAGCCATGCGCGTCCATCCTCCGGTCGCGTTCTTCCAACGCCGCGTAAAGCCCGATGCCGCTGCTGAACTCGGCGGCTATCAAGTGCCCGCCAACACGATCCTGTTCATCAGCTGCTACGCGCTTCACCTCGATAAAGCGCATTGGGGCGCCGACGCCGAAACCTACCGCCCCTCGCGTTGGACGAGCGAGCTCGTCGAAGCCAATCCCTACGGCAGCAGCCACTTTTTCCCCTTCGGCCGTGGCCCGCGTGCCTGCGTCGGCGAACACGTCGGACGCCTCTACATCAAACTGGCCCTCGCCTCCATCCTCGCCAACTACACGCCCGAGATCGGCGCCGGCCAACCCCTCGAAAAAGAGCTCTTCTTCGCCACCATGCGCCCCAAAGGCCTCCTCGGCCGCCTGCTCCCGGTCTCCTGACCACTTATCCCCCTACGGCGTCCCGCTTCGCTTAACCGACCCGGAGGCAGGAGCCTGCTGGCAGGCGATCTCTTAACCGCCTCCGAGGAAGTCGCCTGCTCGCAGGCCCCCTCCCGCTAACCCAAAAATATTTCACACTCAGGGTGAGGTGTGCTCCAGACTGTGCTCACGCCGGCTGTCCGAGGTAGCGCGGTGCTTCAGCCCGCGACTCGAATTTTCCCTGCGGCCCAGACGCGGGCTAAAGCACAGCGCTACTTTTCGGACGATCACGTCTGAATCCTCTAGAATTCGGCCTAGAAAAAATCCCTCGCCCCACCATCTCCGGTTTCTTGCGCCTTCTGCGCCTCTTTGCCGCCATCCCTCCGCCGCCCAGTCGTTCTCGTTCCTCGCAATCGTTCTCATTCTCTCACCCACGCCTTTCGCCCGCCTGCCCACCGCCCATTTTCCTGCCCCCATCTTTCAGACCAATACCAATCTCTGTTGAGTTTTAGACTCTGCCGCGAAAGCGGCGGCAGGGCCCGACCTCCGGGCGGGCCGAGTGCGTCTGAACGTCCAAACGGCCCGCCACGGAAGTCGGGCCCTACCCTCGGAATAGTCCAACTCTCACGTGTCGTTGGTATAAAATCCCGCCACTCGCGCCGCCCCCGCCCCCAACCAACCGGCGCGCCATCAATCCGTCAAAAATACCCGCAGAAAAGAAATCCTCGCCCCATCGCCTCCGGCCTTTTTTGCGCCTCCTTCGCCTCTTTGCGGCCATCACTCCGCCGCCCCATCGTTCTCGTTCCTCGTAAGCGTTCTCGTTCTCGCTGTCGCCCAGTGGGGCGCGGTCTCCGACCCGCCCTCCCTCACTTCGCCATCTGAGCTCCGCAATTGTCGCCCCCCTGCGGCATTCCCTCATTGCGTCACCCCCTTCGTCCCGCATTCTCGCCCCCCGCCATGCTTTCGCTTCGCTCGCCCCGCGCTCTGCATCGAAAACTGTTCGCGTGCCTGAGCCTCGCGCTCGCCCTCCTCGCGACCGCCACTTCGGCCCTCGCGCAGGCCCCCGTCATCACCGCCGTCTCTGGGCCGCGGCAGGTGGTGACCATCAACCAAAACCTCACGCTCACCGTCACCGCCACCGGAGCCACGAGCTACCAATGGAAACGCAACGGCCTCCCGATCTCCGGCGCGACCAATGCATCCTACGTGATCACCGCCGCCAAACCCGTCCGCGACAACGGCTGGTATCAAGCCCTCGCCACCAACGCCACCGGCTCGACGACGAGTGCGGTGGTGTTTGTGAATGTGGCAGTGAGCCCGGCGCAAATCGTAGGTTGGGGTTCGAATTCCGATTTTCAAACAACAGTGCCGAGCGGCCTGACGAGCGTCGTTGCCATAAGTGCTAGTTCTTCTGCCAGCGGTGCGGTGAAGTCTGACGGCACCGCTGCTGTGTGGAGCAGGTATAGCGCGCCAACTGCGGTTCCCGGCGGTTTGACGAATGTCGTGGCACTCGCCTTAAGCACGTATGATGGCCTGGCCCTGAAGTCCGACGGAACGCTCGTCACTTGGGGAGATAACTACCAGGGGCTGATGAACGTGCCCGCAGGGCTTTCTAACGTTGTGGCTATCTCTGTTGGTGCAACGCACGTTCTGGCTTTGAGGGCAGACGGCACGGTAGTTGCCTGGGGCGATGGCTCATACGGCGCGACAGCATTGCCAGCGGGTTTATCAAACGTAATGGCGATTTCCGCGGGCGCCAACTTCAGTCTGGCACTCAAAACTGATGGCGTGGTCGTTGGCTGGGGCCGCAACGATTCCGGGCAAAGCAGTGTGCCGGGCGGATTGACTGATGTTGTCGCGATTTCGGCAGGTCGTGCGCATGGGCTCGCACTCAAGGGTGACGGCACCACGATCGCTTGGGGTAGCAATTCCGACGGTGAAACGAATGTGCCCGCGGGATCGAGCGGACTTGTTGCGATTGCGGCGCGTGGCAGCCATAGCTTGGCGCTAAAATCAGACGGCACGGTGCTGGCGTGGGGTCTCAATGGTAATGGGCAAACCAGTGTCCCAGGAGGCCTGAATTCCGCAGTGGGCATTGTCGCAAGTGCCGCTCACTCGCTCGCGCTCCGCGACTCGGCGGGTGATCAAGTCCCGATGATTTTGACGCAATCGTCCAGTATGACGGCTTTCGTTGGTCAGGATGTGACGCTTAGTGTGACGGCCACTGGTGGCACTGCATTGCTCGCCTATCAGTGGCGCAAAGGGGGCGTGAACATAACGGGCGCCACGAATTCAGCACTCTATTTTCATGAGGTGACGACGGCGAATGCCGGCATTTACGATGTGTTGGTCACCAACCAACTCGGCGCGGCGACGAGCAACGCGGCGGTATTGACCATCGATCCTACGCCTGCGGTGTCGATCAACGTGACTGGCCGGCAAATCATCGCTCCCGGCCAGACTCCGACGCTCACGGCGTCGGCCGCCATCGGGGGCACGGTCGCCTTTCAATGGCGCAAGAACGGTCGCGATCTCTCCGGTGCGACGAACGCGAGCTACACGCTTCCTCCAGTCACCTTGCGCGAATCGGGTGCCTATCAGGTGGTCGCCACCAACGCCGTCGGGCCGGTCATCAGCGCCCCGACATTTGTTGGAGTCGCGGTGACCAGCCAGGTCGTAGCTTGGGGCTCGAACGCGCAGGGGCAGACGTCGATTCCGGCCGGATTGGGCAATCCGCTGGCGGTGGCTTCGGGCGGCAATCACAGCCTCGCGCTACGGCCCGACGGGACCGTGGTGGCGTGGGGACATAATGCGAATGGCCAGACCAATATCCCGGCCGGTCTCGCGGGCGTCACCGCGGTCGCCGCTGGCACGACGTTTAGCATGGCGCTCAAGCCGGATGCGACGGTCGCAACTTGGGGCTCGATCAACTACACGCCGCCAGCGTTGACCAACGTGATCGCGATCGCCGCGGGCAACGATTATGCGGTGGCCCTGCGCTCCGATCGCACGGTGTTCGCTTGGACTAGCATCAACGTGGCAACGGATGTGCCGGCCGGGCTGACCAACATCGTTGCGATTGGCGCTAGTTCAAGCCACCGGCTTGCAGTCCGCGCTGATGGTTCCGTCGTGGCTTGGGGAGATAATTCATCGGGCCAGATAAATGTTCCTGCGGGCCTGAGTTCGATTGTTGGCGTCGCGGCCGGAAGCGGTTTCTCGCTTGCCCTGCGGGCCGATGGCACGGTCGTCGGTTGGGGAACGGCGTCGGCGGCGACCCCCCCAGCCGGTTTGAATGGCGTGGTTTCGATCACTGCCACTGGAGAAAATGGATTAGCGGTGAGATCTGACGGCACGGTCGTTGTGTGGGGCTTTATTGCCAATTTAGTCTCAACGGTTCCGGCCGGCTTGGCTCCCGTGCTGGCCGTATCGGGTGGAACGTCGCACGTCGTCGTGCTTCGCGACACTTCACTAGATGCAGTGCCCGCCATCACCACGCCGCCCGCCGCCGTGACGGCGAATGCCGGCCAGAGTGCGACGTTCTCGGTGGTCGCGACCGCCGTTCCCGCCGTCATCGGCTACCAGTGGCGCAAGGATGGCGTCAACTTGAGCGGCGCCACGGCGGCCACCCTCACGCTGTCCAGCGTCCAGCCCGCGAGCGGCGGCAGCTACGACGTGGTGGTAACCAATCCGATCGGCTCCGTCACCAGTGCGCCGGCGACACTGGTGGTGAACACCGCGCCGCTCTTCTCCACGCAGCCCGCACCGGTCACCGTCAATCAGGGTGGCTCGGCGACGTTTGCGGCGGTGGCCACCAGCAATCCGGCGCCCACCTTCCAGTGGCAGAGAAACAGCGTGAATCTTGTCGGCGCGACCGATGCTTCGCTCACGCTCACCAACGTCCAGCCGGCCGACGCGGGCAGCTATCGCGTCGTCGCGACGAATAGTGTCGCGAGCGTCACCAGCACCGGCGTCACGCTCAGTGTCAACGTCGCCCCCGCCATCACCACGGCGCCGGCCGCGCTCATCGTCAATCAAGGCACCACCGCCACCTTCTCCGTCGTCGCCACCGGCACGCCGTCGCCCGCCTTCCAGTGGCAAAAGAACGGGGTGAATATTTCCGGGCAGACGAATTCGAACCTCACGTTCTTCAGCGCGCAACCGGCGGATGCCGCGAGTTACCTGGTCGTGGTCACGAACGTCGCCGGTTCCGTCACGAGCGGCGCCGCGACCCTCGCGGTCTACGTTGCACCCGCGTTTACCGCGCAGCCGGTCTCGGCCACGGTCACGCAAGGCCAGTCCGCCACGTTTACCGCCGCCGCCACAGGCAATCCCGCGCCCACCTACCAGTGGCAGAAGAACTCCGTTAACCTCACGGGTTCAACCGCCGCGACGCTGACCGTGACGAATGCCCAGCCGGCCGACGCGGGCTCCTATCGCGTGGTCGCGACGAACAGCGTGAGCGCCGTCACGAGCTCGACGGTGGCGCTGACCGTCAATGTCGCGCCCGCCATCACGACGCAACCCGTGAGCGCGACCGTTAACCAAGGTAACACCGTCACATTCTCCGTGATCGCCACGGGCACGCCGTCA
>CALRZR010000111.1:0-22358 GCA_943372705.1 Opitutus sp. GAS368 | reverse complement strand
AAGATAGTCACAATGTGCAAGTCCGCACTGCCTGCGACACGGACGAAAATCTTTTCGGGGCGGCCGTGAAACTCGTCGACGACAAGACCGGGACAAAGCCCGCGACCACTTGGGATCTGCGCACGGTGCTCGACGACAAGACGATCGATGCTGTTTCGATTGTTACCCCCAATCATTGGCACGCCCTCGCCACTGTTTGGGCCTGCCAAGCCGGCAAACACGTCTACGTGGAAAAACCCGCGTCCCACAATATCTGGGAAGGTCGCAAGATGATCGAAGCCGCGCGCAAATATAAACGTCGCGTCCAGGTCGGCCTCAACAACCGCTCCTCCCGCGGAGTCATCGAAGCGATGGCATTTCTCCACAGCGGCGGCATCGGCGAACTCTACCTCGCCCGCGCGCTCTGTTTCAAAGCCCGTGATTCCTATGGACGCTCCGCCGACAGCGCGCCACCCGCCGGCTTCCACTATGACCGCTGGCTCGGGCCCGCCCCGGAACGCCCCTACAACGAGAAACGCGGCCACTACAACTGGCACTGGTATTGGGATACCGGTAACGGCGACACCGGCAACACCGGCCCGCACCAACTCGACCTAGCCCGCTGGGGCATGTCGAAAAACGAACACCCCGTTTCGGTTTATTCCACCGGCGGCCTTTACGGTTTCCGGCGCGACGACGGCCCGCGCACCCCCGGCGTGCGCGTCTACGGCGGCGTCGAGGCATACGGACACGACCAGACGTCGCAGGAGACCCCCAACACGCAGACCGCCGTCTACAAATACGCCGACGGCACGATGATCGAATTCGAAGCCCGCGGTCGCTACACCAATCACGAGGGCAGCCGTGGCCAGGAGGTGGGCAACCTCTTTTTCGGCTCCGAAGGCTGGCTCGAGCTGGGTGGCAGCAATTGGAAGGCGTTCCGCCGACGCAGCAAAGAACCGTTCGCGGGCTCAAAAGAATCCGAGGCCGGCTGGAAGGGCGAACACTGGGCCAACTTCCTCGACGCTGTCCGCTCCGGCAAGGACACCGACCTGCGGGCCGACATCCTTGAGGGGCACCTCTCCACCTCCCTGCCCCACCTCGCCAACATTTCCTATCGCGTCGGCCGCTCACTCTCGTTCCACGGTGCCACGGAAAAATTCGTGAACGACCGCGAGGCGGACGCCCTGCTCACACGCGTCTATCGCAAGCCCTACGTTGTGCCGGAAACCGTCTGATACCGCGAAAATTCACGCGAACGTCGGGATCTGCCAAAAGCGAGTTTTCCGGAAGCGCCAGCACCGGCTCTTGGACGTGCGCTCCCACACGTCGTCAGGGGCGACACTTTCCTCCGAGGAGCCGACCTAGCACCGTCCGCATTTCGGAACAGTCGAAAGACATTTTCCAAACGGAGGCCGACGACGGCGCCGAGCCGCCGTCGTCGCGTGACAAGGCATCGCGGCACGTCCGCGATTGACGCATCGCACCAAGTGAGCACTGTCCCGAGCGCGCAACTTCACTCGGAGGAGTGGCTGAGTTGGTTTAAGGCACCTGACTTGAAATCAGACGTGGGGGCAACCTCACCGGGGGTTCGAATCCCTCCTCCTCCGCCAGTTTTCCGTAAGCTTCAAACTTCTTCGCTGAAAGCGGTTATCCGACACATGAACCCGTTCCCCCTACAATGAAGTCTGCGATCACGATCTCGCTCGTGCCTGAGGCCAAAGCCGGACCGTTTGTGTTTCATGACGGGCTCGCCGACGGCTGCGCGCAGGCGGCCACGCTGGGCTACGATGCCGTCGAAATTTTCCCACCGTCTGCCAGCGCACTCGATGCAAAGGCACTGACCGAACTGCTAACAAAGCACCGTCTGCGCGTGGCCGCCGTTGGCACCGGCGCCGGCTGGGTCGTCCGAAAGCTCTCCTTGACCTCTGCGGATACCGGCGTGCGCCGTGACGCCCGCGCCTTCATCGCGGAAATTATCGATTTCGCTGGGCGATTCGGCGCTCCGGCCATCATCGGCTCCATGCAAGGTCGTTGGGAAGGCAGCGTCTCCCGCGAGCAGGCGCTAACGTGGCTCGCGGAAGGGCTCGACGAACTCGGCGCGCGCGCCGCCGGCCACGGCACGGCGCTCCTCTACGAGCCCCTTAACCGCTACGAGACCAACCTCTTCAACCGCCTGGGCGACACCGCCGCGTGGTTGCGCGCGCAGCGGCCCCCGTCCGTCCGCATTCTCGCGGACTTGTTTCATATGAACATCGAGGAGGCCGACTCTGCCGCCGCACTGCGCGAGGCGGGTGACCTTGTGGGCCATGTGCATTTCGCCGATTCGAACCGCCGCGCGATTGGCCTCGGCCAGACTCACATCGCGCCGATCATTGCCGCGCTACGCGACATCGGCTACGACGGCTACCTCTCGGCCGAAATATTTCCACTACCGGACACCACAGTCGCCGCCGCGCGGACGATCGCTGCGTTTCGCCAGCAAACCGCCACTCGTTGATTTTTTCCGATGCTCAAAACCAACCTTATTCATCCCGAAATCCTGCGCGTCGTTGCCCGCGCCGGGCACCACGCCAAAATTCTTATCGCCGACGGCCACTACCCGGCCTCGACCAAACGCGGCCCCAACGCCGAGCTTATCTCACTCAACCTGTCGCCCGGCGTAATCACGTGCGCGCAAGCCCTGCGCGCCCTGCTCAACGCGCTGCCGATTGATCATGTGAACACCATGGGCATCCCGGCCGACGATCCCTATGCTAAATTCGGCGAGCCGCCCGTCTGGAAAGACTATCGCGCCATTTTGGACGAGGCCGGCAACAGCGCACTCAAGCTCGAACCGATTCTAAAGTGGGATTTCTACAAACACGTCGAGAGCCCCGACCACATCCTCACTATCCAAACCGCTGATACCGCCCTCTGGGCCAACGTCCTTCTCACGATCGGCGTGCGCACAAACTGATTTTATCACCGTCTTCCCATGCAAACTCGCCGCCTCGGCCAGACTGACCTCAACGTTCCCATCCTTTCCTTCGGCGCGAGCTCGCTCGGCGCTGAATTCCGCAGCGTCACGCTCGACGAGGCGCTCGGCAGCGTGCGCGTCGCCCTCGACTGCGGCCTCAACCTCATCGATACCTCGCCCTTCTACGGCCGCGGCATGAGCGAGGTGCTCCTCGGGATCGCGCTCAAGGGCGTGCCGCGCGACAGCTACATGCTCTGCACCAAGCTCGGTCGCTACGACCTCACCCATTTTGATTTCTCCGCCAAGCGCGTTGCCGAAAGCATCGATGTCTCGCTCCACCGGCTCGGCACCGACCACCTCGACATCATCCTCTGCCACGACATCGAGTTCGTCCCGATGCAGCAGATTGTCGACGAGACGATTCCTGCCCTGCGCAAAATCCAACAGGCCGGCAAAGCCCGCTACATCGGCTTCAGCGGCTACCCGATGAAGATCTTTAAGTTCATCCTCGATCAAACATCGGTGGACTGCGCGCTCAGCTACAATCAATACACGCTGCAAAACACGCGCTTCGCCGACGAGATCGTGCCCTACCTCAAGGCAAAGCATGTCGGCGCGATGAACGCCGGTCCATTCAGCGCGCGCCTGCTGACCAACGCCCCGCTTCCCGCATGGCTCAAGGAGCCCGAGAGCGTGAAAGCGGCGGCTCGCTCCGCCGCCGCGCTCTGTGCCAGCCGCGGCACCGATATTGCGAAGCTCGCCCTGCAATTTTCCATCGCACATCCCGAGATCGCGACGACCGTCGCCGGCAGTGCGAATCCCAAGAATATTCGCGCCTGGGCCCAATGGGCCGCCGAGCCCATCGACCGGGAGCTCCTCGCCGAAGTCCAGGCCCTCTTCGCCCCGGTGAAAAACCTCGGACACAAGGAAGGTCTGCTGGAAAACAACTGACCAACTATAACCATGAAAGCACTCCAGCTCGAGAAGCCGCAGACGTGGCGCCAGATCGACATTCCGGAACCAGCCGCCCCTCGGGCGGGTGAAGCCCTCGTGCGCGTGCAGCGCGTCGGTATTTGTGGCACCGATCTCGGCGGCTACTTGGGGAAGATGCCGTTCTTCAGCTACCCGCGCATCCCCGGTCATGAGTTGGGCGTCGAGGTGATCGCCGTCGGCGAAGGCGTGACGAATGTGAAGCCCGGTGATCGCTGCGCGGTCGAATGCTACCTCAACTGTCAGCAGTGCTACTCGTGTCGGCGCGGCCATACGAACTGTTGCGAGAACCACAAGACCCTCGGCGTAATGTGCGACGGCGGCCTCACCGAGCGCATCGTGCTACCTGCACGCAAGCTCCACCTCGCATCGAAGCTCACACCGGATCAATGCGCGCTTGTCGAGACGCTCGCCATCGGCTGCCACGCGGTGGACCGCGGCAATGCGCGGCCCGGTGAGAATGTGCTCATCATCGGTGCAGGCCCCATCGGGCTTTCGGCGCTCGAGTTTGTGCGGCTCTCCGGCGCTCGGCCGATCGTCATGGATATCGCGGAGAGCCGGTTGGCCTTCGTGCGGGAGAAAATGGCCGTGTCGGATACCGTGGTGGTGAGCGGCGACGAGTCGGACCTCAAGACCGTCGCGAAACTGACGAACGGCCAGATGTGCGATCTCGTGATCGACGCGACCGGCAACAACAAGTCGATGGTGCGGGCGATGGAGTTCGCGGCGTTTGCCGGACGCGTCGTGTTTGTCGGCATCACCCAGCAAAACCTCGAGTTTCCGCACGCGCCTTTCCTGCACCGCCGAGAGCTCACCCTCATGGCCAGTCGCAATGCCCTCAGCCGCGACTTTGCGCGCATCATCACGCTGATCGAGGACGGCAAAATCGACACGCGCCCGTGGATTACCCACCACGCCAATTTTGAAGATGTGCCGTCTGTCTTCCCGAGCTGGCTCAAACCTGAAACGGGCGTGATCAAAGCCGTCGTTAACGTCAGCTGAGTCGCGCGAAACTCCCGCGTCTCATCGGACCATGATCGATGCTCACCAGCATTTTTGGCAGCGAAACCAGCCCTTCAATTACAGCTGGCTCGACCAACCTGCGCTGGCTCGCATAAACCGTGATTTTTTGCCCGAGGACCTGTCGCCGCACCTGCGGGCGACGGGCGTCACGCAGAGTATCTTTGTCCAGACGCAGCACGACCTCGCCGAGAACCGCTGGGTGCTCGGTCTCGCGGAGAAACACGATTTTATCGCGGGCGTGGTCGGCTGGGTCGACCTGGCCAGCCCGGACTGCGAACGCCAGTTGCTGGAATTCATGGAGCACCCCAAGTTCGTCGGCATTCGCCACGTGACCCAGGATGAGCCGGATGACGATTTTATCGTTCGGCCGGAAGTTGTCCGGGGCTTGAGAGTGCTGGAGCGGCATGGCGTGCCGTTCGACCTGCTCTTCTACGTGAAGCACCTCAAACACGCGGCGACGCTGGGCCGGCTACTGCCTGAGCTACCGATGGTCATCGATCATCTCGCGAAGCCGCGCATCAAGGATCAGGCGCTCGACGATTGGCTGCCACAACTCAAGGCCGCGGCGAAATGTCCGAACATCTATTGCAAGCTCTCGGGATTGATTACCGAAGCGCAGTGGGAAAATTGGAAACCCGCCGACCTTAAGCCCTACGTCGATGCGGCGCTGGAGCACTTCGGCCCCCGGCGTTGCATGTATGGCTCCGACTGGCCGGTGTGCGAACTGGCGGGAAGCTACGAGCAGGCGTTTGCCGCGCTGCGGGAGGTGCTGGGCGTCATCAGCGTGAGTGACACGAAGCAGATCTTTTCCGAAACGGCGCGGCAATTTTACCGCCTCCCGCCCGCTTCCGCCCAACCGTCGCTCGCTTGATTCCAAGATCGCTGGTCAGCCTCGTTTCCCGACAGAAAGGCGGAGTCACAGCCTTTCGTCCGATGGAGTTCACTCGAACAGGCATTGGTAGCCTACCCCGCCGCAACCGCACCGCCGGCGCCCGCTCGTTCTGAGAGCCGGAACGACGGTCCACCTACACAGGGCTCCAAAAAACCAAATCCTGCCGGCGAGCCATCGCACGCGGCAGGTTGGCGCGCAAATCGGCCAACGCATGACAACATCGCGCTTGCGCAGCATGAAGTTTTTGAGGCTTTCGCGATCAAGTGAGCTTGTCCTTGGAAACCCGTGGAGTCGGCTACCTCAAATCGATTTGGCTAGGCGCCTCGGACTTTCCCGGCGCTGCAATTTTAGGAGGTGGATGTGGGTCCGCGCCCAAAAGTGTTTACCTCTGTCCGCCAGTGTAACTCGGAAACTCGAAATCCCGGCGTTTCCAAACCAAAACTCCCTCGCATCCAGAAGGACGCGAGGGAGTTAAATTGGGTGCAGGGGCTGGATTTGAACCAGCGACCTTCAGGTTATGAGCCTGACGAGCTACCAGGCTGCTCCACCCTGCAACAACGGGACGCGGAAAGTCCCTTTGCCCGCATCAACTGTCAACGCCTTTCTCGGGTTTCCCAAAATTGCGCCGCCGCCACCTCCGCCGTCATTCAATCAGCCTGCACCACGCCATGATTGCACGCCGTCGGTCCACGCCCCAACCTCCCGCCTCCGCATGAGCGAAACGCCTTCCGCCCCTCTCCCGCCCAACGACGCTCCCGAGTCACTCGACTCTGCGATCCTCCGCCTGCTCATGGAGAACTTGCCGGACCGCATCTACTTTAAAGATCTCCGCAGTCGCTTCGTGCGCGTCAATCGTGCGCACGCGCAATGGCTGGGTGCCGTCAGCCCCGAGGAAATTATCGGCAAGTCCGATTTCGATTTCTTTTCCCAAGCCCATGCCCAGGGCGCGTTCACCGAGGAACAGGTGATCATCTACACCGGCCGCCCCATTGTTGGCGAAGTCCAACGCATCACGAAACGCGATGGCACCGAAGCCTGGGGCTCCACCACCAAAATGCCGTGGCGCGACGGGACCGGGCGGATCATCGGCACGTTTGGCGTCACCCGCAACGTCACTGCCACCAAACAGGCCGAGGACAAACTCAACGAGGAGCGCAATCTGCTGCGCACGATCATCGATCACCTGCCCTCGCGCATTTTTGTCAAAGACACGACGGCGCACTACCTCATCAACAATCAGGCCCACCTCCGCAGTCTCGGCGTCGAGCATCAGGAAGAAGCCCGCGGACGCACGACCCTGGATTTTTTTCCCGGCGAACGCGGCCTGCAGGCTCTCGCCGACGACAAACAGGTCCTCGACACGGGTGTCTCCATCATCAATCACGAAAAATCCAACCGTGCCACGACCGGAGACCTCCGCTGGGTGCTCACCACCAAGGTGCCGCTCCGCGATATTCGCGATCGCATCATCGGTATTGTCGGTATCAGCCACGACATCACCGAGCGAAAGCTCATGGAGCAGGAACTGCGGCACCGCACGGAGGAAATGGAAGCTGATGTGCGCATGGCCCGCCAAATCCAAGAGGCGTTTTTCACGCAGGCCTACCCGGTTTTCCCCCGTGGCGCCCCGCCCGATACGAGCGCGTTGCGTTTCGCCCATCGCTACGTCCCGGCTTCGACGCTCGGCGGCGATTTCTTCGACATCGTCCAACTCTCCGATACCCGCTGCGGCCTTTTGGTCTGCGATGTGATGGGACATGGCGTGCGCGCCGGCCTGCTCACCGCGCTCATCCGCGGCGTGGTGGAAGAAGTCGGACCCCATGCCCGCGACGCCGCCGAAGTGCTCGGCGAAATCAACCGCGCGCTGATGCCGATTGTCCATCAAACGGGCCAGCCCGTTTTCGCCACCGCGTTCTACGCCGTCGTCGACACGACCACCCGCACACTCTCGTTCGGCAACGCCGGGCACCCACCCCCGCTCGTGCTGCGCGCAGCCACCGGCTCGGTCGATCAGCTTGCGCTTGCCGATCCCGAACCCGCCACGGGACTGATCGAGGGGTTTGATTACACGTGCCACGAGAGCGTCTTTGCCCCCGGCGACGTTTTTCTGGGCTACACGGACGGACTCTTTGAAGCCGGTGATGCCCACGGCAATCAATTCGGCGAAGACCGCCTCCGCGCGGCGTTCGCCCGGTTGGTCGGCACACCTGGACCCATTTTGCTGGAGAAAATCATCGCCGAGATCGTCACGTTCACCGGACACGCGCATTTTGACGACGATATCTGCGCACTGACGGTCGAAGCCTCACGGCCGCTCTAACTCCGCTTTGCGCACACACGCCGGCGGCCCGACCGCCCTCAATGGGTGCGCCCGCCGCTCGCCCGAACATCGCGCCGCGTGTGTAGTGATACCCCCACCACAAGCGCTATCGCCTCTATCATCGTAGCCAGCGGTAAGCTCGCCTGACCGCGCTGCGCCTGTTCCGGTAAGAACGGCACGTGCACAAATCCGCCGCGCACCCCGCGCCGCCGCACCAACAGCCTCATCAGGCCGTAAAAGACATGATTGCACACAAACGTTCCGGCCGTCTGCGACACACTGGCCGGAACGCCCTGCTCCCGCAAAGCCGCCACAATCGCCTTGATCGGCAGCGTCGACCAATACGCTGCCGGTCCGCCCCGCACCACCGGGACGTCGATGGGCCGTGCGCCCGCGTTATCCGCGATCCGCGCATCGTCCACGTTGATTGCCACCCGCTCCGGAGTGATCTCGGCCCGCCCGCCCGCCTGGCCAACGCAGACGATCAACTCCGGTCGCACCGTCCGAACCAGCCGCCGCAATTCCGCGACGCTCTCACCGAAGACACAGGGCAATTGCGCGCCAATCACCTTTCGGCCGGCAATCACCCGGCCGTTCAACGCGTGCGCAATTTCTGCCGAGGGGTTACGCGTTTCGCCGCCAAACGGCTCGAATCCGGTGATCAAAACTGCCCTCCGTTGACGGGTCGTTTTCATTGCGTCGTGGTATTCATTATTTTTTTCCGCCGTGCAGTCACCCCGCCTCAATAGACGCAGAGATACATCGTCACGACGTTGAAAATCCAGATCGCCACGGCGAACGGCGCCTGCGCTTTGATCACGGCGTAGTCATCGCGCAATTCCAGGAGTTTCACCGGGACCACATTGAAATTCGCCGCCATCGGCGTGACGAGCGTGCCGCAATAGCCGCTCAACATGCCCAGTGCACCCATCACCGCCGGATCGCCGCCGTGGGTTTTCACTACAAAGGGCAGGCCGACGCCGAGCGTCATCACCGGAAACGCCGCAAACGCATTTCCGAGCAAGATCGTGAACAGCGCCATACCCGCGCAATACGCCACCACCGCCACCAGCGGAATCTGCACCGGCAAAGCCGTCGCCACGATTTCCGCGATCACTTCACCCACGCCTGCCTTGCCCATAATTCCGCCCAGCGCCGCGAGCATCGAAGGCAGAATCAGCGCCCACCCGAGCAATTGCAGCAAACGCCCGCCTTCGTGCGCCGCCTGCAGCGGCCGTTCGCCGGTCGTCCGCAGCGCCCAAACCAACCCGCCCACGCAACCCAGTGCCAACGCGACTTGCGAAACTTGTTTCGGATTAACCACTACAAACTCGCCCACTTTCACCGCGCCCAACACGAGCCCTCCCACGATGGCGACCGCCGGCACCAACAGCACCGGCCACAGCAACCGGTTGCCCAACGCCTCCGCGCGGGCCTCCAACACCACCGCCTCGCGTGTCACGAAGGTTGGCGCACCCACGCGCCTCGTCGCCACAAGCACCGCCAACCCAATCACAGCATAGCCCACGACCGCCGGCGGCAGCCACTTGCCTCCGCCGATCGCGCCGGCGAGCAGCAGCCAAAACACCGCGGAGCCCCAGCGTTGCGGGTGCGTCGCATCGCGCGCGATCAGCGCACCCACCGCCGCGAGCACCACGCCGCAAAGGGCGAGAAAGAAATCGAGCGTCAGCAACGTCACGGCCGTTCCTCCGGTTTCTGGTCTGCCGCCTTCTTCAGCCGGCGATCCAGGTGGCGATATCGCCACCAGCCCACCGCGATCACCCACACCGCCGTCGGCAGACTCCAAAGTTTCAGATCGCCCAACGCGACCTCCATGCCCGCGTTGTCGAAGAATGCCTTGATCAACAGCAGCGCGCCCACCGCCACCACGATGTCGTCCGAGAAGAAATTCCCCACATTCTCCGCCGCCGCAGCGTGGGCGCGGATCTGTGCGCGCCCCTTGTCTCCGGGCCTTCCGTTTCTCGCCAACTCGGCTCCTTCGGCCATCGGCGCGATCAGCGGGCGCACCATGGCTGCGTGATTGCCGATGCTCAGTCCAAACACGCTCGTGACGCCGCGCAGCACTTGGTAAAACCACAACACGCCGCCGGCCGTCGCCGACTTCGCCCGGCGAATCAACGTCGCCACCCGCTCCTGCAAACCATGCCGCTCCAACACGCCGACGATCGGCACCATCAAAATCACCGGCAGCATCATCCCGCGGTTGTCCGTGAAATACTGACCGATCATGGTGACGACCTCGTGGATTGAAAAACCTGCCAGCAATCCCGTCGCGATACCGCCCACGACCACCACCAGCAGCGGATTCAGTCGGCACGCAAATCCGACGCCGATGAGGAGGAGTCCGAGCAGTTTGATCATGCGCCCAACGGCCTGATCGCGATGCGCGCGTTGCGCAACTCCGCGTTGAGGCGCTGCGCAAACGCCACCGCGTGCACGCCGTCACCGTGCAAGCAAATCGTGTCTGCCCCGCCGCGCACGAGGCGCAAGGCCTGCGCGACCGCCTCCACTTCGTCCGTGATCACGGCTCCCGGCTCGCTCCGCGGCGTCAGCGATCCGTCCGCCCGATAGGTCCGGTCGGCAAACACTTCCTCTGCCACGCGCAATCCGCACGCCCGCCCTGCGCGCACGAGCTCGCTGCCGCGCAGCGCGACGAGCACGAGCCCCGCATCGACCGAGCACACCGCCGCCGCCACTTCGCGCGCCACCTCTGCATCGCGCGCCGCCAAATTGTAGAGCGCGCCGTGCGGTTTCACATGGGCCACCGCTGTTATCTCCCGCAAGAGCCGCACTTGCCCTTCGACGAGCGCCTGCACGTCGCCACGTGCCAACACCATCTCCCGACGTCCAAAATATTCACGGTCCTCGTATCCCGGGTGCGCTCCGATCGCCACCCCGTGCCGCCGGGCCAACGCGGCCGTCGCGCGCATGATCGCGACGTCGCCGGCGTGGGCGCCGCAGGCTATGTTCGCAGAGGTGATCAACGGCATCAGCTCGGCGTCGTGGCCTGCGCCTTCTCCAAGGTCGCAGTTGAGGTCGATGCGCGGTGTCATCGGTCAGCGCAGTTTCCCCGCGAGCCCTTCGCGCAACATCGCGACCGCCCGCTCCCGAATCCGCACCAACTCCCGCGCCGCCTCCAACGAGACTTCACCAAACCTGAGCGCATCGCCCGGTCGCAGTTGCGCGACCAGTGGCAAATCCACGGTCACCACATGCGCGATTTGCGGATAGCCACCAATCGTCTGTGCGTCCGCCAACAGCACGATCGGCTGCCCGTCGGGCGGCACTTGCACGGTGCCCGGCACGACGGTCGTGGAAATCAATTCCCGCGCGACATTTCGCATCACCTTGGGGCCCGCCAATCGCACACCCATTCGGTCGGACTTCGCCGTCACCCGAAATTCCGCCGAGGCGAACGCCCCGCCGAACTCCGCCGCCTGAGCACCCGCGACGAAGCGCACCGTTGGCGACGTCGAGTAGGCCGGCAGGATTCGCTCGTCGATCCGCCACTGTCCCAGCACGTCCCGCACGATTTCCTGGGCCGGCAATACGTCGCCCTCGCGCAGCGCGCGCCCCTCCCAACCTCCGAGCGCCGCCCGCAAATAAGTTCCGCGGCTCCCGAGCACCTCCGGCACGTCGAGCCCTCCCGCGACGGCCAGATATCCGCGACACCCGCTGCGCGCCGCGCCGAACTTCAACCGCTCCCCGGCGCGCAC
Source organism: Opitutus sp. GAS368 (assembly GCA_943372705.1). Classification (GTDB taxonomy): domain Bacteria; phylum Verrucomicrobiota; class Verrucomicrobiia; order Opitutales; family Opitutaceae; genus GAS368. The sequence goes on along the minus strand of CALRZR010000111.1, from coordinate 10,458 downwards.
TCGCAACGGCTGCCAGCGCGGCACCGCGCCGATAAAATCGCCTCCCCCGACGGCGATCGTCGTATCCGCCGAAAATTCCAGTTCCGGCCCCAACAATGTGAATTCAAGCGCCGCCGCGCCTTCGTCGTTCCCTACGAGCAAATTCACGATCCGCAGGGCCAACGCATCGACCGCACCGCCCGGCGGCACCCCCAGCGCCCGCCGACCGCTGCGGCCCAGGTCCTGCACCGTCGTCAACATTCCCGGACGAATGACCGTTATCGCCATGCGGCAAACTCCCCCGCGCTGATCGCGCGAAACTTCACCCTGTCCCCGGTCCGCAGGAGCGCCGGCTCTTCCCGTGCTGCTTCAAACAGCCGCAGTGGCGTGCGCCCGATCAGATTCCATCCGCCCGGCGTCGCGAGCGGGTAGACGCCGGTCTGCGCGCCGCCGATTCCGACCGTGCCCGCCGGCACGCCGGTGCGCGGCGTTGCCCGACGCGAGGTGTGAATTTTTTCGGGCAGCCCGCCGAGGTAAGCGAATCCCGGCGCAAATCCCACCGCCTGCACCAGATAGTCCGCACCGGTGTGCAACGCGATGACGGCAGCTTCGCTCAATCGGGCGCGTGCCGCCACCTCCGCCAGATCGGCCCCAAATTCACGAGCGTAGCAGACCGGGATCTCGATCAGCCGCCCTTTCCGTGAGATCAGCGCAGCCTCCGCCCGCTCCACGCGCAGCGCCAGCTCGTCGCACAGCCGGCCGTAGCTGCCGATCTGCGCCGCATCGTAAAACACGGTGACCTGGGCAAATGCCGGCACCACATCGACCACTCCCGCGGGCATATCCCGCCGCACGTCCTCCGCGACCGCCCGCACGCGTCGCAAGACCGCCTCGTCGGGTTCAGTGCCGAGGACTACGACGACGGCAGAATCGCCGAGGGGCGTAAACGTCATGCGCCCGTTATCCGACCACGGCCGCGCCTCCGCAAAATAAAAAAGCCCGGCGCTGGGGTGAGCGCCGGGCTTCACCTAACACCCGTCGACGTCAGCGTAGGCTGCTCGCCGCGGGAGTCGCACAGAATTCAAGATTCGCCAAACGGGCTTGGGCCAACGTCCGCGTTTCCGTCGCCACACCGGGCATGTCAGCTTCAGCTGAAGCCACCGCCGCCGTGGCGCCAACGATACGGAGGTCCGTCGCCTCCAGCAACGCCACGCCCGTGCCGCCGTTGCCGGAAACCACCGCCGTGTAGTTGCCCGGAGGCAACACCACGAGCAGGGCCGACTCCGCGGCGTTGGTGGGAGTTCCGCGGAGCGCGGCCAGATCCGAGCCTGCCGCGATCGTGCCGATATTGTCACTGCCCGCGATCTGACGGCCGGCCGAATCGTAAAGATCGAGCACCGGGTCGGCGAGCGCACCGGTCACGCCAAACGCCGTGAGCGAAGGCCCCTTCGCCGTGATCAACATGCGCACCGGATCGGGGCCGACGATGCTGATGCCGGTGATGAGATTTTGATTCCCCGCACCGACGAAGCCGCGCGTCGCCGTGCTGAACATCCGCGTGCCCGGCATCTCGTCGGTCGTCCTCACCTGCCCACGCACTTCACCGCCGGTAAAGGTCGTGCTGTGGAAATTCAGATACGCGCCACCCGTGAGGAGCCGGATCGGATCGCCTGTATACGGAATGTCGAAACTGCCGGAAATATGTCCGTTGGCAGTGGTGTAGCCGCCTGCGTTCGCATTGTTGCCGAGATTAACCACGACCGGGCCGCTGACCGCCGGCGCACCTTCGTGGTAGTGCGAATTGCTGAGCGTGTTGCGGAAATTGTAGACCGACAGACGCAGGCTGATGCGATTCGTGCCCGGGTTGTAACTCATCACGGCCGCGCCGAAATCGCTCAAATTTCCGCCGGCGAGATTCACATTCGGAAACGCCGCCTGCTCTTGCGCGACGTCGATCAACGACACCAGCCGCTTCGGTTGAGCGATCAACTGCCCGCGGATTTCACCGCCCGGAAACTGCGGCGAATGCAGATTCACATAAGCCCCGTTTTGCAGAAACTTCAGGCGATCGCCCGTATAGGCCTGCTTGAGAAACGTCGCGCTCAGATTGTTGCCCGTGCGCACAAAGCTGCCGACCGGAAAGTGGATCAAGGCCGGTGCCACGACGCCCGCCGCACCCTCGTGAATGTGGGCGTCCGCCAGTGTATTCGTGAAGCCGCTCGCCGACACGAAGAGATCAAACGTGTTCGCACCGAGATCATACAACACGATGGCCGATCCCGTCGCCGTCGACGTGGTGGCCGGGACTTCCTGCGCCGCAGTGAGCGATGCACGGAATTCGATGACTTGCGCACGCGCTGCGATCGGAGCAGCGAGCAGGAGGGCGGCCGCAATCAGGCCGCAGATCGGATGTTTTTTCATAATGGGGATGAAAGCGGTCACGCGGCGGAAATCGTCTCGTCGACCGCTCCGCTCACGCAATGCCCACTCGCCACCGCGTCCAGTGACCGAGGGTAACGGACTTGTTACACTCTTGGGCCACCCGGTTGCATCACCCCGCAAAATCGCGCGGATTGGGTTGCCGTTGCCGCTCAAACCCGAAACTTCCTTCCCCTTCATGCGATCCACTTCCCTTCCCCTCGCCGTCGTCACGGCTATCGGTTTGCTCGCCAGCGGCTGCAGCGAACGCGAAGTCGCCACCTATCGCGTCGCCAAAGAAAAAACGGCCACGCCGCCGGCCGCCGGCGCGCCCCCTTCCGCCGGCGCCTCTTCCTCCGACCAAGCCTCGATGGCGAACACCGCCGTCCCCACAGCCCAAGGTGCCGATCTGGCCTGGACCGCCCCCGCCCACTGGCAGGCCAAGCCCGCCTCCGCCATGCGCAAAGGCTCCTTCGCGGTCCCGGCCGGTGACACAACCGCCGATCTCTCAATCACCGCCTTCCCGGGCGATGTCGGCGGCGAAGTCGCCAACCTCAACCGTTGGCGCGGCCAACTCTCGTTGCCTGCCGCAAGCGAGTCGGAGATTGCCGCCAGCATCACGCGTTTCGAACAGGGCGGCTTAAAGATCGCCGTCGTCGACTACGACAACGGCCAGCAACGCCTCCTCGGCGCCATCGTGCCGTTCCGCGGTTCCACCTGGTTTGTAAAACTGATGGGCCCCGCTGCACCAATCGCGAAGGAGAAGCCGGCCTTCCTCGACTTTCTTAAAACCCTGAAGGCTCCCGCCACGCCATGAACCCCTTCGTCCGCTCGCTGCGCGACTTTTTCGTCTCGCTCACCCTCACCGTCGTCCTGCTCGCGCTCTCGCTCGTCCTCGTCTTCGCGTCGACGCTCGCCCAGGTCGATCTCGGCATCTATGCCGTGCAACAGGAATTCTACCGTTCGTGGATCGCGATCTGGCGCGTCGGCGGCCTCTTCATTCCCATGCCTGGCGGCTACCTTGTCGGCAGTCTGCTCCTCGCAAATCTCGTCGCCGCGCACATCTACCGCCTAAAATTCGAGTGGCGCAAAGCCGGCATCCAGCTCACCCACGCCGGCATTATCGTCCTGCTCATCGGCGAACTGATCACCGGCATTCTCCAGGAGGATTTCCAGATGGCGATCAACGAGGGTGACTCGCGCAACTACTCCGAGAGCTTCCGCGACTACGAACTCGCCGTCATCGATACCAGCGACCCGAAGTTCGACGACGTCGTCGCGATTCCCGATACGCATCTCGCCCGGCGCGAAACGGTGCAAAATCCCCGGATACCGTTCCGTGTCGTCACCAAGGCCTATTATCCCAATTCCGCCCTCGCTCGGCGCCACGCCAACACCACCCTCTCCGCCGAGTCCGCCGCCGTGCCGGTTCCCACCCAGGGCATCGGCCCCAACGTCGCCGTCACGCCCCTCCCGCTCACCTACAAGATGAACGAGGTCAACGTCCCCTCCGCCGTCATCGAGCTTATCGGCGCCGAGGGCTCGCTGGGCACCTGGCTCGTCTCGCCGCACCTCGGGGCGCCGCAGACGCTCTCTCACGCGGGCCGCACGTGGAACATCGGTCTGCGCATCGCCCGCGACTACAAGCCGTTCGCCCTCCAGCTCCTCAAGGTCACGCACGATACCTATGTCGGCACCGATCTGCCGCGCAATTTCTCCAGCCGCATCAAGCTCACTACGCCCGACGGCCGCGACGATCGCGAGGTCCTCATCTATATGAACAACCCGCTGCGCTACGGCGGCTACACGTTCTACCAATACCAGATGGACAGCGCGCGCGGCCTCACCGTTCTCCAAGTCGTTCGCAACCCCGGTTGGCTCCTCCCCTACCTCGCCACCGTGATGATGTCCCTCGGCCTCCTCCTCCAATTCGGCCTCAGTCTCCGCGCCTTCATCGCCAAACGCCGCGTCACCGCCAGCCCCGCCGTCGCATGAAAAAATTTATCCCCGCCCTCTTCGCCATCCTCGGCCTCGCACTGATCGCCAACTCCCTGCGCCCCGAACGCAACACGACCGAGTTCGATGTCGCCGCCTTCGGCCGCCTGCCGGTCGTCGTCAACGGCCGCGTCAAGCCCCTCGATACCGTCGCCCGCACCACGCTGCTCGTTCTCCAGAGCAGCCAAATAATCGCCACCCCCGAGGGCCAAGAACTCACGCCCAACGAGTGGTTGCTCGACGTGCTCGTCCGCAGCTCACGCGCCGACGGCTACCAACATTTCGAGATCAATCACCCCGATCTGCTCGCGATCTTCGGGCTCAAAGCCGAAGACGGCCGCAACAAGCGCCGCTTTTCCTTCCGCCAGATCGAACCGAAAATCGACGAGCTCCAGCGTCAGGCCAAACTCGCCGAACCCGTCGAGCCCGCGGTGCGCACACCATTCCAGAAAGCCGTCGTCCAACTCTACGCCAACGTCGGACTCTACTTCCGCCTGAAGAGCAGTTTCGTCGCTCCGGATCACAAAGACTTTCTCGGCGAGCTGATGACGTTTCAGGAAAAAGTCGCCGCCGGCGTCGCCGCCGTTCGCGCGAAACAGGCCCAGCAGCCCCACGACGAGGCCCTCGCCGCGCAGATGATGGAGAGCGGTGGCCGTTTCGCGCGCATGGGCGAACTCGCCTACTTGCTGTCCGTCCCGCCGGCTGACGGTGAAGCCAACGTCACCGGCTGGAAAAAAGTCGGTGAGTCGTTGATCGACACGTTCCAAACCGGCCGCGTCAGCGCCACCATTATGGTCTACGCGGGTCTCGCGCGCACGTGGAATGCCGGTCAGGCCAAGGAATTCAACGAGGTGCTGCGCCTTTACCGCACCCAACTCGAAAAGAATTTTCCGGACACGCTGAAACGCTGCGACGCCGAGGCGCGCTTCAATTCCGCGCAACCGTTCTACACCGCGATGGTGCTCTACGTCCTCGCTTTCGTGATCGCCGTGATCTCCTGGCTTCGTTGGCCCGCCGAACTCGGACGCGCCGCCTTCTGGCTTATCGCCATCGCGTGGTTGCTCGCCACCGTCGGCATCGGCATGCGCATGTGGCTCGAAAGCCGCCCGCCCGTTACCAACCTCTACTCGTCCGCGCTCTTCGTCGGCTGGGTCGCGGTCGCTTTCTGCCTCGGCCTCGAATATTTTTTCCGCAACGCCATCGGCTCCGTCGCCGCCGGCCTCATCGGTTTCGCGACCTTGCTCATCGGCTACTACCTCTCTCTCGGCGGCGACACGCTCGAGATGATGCGCGCCGTGCTCGATTCCAACTTCTGGCTCGCCACCCACGTTGTCACCGTGACCGCCGGCTATGGCGCGACGTTCCTCGCCGGCTTCCTGGCCATCATCTACATCGCCCGCGGCGTGTTCACGTCGTCACTCGACAAAGCCACGGCCGACGCCCTCTCGCGCATGATCTACGGCATCGTGTGCTTCGCCACGCTCTTCAGCCTCGTCGGCACGATCCTCGGCGGCATCTGGGCCGACCAATCGTGGGGCCGCTTCTGGGGCTGGGACCCGAAGGAAAACGGCGCGCTCATGATCGTGATCTGGAACGCACTCCTCCTCCACGCGCGTTGGGGCGGTCTCGCCCGTCAGCGCGGCATCGCCGCCCTCGCCGTGGGCGGAAACATCATTACCGCCTGGAGCTGGTTCGGGGTTAACATGCTCGGCGTCGGCCTGCACAGCTACGGCTTCATGGATTCTGCGTTCTGGTGGCTCATCGCCTTCGCCACGAGTCAGCTCGTGTTCATTGCCATCGCTGCCGTGCCGCTAGCCAAATGGCGCAGTTTCCGCACTGGCACCGCGTGATCGGGCTGCCTCACGGCACTTCGTAAACTTCCACGAGTGCCGTGCCAGTCGCGCCGTCCGCGCCGCTCACCTGCGCTGTATAGCTGCCCGGCGGCAGGGTCAGCAACAGCCCCGCGTCGGCCGTATCCGCCGGCAGGCGAAACGCCCCGACTTGCTGCGCCGCCGCGGCCAGCGCGACCGCGTTCGGGGTCTCATACCACTGGTCGTTCGCCGCCAACACGGTGCTGCCGCTGAACAACGTCAGCCGCGGGTCGGCCAGCACTCCGCGCACGCCGAATTGCGCCAGCCCGGGCCCGATCGCCCGCACCAACACCGTGCGCGCCACTGGCCCCGCGATCACAAATCCCGCGATCAATGCGCCGTTCGCTCCGCCGACTTCGCTGCGTGCCGAGACATTGACCAAACGCGGTTCCGTCGCCGAAAACGCCGCCGAGGCATCGTAAATCTCTGCGAGCGCCGTGCCGCTCGTCGCATCGCCGCTGGACACTTGCACCGTGTAGCCACCCGTCTCCGGCAAAGCCGCGAGCGCCGCGTCCCGGCTCGTCGGTGATGCCAACGCAAAGGCCCCGAGGCGCGCCCCGAGTGCGGCCACGGCACCGTCGCCGTCCCAATTGTCATTCCCCGCCAACCGCGTCGCATCGCGATATAGGGCGAGTTGCGGATCAGCCAAGGCGCCCGCCACTCCGAGCGCGCCCAGCGACGGCCCCACCCCGCGCAGCAAGAGCGGCTTGTTGCCCGCGGTGGCGTCGCCGCCCACGACGAAGCCCACAATCAACGGCGCGCCCGGCCCCGCCGTCGTGCGCACCGCGAGATTCGCCAACCGCGCCGGATTCGTCGCCGCTGCCGCCGCGACACCCACCGCCGCCGCCACACTCGTCGCCGCGCCGGCCGCATTCGTCACTGTGCAGGTGTAGCTGCCCGCATCCGCCGGCGTCGCCGCGGGGATCACCAACACCGCGCTGTTTGCTCCCGGCACATCGGCCCCGCCTTTGCGCCATTGATACGCCAGCGGCCCGCTGCCTTCCGCCGCCACCATCAGCGTCGCACTTGTCCCTGTCGCGATCGTCTGTGCCAGCGGCTGGACGGTGACAAAGGGAGCCACCGCGTTCGCGACCGGTTGCCGCTCGAAAATCACGATCCCCGTTTGCGGCGGACTCGCCATGTCTCGCGCCAGCACGACGGCGTGGCGTCCGTTCGCGGTAACGTGCGCCCACTGCGTTTGCTCGCCGCTCACGACGCCGATGCCAGTTTCGCCAAAATCCCGGAGCCGCTTTCCGCCGAGGTCATGGACCGCAAAGTTGCGGTCGAACTTCAGCAGAAACCTTCCATCCGGTGTAAACCGCGACACGCCCAACACCTTCGCCATTCCCGCCAGCACGCCGTCGGTCGTCCGATAAACGTGCCCGCCAAACGATGCGACATACCGTCCGTCCGGCGAGAAAACCGCGTCGACCGCCTGCGACTCCGCGAGCCACACTTGAAACCCGTCGCGCGCGCGCACGAGCGCCGTATCGAGACTCTTGGCACCGGTCGTGATCCACGCCCCGTCGTTCGCGATATCCAATCCGTTCACAAACGGCCACCCGCCGACAAACGTCCGCCACAGCACCGCGCCGTCGCTCACGCGCAGTTTCCGCAGATAGCTGTCGCCACTCCCGCAGTAGAGAAATTGCGCATCGCCGCTAAACCGCAGCTTCCGCACCTGCCCAAAGGTCGGCGCCCGCCCGGGCACGCTCCACACGACATTGCCCGTCGCACGCTCCACCAGCGTCACCTGCCCACTGCCGGTGCTGCCTACTGCGATCCACCGTGCGTCCGGCGAGAACGCCACCTCCAGCGCCTCCAGTTTTCGCCCCAGCACGGCATCGTTCGGCGGCGCCGCCTTCGTCCAAATCACGTTTCCCGTCGCTCCATCGAGCAGCACGAGCTTGTTTTCCGGCGGGGTGTAAAACCGGTGCACCGTGGGATTCGGCACATACGCCACGTAACGCCCGTCCGGAGACATGTCCCCGCCCCACACTTCCCAGCCCGGCGCATGCTCCCAGAGTTTGGTGCCGTCGAATTTGTATTTGTAGATTCGCGCCGCCGCCCGGATCGCGCGGCTCTCCGCGTCGGTTGCACCCGCCTTCCAATTCTCCTGCCCGGGAAACGCCGCAAACGTCCCTTCGCTCTCCGCCACTGCCCCGCGCCAAAATCCCGTCGGCGTCGCCACCGCCGCGATTCGCCGGTAGTCGAGCGCGGGGGTCGCCGTGGGCGTCAGGATGATATCGATCGCCGACCGCGGCTCAAACGGCGACCCGATCGCCACCACGCGCGTCTCATGGCCATCCGCACTCAGCCGCACATGCCAATCCGCGCGTTCAGGCACGTTCTGGGAAAACGCATATGCCCTCCCCTCGTCCGCCGCCGTCGTCGCCACGCGCCACCAGTTCGAATGCGGTGTCGCCACCTCGACCGTCACGCCGCTCACCGGTCGCCCGTCGTTCGTCCGCGGCACGCGCAGCGTCCCCGCCAACACCATCGGCCCCGCCAATACCGGGTTGTCACCCAGATTGGTAAACTTGACCTTCGCGTTCACCACGCCCGGCGGATCGGTGTTGGTGTCGCCCGGCGCGGGCGGTTGGGGAGGCGAGAGCCGCGGCGGCTCGGCCACGCCGGGCGCGAGCGCAAAATTCCATTGAAAGCTGAACTCCTTCGTTTCACCGACCGTCGGCGCCGCTCCCGCGCGTCCTTCGTAAACGCCGCCCGTCCACGTTGTCGCGAGCGCGAAATCATCCGGCGCGATGGCGATGCTGCCGCCGTTGGGAAATGAGGCGAAACCACCCGCATCCTGTCGCTGCCCGTTTACGTTCAACGAAAATACCACCTCCGCCGAGGAGACCGGATAGTGGTTCAACAAGGCCACCGCGACCTTCGGCGTGCGTCCGTCAAACGGATACACATACTCCGTCTTCGCCGAATAGAGGATGTGCAGATTGTGCCACTCCTCGTGTCCTGCCACCCGCGCACACGCGAGCAGCGCACAGCAACCGACCGGGGCAAGGCGGCGAAATTTCATGGACGCGTAAACTGTCGCTCACGCCGTCGCCGTCAAATTCATCGCCGAGAATCCTCCCCTCCCGCAAACTCCCACAAAAAAGCGGCGTCCTCGTGGGACGCCGCTCTGTATCACGCAGTGAATTTCTTCTTTGTGCCGCCTATCGCGTGCACTCAGTCCACCTCGTAGGCCTCGATGATCACATTGCCGGCCGCACCCTTGCCCTTCACTTCCACCGTGTAGTTGCCAGGCTGCAGCGTCTTCACGATGACGGCATCTTTGCTTCCCGCCGGCAGCGCAAACGCGCCGACTTTCGCGGAGAGCGTCGTGATTTGTTCGCCGCTCCAATCGTCGTTGCTCGCGATCACCGTCTGACCGGAATAGAGATCCATCGTCGGATCGGCCAACACGCCGCCTACGCCGAGGGGAGCCAGGCCGGGGCCGATGGCGCGGATGAGCACGGTCTGCGCCTGCGTGCCGCCGATCACGAAGCCCGCTGAGATCACACCGTTCGCATTGAGCGTCGCGAGCGTCGAGATGTTGAGCAACTTACTCGTCGATCCGAGCACCACGGGCTCGTCCACCGCCGTCGCGTCGGCATCGGTGAGATAGCCGAGCTGCGAGATCGCGCTCCAGCCCTTCGCCCAGTTAGCCGTTTTGAACGCGCCGATGTAGTCGGTCTGCGCAAAGAAGCCGTCGGTCGGCGCCGTCTTCGCACCGGTCAACGCCGGGCTGCCGGCTGCGGGGCGCGGGTCGAGACCCTTGTTACGTGTGCGGCTGATGCCGGTCAGCTGGGGGTTCGTGTTGATGCGGTTGTTCGCCTTGATGTGGTCCGCCGTATAGTTGGTTGCCGGAGCCGCTCCGCCGGTCGTGGCGTTCGGGCTGATGAACAACTGGGCGTCGGTCGTGCCGGCGCCGAAAGTGCCGAAAATATTGTTCGTGATCGCGAGATCGCCGGCCGCCAGGCGCTTGGCGCTGTCCTGGGACTGCGCGCTCTCCGTTTCGATGCGCACCGCGTAGGTGCGGTAGTCGTGGACAATCGAGTTATAGAGCTTGCCGCCCGAGTTGTCGCGGAAGATGAGGCCGTTGCTGCCGGTGTTCGTGGAGGTCGCGCCGGAGCCGATGAGTGTGAGGTTGTAGAGCTCGGGCATCGCGTAGGGCTGGCCGTCTTCAGGCGTC
>CALRZR010000110.1:0-22545 GCA_943372705.1 Opitutus sp. GAS368 | reverse complement strand
TGGACCAACCCCGCCACTAACTACGTCGCCGCGCGGAATTTCTCCTTCGTCCACAATTCCATCGACCGAAATCTCCTCTGGCACGTCGGCCAGCCCATCCGCACCGGCCAGAAAAAAGACGGCGCCGACGACTGGGCCGCGTGGCAGGCCACCGGCATGGATCGCCACTCCGTGATCGCCGACCCGCTGTTCGTCGATCCCGCCCACGACGACTATCGCCTCCGCTCTGAATCCCCCGCCTTCGCTCTCGGCTTCAAACCGATCCCCGTCGAGAGAATCGGTCCCTACGCGAGCCCCGACCGCGCCACCTGGCCCATCGCCGAGGCCGCTGGCGCCCGCGAGCACCCGACTGTCACTCACTGACGATTCGCGCGCGCACGCCGTCGCTTCCCCAAATCTGCCACGCCGGCGCGGCCGATTTTCGCCATCACACTTCCTCGAATCGCCATTCCCTCCGCTGCCTCGTCGCGCTAAAATTCACCCGTTCTTTTCGTCAACCTTCCTCCCCTCCTCCCCATGCTAGCAAAACTCCGCCGTGCCTTGCTGCCCTTCGCCGCCCTCGCCGTCTCGCTCGCCGCGTTCGCTGCGACGACTCACGCCGCCGAAAAGCCCAAGCGCTTCGAAGCCAACTGGGCCTCGCTCGATGCGCGCCCCACGCCCACGTGGTTTCTCGACGCGAAGTTCGGCGTCTTCATCCACTGGGGCGTTTACTCCGTGCCCGCCTGGGGCGCCCACGGTGAATACGCCGAGTGGTATTGGCGCCGCATCATCAGCGACAAACCGAAGGAGGCCGTCTGGCGCGATTTCCACGCCAAAAATTACGGCACCAACTTCAGCTACATGGACTTCGCGCCGAAGTTCACCGCCGAGCTCTACGACGCAAGACAATGGGCCGACCTCTTCGCCCGCGCCGGCGTGAAATACGTCGTCCCCACCTCCAAGCACCACGATGGCTACGCCCTCTGGCCGAGCGCCGAGGCCAGCCGCACGTGGGGCCGCCCGTGGAACGCCCTCGAGATCGGTCCGCGCCGCGATCTCATGGGCGAGCTCGCCACCGCCACCCGCGCCGCCGGCCTCAAGTTTGGTTTCTACTATTCGCTCTACGAATGGTTCAACCCGCTCTGGCTCAAAGACCGCCCGCGCTACGTCACCGAACACATGTTCCCGCAGTTCAAAGACGTCGTCGCCCGCTACGCCCCCGCGATCATCTTCGCCGATGGCGAGTGGGACATGCAGTCCAAGGATTGGAAAAGCGAGGAACTCCTCGCGTGGCTCTTCAACGAATCTCCCTCAAAAAACGAGGTCGTGATCAACGACCGCTGGGGCAAAGACAGCCGTCACAAACACGGCGGCTATTACACCACCGAATACGCCGCCGGCATGCAGGACGGAACGCACCCGTGGGAAGAAAGCCGCGGCATGGCCTACTCCTACGGTCTCAATCGCGCCGAGCGCTACGACGACTACAAGACCACGCGCGAATTCGTCCTCGTCCTCATCGATCTCGTCAGCCGCGGCGGCAATCTCCTCCTCGATATCGGACCCGCCGCCGATGGCACGATTCCGCCGCTCATGGAGCAGCGCCTCCTCGAAATCGGCGACTGGCTCAAGGTAAACGGCGAGGCCATCTACGGCACGCGTTTCGCCGGCCGCTCCTCGCAGTGGACCGAGGGCGCGCGCCCGAAGCAGGACTACGGCGAATACAAAGTGAAATACAACCTGCTCGATAACGTCGGCCAAAAATCCAAAAACGGCGTCGCCGTAAAACAGGTGTTCTTCACCAAGAAACCCGACGCCCTCTACGCCATCAGCGTCGGCTGGCCCGGCAAACAACTCGTCCTCCGCGATGTCAACGTCCCCTCCGGCGCGACCGTCACGATGCTCGGCGTCCCCGGCGCACTGAAGACGTCCGCCTCTGGCAACACACTCACGATCACGACACCCGACCTCGGCCCCGATCAGGCTCCGTGCCGCTACGCGTTCGCCTTCAAGATCACCGGCGCCACCGTGATTTCCGAAACTCCCGCCAAGTCCTCTCCTTAACCGCTTCTCCGCTCTCTCATGAAAAAACTCCTCCTCGCCCTCGCCGCTCTCGCCCTTGCCGCCACCTCGCCCGCCGCCTCCGGCGACGGCTGGGTGGCCCTCTTCGACGGCAAGACCCTCAACGGCTGGCGCAACCCCTACACCTGGGGCGAATCCAAAGTCGTCGGCAACGAAGTGCATCTCACTGCGAACAAAAAATTCTTCCTCGTCACCGAAAAGTCCTACACCGACTTCGTCTTCGAGGTGGATATTTTTCTCCCGCCCGGCCAAGCGAACAGCGGCGTCATGTTCCGCGCCCACGTCGAGCCCAACAAAGTGTTCGGCTACCAGGCCGAGGTCGACGGCGATCCCGTCCGCCAATGGTCCGGCGGCCTCTACGACGAGGGTCGCCGCATGTGGTTCGCGAGCCCGATCAAAGGCGACGCCGCCAGCGAGAAAGCTTTCCGCGACCGCGCCGGCAAAGCCTTCAAACGCGACGGTTGGAACACCTACCGCATCACCTGCCAGGGCAAGCGTCTGAAGATCGAGGTCAACGGTGTCGTCACCACCGACATCGAAGACTCCATGGATGCCAGCGGCCCCATCGGCCTCCAGCACCACGGCGAAAAAGGCCAGACCTACAAATTCCGCAACGCCCGCATCAAGCTCCTCTGATCGACCGCCCGCTCCATGAACCGCCGCGCCTTCCTCTCCACCACCGGCGCTCTCGCCGCCGCCGCTCCCTTCGCCCCGCGTCTGCTCGCGGCGGATACTAAAAAAACTCCCGCCCCCAAGGCGCCCGCCGCCAAAGCCCCCGCCGCTCCTGACCCGACCCAGCCGCCCGCCTTGGCCCCGCGCTTCGGCGACGGCCGCGACTGGTGGTTTCATAAACGCTTCGGGATGTTCGTGCACTGGGGCCTCTACGCCATCGAGGGCTGGCATGAGCAGGACCAGTGGCGCCGCCGCATTCCGCGCGCCGACTACGTGAAGCTCCAGCAGCGCTGGAACCCCGCGAAGTTCAACGCCGATGCGTGGATCGATGCTGCCGAGGCCGCCGGCATGGGATATATCTGCCTCACCACGAAACACCACGACGGCTTTTGTCTCTTTGAGTCGAAGCACACCAAATATCACTCGGTGAATTCGCCCTACGGCAAAGACCTCGTTCGCCAACTCGCCGACGCCTGCCACCGCCGCAAATTCCCGCTCTGCCTCTACTACTCCATCGCCGACTGGCACCACCCCAACTACCCTAATCAGGGCCGCCACCACGAACTCCCCCCGCAGCCCGGCGACGACCCCAGCCTCCCAAAATACATCGAGTTCCTCAAAGCCCAGGTGCGCGAACTCTGCACCAACTACGGCGAGATTCACGGTTTCTGGTGGGACATGAACGTCGACAAACACGTCGACCGCTCGATCAACAACCTCATCCGCCAACTCCAGCCCAAGGCCGTTATCAACGACCGCGGCTTCGACGAGGGTGACTTCGGCACTCCCGAGCGCGACTACACCAAAGAAGGCACGATCTCGCTCTCCTTCTCCAAACGCACCGAGGCCTGCCAATCCATCGGCATGGAGAGCTGGGGCTGGCGCAACGCCGAGGACTATTACACCGACCGGCACATCTTCCGTAGCATCGCCCGCTACCTCGCGCGCGACGCCAACTACCTCCTCAACGTCGGCCCGCTCCCCGACGGCACGCTGCCCCCCGAGGCCCTCGGTTTTCTCACCCGCACCGGCGCCTGGTATCGCGCCGTCCGCGAGTCCCTCGACGGTGCCACGCCCGCTTCGCACCTCACCGCGAACCGCGACGTGCTCCTCACCCGCCGCGGCAATAACCTCTACGTCATCCTCTACGCCGACCCGAAGGGCGACGCCGTGAAGCTCAAGCCCCTCGCGCTCCTCCCGCGCCGCGCCACGCTCCTCAACACCGGCGCCGCGATCGCCTGCTCGCTCGATCTCGTGCCAAGCGAACACGGCGACCAAGGCCGCTACCTCCGCCTCACCAAACTCCCCGTCAACGAACACGCCAACACCGTGCTCGTCGCCAAACTCGAGTTCGACCACCTCCCCGCCGTCCTCGGCCCCGTCAAAGAATCCGGCGCCTCGATCCTGTAGCGCGTTCGCCCCTACCTCCCCATGCACCGCCGCGATTTTCTCACCACCGCCGGCGGCCTCGTTGCCGCCGCGTCCCTCGCATCGCGCGTCAGCGCGCAATCGCCCTCCGCCGCACCCATCCCCGCGAAAGCCTCCGGCGCCGCTGTCGCGCGGCCCGACCCCGCTGCCGACACACGCACCGGCAAACAGCGGCTCTCCGTCGCCGCCTTGCGCGAGTGGGAGGCGCTGCGCTTCGGCATGTTCATCCACTTCGGCATGAGCACCTACGTCGGCGCCGAATTGCCCAGCGGCAGCGATCCATCCACGCGCTACGCCCCCGACAAACTCGACGTCGATCAGTGGGTCTCCCTCGCGCGCGACGCCGGCATGAAATACGCCGTGCTCACCACCAAGCACGTCGCCGGCCACTGCCTCTGGCCCACAAAACACAACGACTACCACGTCGGCACCTCTGGCAACAAAACCGACGTCGTCGCCGCGTTCGTCCAAGCCTGCGAACGCCGCGGCGTAAAACCCGGTTTCTACTACTGCGCATGGGACAACCACAACCGCTTCGGCTCCGTCTCGCCCAACGTCGCGCCACTGCCCATCGGCAAAAATCCATCTCCGTCCAACCGCGGCTCCGCCTACGTCACGCAGGCCTACCTCGATTTTCAATGGGCGCAGATCACCGAGCTCATGGACACCTACGGCCCCGTCGCCGAGTGGTGGCTCGACATTCCCCACCTCCTCCCGCGCGACTACCGCGAGCGCCTCTACGCGCACATCACGCAACGCCAGCCGAAGACCGTCGTGATGTATAACCACGGCATCGGCGACGGCTCCGAACTGATCGTCGACCGCGCCTGGCCCACCGACTTGATCGCCATCGAGCGCTTCCTCCCCAACTCCGCCACCGGTCACGCCAAGTGGCGCAAGATCGACGGCGCCGACTACTACGTTCCCGGCGAGGTCTGCGATCCCATCGGCCGCGACTGGTTCTACACCGAACATGACCAACCGCGCTCCGACGCCGAGCTCCTCGGCATGTATCTCACGTCGACCTCCCGCGGCGCCAACCTCCTGCTCGACGTCGGCCCCGACAAACACGGCCTCATCCCCCCGCGTTTCGCGTCCGCCCTCGCCCGCCTGCGGAGCAATCTTGATCGCCTCGGGCTCTAACCCGCCGATGCCTCCCCACGCCTAGTTCTCCTCCGCTCCCATGAAATCTAAATTCCTCCTCGGAGCCGCTTTCGCCCTCCTCGCCACCGTCGCCTCCGCCGCCGAGCTGCACGTCGCCGTCACCGGTGCCGACACCCACGACGGCACCTCCGAAAAACCCCTCAAGACCATCTCCGCCGCGGCGAAAATCGCTCAGCCCGGCGACACCATCACCGTGCACGCCGGCACGTATCGTGAACGCATTACACCGCCCCGCGGCGGCACCTCGGACTCCGCTCGCATCACTTACCGGGCCGCGCCGGGAGAAACCGCGATCATCAAAGGCTCGGAAATCATCCGCGACTGGAAACCTTTTCAGGGCGATGTCTGGAAGGCGACCGTGCCCAACTCCCTCTTCGGGAAATACCACCCCTACAAAGATCTCATCAACGGCGACTGGTTCACCGACAAGGGCCGCCCGCACCACACCGGCGAGGTCTACTTCAACGGCAAGGCCCTCTACGAAACTCATCTGCTTGAGCGCGTCCTCCACCCCCAGCCGAATGCCGATAGCCGTGACAAGGAGGCTTCCACGTGGACGTGGTTCGCCGAAGTCGACGACCAGCATACCTACCTCTACGCGAATTTTCACGGCCAAGACCCGACCCGGGCACTCGTTGAGATCAACGTCCGCGACGCCGTCTTCTACCCCGCCAAGCCCGGCTGCGATTTCATCACCGTCCGCGGCTTCCGGATGGCCCACGCCGCTACGCAATGGGCCGCGCCCACCGCCGAGCAGATCGGCCTCATCGGCACCCACTGGAGCAAGGGCTGGATCATCGAGCACAACGTCATCAGCGACTCCAAATGCTCCGGCCTCACCCTCGGCAAGGACCGCGCCACCGGCCACAACGTCTGGAACGCCGACCGCACCAAGGACGGCGCGCTCCACTACAACGACGTAATCGACCGCGCTCTCGCGATCGGCTGGTCACGGGAAAAAATCGGCGGCCACATCGTGCGTCACAACGTCATTTCCGACTGCGAGCAAACCGGCATCTGTGGCAGCCTCGGCGCCGTTTACAGCCAGATCACCGACAACCACATCTTCAACATTTGGGCCAAGCGCCAGTTCGCCGGCGCCGAGATGGGCGGCATCAAACTCCACGCCGCCATCGATGTGCTCATTGCGCGCAACCGCATTCACAACACCGGCCGCGGTATCTGGCTCGACTGGATGGCCCAGGGCACGCGCGTCGCCCGCAATCTCCTCTACGACAACACCACCGAAGACCTTTACGTCGAGGTGAACCACGGCCCCTTCGTCGTGGACAACAATCTCTTCGTCTCCCCCCGCAACCTCTGGGATATGTCGGAAGGCGGCGCCTATGCGCACAACCTCTTCGCGGGCCTCATCGACAGCGCCCAGGAACTCAAACGCTTCACTCCTTACCACCCGGCCCACGCCACCACCGTCATCGACCGCGTCAACATCCCGGGCGGCGACAATCGCTGGTTCAACAATCTCTTCCTCGGCGGCACGTCCGAGCCTGCCCAGCGCACTGACGCCGGCTCAAGATCCCGCCAGCGCTTCCTCGGCTACGGTATCCGCGGCTACGACACGCGGCCCCAACCGTCTCCGGCCGGCGGCAATGTCTACACGGGCACTGCGCGCCCCACCGCCGGAGAATCCCGACCTCTCGTGCTCGCCGACACCGCCGCCACCGTGCAACCCGTCACGGAAAACGACCACGTCTTCCTTCAATTCGCCTCACTGCCGAACCTCTCCGCCGCCTCCACCGCACCGGTCACCACTGCGTCCCTCGGCTCCACTCACGTCTCCCGCCAATCTTTCGAAAACCCCGACGGCACGCCGCTCAGCCTCGACACCGACTACTTCGGCACCAAGCGCAGCGCCACCGCGCCCGCGGCGGGTCCGTTCGAACGCACCACCGCCGGAGCATTCCGCCTCAAAGTCTGGTAGCAGTTCCCGCTGCTTCGCCCCGCCTACCCCATGAAAAATCCCCACCCCACCCGTCGCTCCTTCCTTCGCGCCTCCGCGGCGGCCACGTTCGGTTTTCAATTTTTCCGCGGCCATCTCTTCGGCGCCGAAGCGCCGAGCAACAAGCTCAACCTCGCCGCCATCGGCGTTGGCGCCAAAGGCCAAGGAGTCGCCAACCTCAAGGCCTGCGCTGCAGAAAACATCGTCGCACTCTGTGATGTGGACTCCGACTACGCCGCGTCGACGTTTGCGCGCTACCCGGCGGCCATAACCTACGTGGACTACCGCGTGATGTTGGAAAAACAGAAGGACATCGACGCAGTCATCATTGCCACTCCCGACCACACTCACGCGGTCATCACGCTCGCCGCGATGGCCGCCGGCAAACACGTCTACTGCCAAAAACCCCTCACCCACACCATCCGCGAAGCGCGCACCGTCACCGACGCCGCCCGTCGTGCCAAAGTGCAGACCCAGATGGGCAACCAGGGCCACTCCTCCGAATCCATTCGCCTCCTCAAAGAATGGATCGCCGCCGGCGTCATCGGCGATGTGCGCGAGATCCACGCGTGGACGGACCGCCCTGTCGGTGGCGATCCATGGTCGACATTCGCCGTTCAAGCCCAGCCAAAGGAAACTCCGCCCGTGCCCGCTACGCTCGATTGGGATCTCTGGCTCGGGCCCGTCGCCCATCGCGCGTATCACCCGGACTATCACCCGTTGAAGTGGCGCGCGTGGCTCGACTTCGGCACCGGTCCGCTCGGCGACATGGGCTGCCACATCATCGATCCCGCCTTCTGGGCCCTCGACCTCGGCGCGCCCAAGACCGTCGAAGCCACGACGACCCACTGGGAAAAAGACGTGAGTTCACAGACGTTTCCGCGCGCCTCCATCGTCCGTTACCAATTCCCCGCCCGCGGCACGCGCCCGCCCGTCGCGCTCACGTGGTATGACGGCCGCCTCCAGCCGCCCATCCCCGCCGACCTCGAGCCCGGCCGCAAACTCCCCGGTAGCGGCGCCCTGATCATCGGCGACAAAGGCACGCTCCTCCACGGCTCCCACGGCGCCGGCGGCCTGCGCATCCTGCCCGAGACGCGCATGAAGGCGCTCGTGCGTCCGGAAAAAACCCTGCCGCGCGTCGTCGGCAGCCACGAGGCAGACTGGGTCCGCGCTTGCAAAGCAGGCCCCGACGGCCGCCCCGCCAGTTCCCCGTTCTCCTATGGTGGAGCGCTCACCGAGACGGTCCTCCTCGGCGTCCTCGCCATGCGCCTGCCCAATCAGCGCCTCACGTGGGACTCCGCCAATATGATGTTCGCCAACAACCCCGCCGCCGACGCCCTCCTGCACACGCCCTATCGCGACGGTTGGAGCCTCTAGCCCGCATAAAATCCTCTCCGTGAAAGTCTTTTTGTCACAGAGCGCCCCGAGGTCGGACCGGAAGTCCACAGAGCCAATCACCCTGTCTTGCTCCGTGCCCTCTGTGTCTGCGCTCCGTGTCCTCTGTGACCCACGCCTTGACTTCATTGCGGTATGAATTTTCCGGGCTAATTTACGCCACGTCGGCCCCCCCTCTTTCATTCCACTCTCCGCTCTCCGCTTTCCATGCACCGCCGCACCTTCCTCGCCTCCGCTTCCGCCGCCGCCCTCGTCGCCGCTCTCCGCGCCGCCACCCCGGCCGGGCGCGCCCCGCGCATTCTCCTCCGCTCCTCATGGCAGGTCGTGAACATCGGCGACATCGCCCACACACCCGGCGTCCTCGCGCTCATCGAAAAATATCTGCCGACCGCCGAAGTGCGCCTTTGGGCCTCCGCCGATCTCACCGAGGAAGTCATGGCGATGGAGCACCGCCGGTTCCCAAACCTGAAAATCATCAAAGGCACCATCGGAGCCAACGGCCAAGCCTCCAACCCCGCCCTCGCCGACGCCCTCGCGTGGACCGATTTTCTCCTCCACGGCTCCGGCCCCTCGCTCGTCGCCGCAAAAGACGTCGCCGCCTTCGCGAAACACATCCGCAAACCCTACGGCGTCTATGGCATCACGCACGGCTCGTTCATGTCCGGCAGCGACGATCACGCCGCGCTCGACGGCGCGCGCTTCGTCTTCTTCCGCGACATGCCTTCGCTCGAACTAGCACGCAAAGCCGGCGTGAAATCCCCGCTCGTTGACTTCGCCCCCGACGGCGCCTTCGCCTGCGATCTCCGCAACGACTCCGCCGCCGACGCCTTTCTCGCCACCCATCGCCTCGAACCCGGTCAGTTCCTCTGCTGCATCCCCAAGCTCCGCCGCACGCCCTACTGGCTGATTCGCAACACCCCGAAGGACGAAAAAATCCACGCGCGCAACGAGCTCATGAAAGCCGCCGACCACGCGCCGCTGCTCGAGGCCATCCACGCCGTCGTCCGCGAAACGAAACTCAAAATCCTCCTCTGCCCCGAAGACAAAACCCAGATGGCCGTCGGCAAAGAACAACTCTACGACCCGCTCCCCGCCGACATAAAATCGCGCGTCGTCTGGCGCGAAAATTTCTGGCTCACCGACGAAGCCCTCAGCACCTACCGCCGCAGCGCCGGCCTCTTCGGCCACGAGCAACACAGCCCGATCATGTGCATCGGCGCCGGCATCCCCGCCATCGTCTGCCGCTGGGCCGAGCAAACGACGAAGGGCGACATGTGGCGCACCATCGGCCTCGGCGACTGGCTCTTCGACATGGATGTGGAAGCCGACAAAAAGAAAGTCGCCCCCGCCGTCCTCGCGATGGCCCAAGACCCCGCCGCCGCCCGCGCCAAAGCCGCCCAAGCCCGAACCCTCGTCGAACGCTACCAACGCGACACGATGGCCGTCCTCGCCCGGCAGCTCAGCTGAGCCCGCCCGGGCGATTTTGGACTCACCCTGTCGGGGTCTAAACGCCGAACCGTAGCGCGCCTCAGCCCGCACGAGGGACCAGCCCGAGCACGCAGAAGCACCGCTCCGCGACCTAATCCGCTGCAATCCGGCAGGAGCCTCCCCTTGCACAGAACCCACGGCGGAAATAACTCCGGAGAAGCTGAAACGATCAACTTGACAGTATTGGCGAAGCCATTTCCCCCATCGTGCTCAAAAGCGCAATGATCGCCTTCCTCGCACGTGACTCAGTCTTTGTAGCGCCGTCCACGCGATACCATCAAACCTAGCAATTCTTCCACGCCGTGGAAGGTTTACGATAAAGCCGTCACGGTCACTAAACAGATCGTCGTTCATGCCAATGAGTGCTCACATGGAGTCGGTAAAGGCGTCAAAGCGGTCTCACTTCCTGCTGCGCTCGCCGCGCTCCGCGGCTGGCGCCCGAGCGCTTGAAGTATTCAACCCCGTCGTTGCGTCGAAGGACTATCCCGACAAGGCTTGTTCTATGGTTCTCTCGGCTTGGAATTCTGGCACAACCTATGGACTACGCTTTGGCGTCTACCAAACGCTCATCGATGGAAAGGCAATCACGCTCAAACTTGAGGGCGGCCCGACCATCGAACTAAAAGTCACAGACGCGTTCTGGCGCAAATGCCCGGAGTTTCGCCACCCCGAGATACGTGAGTGGTTCAAACGACAGGGACTGCGGCTTCCGTGGCCGAGCGGCAAGCCTTACAAATTCCCGTTCACTAGAGTCCGAAGAGACGTGTTTCACGTCAGTTATGCTCAGCGGTAAAGAACTTGAAGAAGCAGTTACCCCAGTTGTCGCCGCAATCCTTGGCGACAGCGCACTGGGCATGCGCCAGTTCAAAGTGGAACCCAACAAAGTCGTCAGACCTCACGGCGTCCCGCACGAAATCGACGTCTACGTCACCGAGGAGCCAGGCGGGCAGATCTACTTATTCGAGTGCAAGAACCAGAAGAGGTCCGTCGATGCAAACATCGTCATGCTGCTTAGGCGAAAGGTCGACCTTATCGGCGCAGCGCGCGGTTTCATCCTCGCCCAACGCTTTTCTGCCAACGCACGCACGCAAGCCAGTTTCGACGGCATACAACTCCTCAACGCGGCAAAACACGTGATTAGTCCAGTTCAATTGCAGACGTTCTCGGGCTTTGCGCGAACAGTGACCGTTCGTAACATTGTCAGCGATTGCGGCCCTCTATCCATCAGCTTCAATACCCTTGTTCGATTTGACGGCGTGGAGATGTCATTCGGGAAGGTGGCCGAGCGATTCGCCAAAGAACTCGTTGCGATGCGAACAGCCCAACCAGACGCACTCGCGCTCCCGCCCGGAACACACGGAATCGTCGGTGCGGCAATCGTCCCAATTATGCCAAGAAAATTGGTCGTCAGTGATTGTTCGATTCTCTCAATGGAAATCGTCTGCCAAATCGAGTTCACGACCCAGAATCCAGCCATTCGCTACGGCTACGACTTCGCAGCAAAGCACGTGCTCACAAAATTGGAACGTTTTCAAATCAGCGAGAATCAATGGGCCGACACCATCACACTGAGCGGCCCAAATTCCTAAATTGAAAATGGAGGCGGATCAAATCTCAGCGGACCTCGCCCGCATGTCACGCGCTGACGCAGTCGACCCCTCAAAGGACTACTATGTTTTTGAACTAACTGGGACGTTAGATGGCCGAGTGCAAATCAGCGTGCAGACGCGATGGGCTGGCTATGAAAATGACGACTTGGCGTGCGAGCTTCGAGAAGCATCCGTCATGAATCCAGAGTGGTTCATTGAAACATGGGGCAGACTCCATGAGCCGTTTCTCGTCGTTAACAACCCAATCGAAGTCGCGCTGCTGCTACGGGAAGGGGGAAATGCGCTAGTCGAGGTCAACACGGCGAAGCGCATGTTTCCAAGCTCAGTCGCGCCGCAGTTGTGGTCAAAGTTACCCGATCTCAGATTCACGCCGAAGCCCGATGCCGTATTCAATCGGGCACCAACCCCCAAAGTTCGTAGCAGCGTCCTCAAACGAGACCAATATCGCTGCGTGATTTGTGGACAACGTCCCGCCGACGACGTGAATGTTCAACTCCAAGTGCATCACGTTATCCCATGGGTTGACGGTGGCCTCTCGGAGAAGAAGAATTTGATCACGCTGTGTCACACGTGCCACGTGGGCCTCCACCCGCATTTTGATCCCGAGCTATTCAAGCTGATCCCAAACGAAGAGCCGTTAGACGACCGCGAGCTCAAACGGGACTACAAGGTCACTAAAATTCTCTACGCACGCGCGTGGGGCAAATCGTTCGAGACATTCTGAACGATCCGCGCGTGACGGAGGCCGGCCAACTTGCGCGAACATTACCTGCATTCAA
Organism: Opitutus sp. GAS368; assembly: GCA_943372705.1. Taxonomy (GTDB): domain Bacteria; phylum Verrucomicrobiota; class Verrucomicrobiia; order Opitutales; family Opitutaceae; genus GAS368. The sequence goes on along the minus strand of CALRZR010000110.1, from coordinate 9,988 downwards.
TCAGCCCGATATCCGCCCCATCCTCACGTTCACCCCACTGAGCACATGCCCAGCGTCCTGCACCGGACGTTCAATCACGCGCTCTTTGCGAGAACTCCCGCCGGCCACGCCGCCGTCGTCACCCGTCGAACTCGCCTCCCTCTCCACGCGCCCCATGCACCGCCGCACCTTCCTCACCCACCTCGGCACCGCCGCCGCCGCCGCACCGCTCCTCGCGCAACTTCGCGCCGCCGAAAAATCCCCGGCGTCCGCGTCGCCATCTTTCATCTCGCGCCTGCAACCCGCCGTCGTCGGCGGTGGCTTCGAATTGCCCGATCACTGGGTCTGGTGCGGTGCGCCCATCCGTGGCGAGGACGGCAAATACCACCTCTTCGCCTCCCGCATTCCGAAGACGGTGCTGTTTCACCCGCACTGGTTGTTCATGTCCGAGATCGTGCGCGCTGAGTCCGCCACGCCGGTCGGCCCCTACAAACTCGCCGAGGTCGCACTCCCGCCGCGCGGCGGTGATTTCTTCGACGCCCGCACCACGCACAATCCCCACATCCGCAAGGTCGGCGACACCTACCTCCTGCTCTACATGGGCTCGACCTACGACGGTCCGACACCCACGCACGACAATCAAGAGGTCTGGCGCTCCCCGCGCTACCTCGCCACCTGGGCCCGCAAACGCATCGGCCTCGCCACGAGCAAGAGCATCAAGGGCCCGTGGAAACGCCTCGACACTCCGCTCCTCGAGCCGCGCCCCGGCGAATGGGATTCCATCGCCACCACCAATCCTTCGCTCTGCCCGCTGCCCGATGGTGGATTCCTCCTCGCCTACAAGTCGCGCAAAGAAAATCTCGGCAACCTTCAGGTCGGCGTCGCCCATGCCCCGCACTACACCGGTCCATGGAAACGCCAGCCCACCCCATGGCTCTTCAAGGGCAAACCCGCCCACGTCGAAGACCCGTTCCTCTGGTATGAAAACGGTCGCGTGAATGCGCTCATGAAGGACATGACCGGCGAGATCTGCGGCGAAAAATTCGGCGGCATCCACGTCACCAGCCCCGACGGTTTCAACTGGGACTTCGACCGCGCCACCCTCGCCTACAGCCGCCAACTCCGCTGGAGCGACGGCCGCACCACCCGCCAGGGTTTCCTCGAGCGCCCGCAACTGCTCATCGAAAACGGCCGGCCCACGCACCTCTTCTGCGCCACCGCCGAAGGCCCCGGCCTCGACCTCAAAGACGCCACCCGCACCTGGAACACCGTCATCCCGCTCGCGAAAGGCTGAGCCGATTCCGCCACCCCTGCGCCCTCGCGGCCCGCGAGCCACAATTTTCATCCCTGCGGGCATCCAGCCCGGTTGTGGCGTCGCGTCCCGTTCCAATTTCCGCAACACGCCCCCGGGCGCGTTCATTGTTACCGCCCGCTTCGCATAAAAATCTGGTGATACGCAGCGCCCGCCGCGCGCCCCCGGACTTCCCCCTCGACAGCACCGGCGCTCACCGGTGATTTTTCCCGACGCGTGAGCACCCCTTCGTCAACTGTCCGCGTCGGCGTCATCGGCTTCGGTCAATGGGGCCCCAACCACGTCCGCAACTTCTCCCAATTTGACGGCTGCGAAGTCGTCCGCGTGTGCGACGCCTCCGACGCCCGCCTCGCCGCCGCGCAAAAATTCCTCCGCGGCGTTGCCGTCACGAAAAATTCCGCCGACATCACCGCCGCCCCCGACATCGACGCCGTCGTCGTCGCCACGCCCACCAACACCCACTTTGCCCTCGTCAAGGCCGCCCTCCTCGCCGGCAAAGACGTGCTCTGCGAAAAACCCCTCGCGCCCACCGCCGCCGAATGCGCCGAACTCGCCGCCCTCGCCCTCGCGCAAGGCCGCTTGCTCATGGTCGGCCACGTTTTCCTCTACAACTCCGGCGTCCTCCACCTGAAGACCGACCTCGATCGCGGCGAGCTCGGCCGTATTTACTACATGGATGCCGTGCGCACCAACCTCGGCCCCGTGCGCTCCGATGTCGGCGCCATCTACGACCTCGCGAGCCACGACATCTCGATCTTCAACTTTCTCCTCGGCACCCAGCCCCTCGAAGTCTCGGCCACCGGCAACAGCGTCCTCCAAAAAGGCGTCGAAGACGTCGGGTTTCTCACGCTCACCTACCCCGGCAACGTCGTCTGCCACGTGCACGTGTCGTGGCTTAATCCCCGCAAAGTCCGCCAGCTCACCATCGTCGGCGACCACAAGATGGCCGTCTGGGACGATATGAACAACCTCGAGCCCATCCGCTACTACGACAAGGGCGTGACGGCCGACCACTACAGCTCCTTCGGCGAATTCCACATGATTCTCCGCGACGGCCAGATCACGATTCCCAAGGTAAAACTCGCCGAGCCGCTCACCCGCCAGGACCAGGAGTTTCTCGCCTGCGTGCGCACCCGCCGCCAACCCGCTGCCAGCGCCGAGTTCGGTCTCGCCGTCGTGCGCGCGCTCGAAGCCGCCCACGAGTCCCTCCGCCAACACGGCCGTGCCGTCAAGGTCGCCTCCGCATGAGCGCCCCCGTCCCCGAATTCGCCCGCGTCGCCCCCGATGTGCAGCTCGGTGCACGCGTGCGCCTCAATTCCTTCATCAACCTCTACGGCTGCACCATCGGCGACGATGCCATGATCGGCACCTTCGTCGAAATCCAGCGCGACGTGGTCGTCGGCCCGCGCTGCCGCATCCAGAGCCACACGTTCATCTGCTCCGGCGTCACCCTCGAAGCCGATGTCTTCGTCGGTCACGGCGTCATGTTCATCAACGACCGCCATCCCACCGTCGCCGCCACGCTCGCCGGCACCTGGCGGCTCGACCGCACCCTCGTGTGCGCGGGCGCCTCGCTCGGCTCGGGCGCACTCATTATGGGCGGCCTAACCATCGGCGCCGGTGCCACCATCGGAGCGGGCGCCGTCGTCACGCGTGACGTCGCCCCGGGCGCGACCGTGGCCGGCGTGCCCGCGCGCCTGATACGCCCGTCCGCATGAGCTCTGCCCCGCCCGCGCTCAGCGTGGTCGTGCCCGCCTTTAATGAAGAGGCGCTCCTCGACGACGCCATCCGCCGCCTCCGCCGCACGCTCGACGCCCTGCGCCTCTCCGCCGAAATCATCATTGTCAACGACGGCAGCCGCGACCGCACCGGCGCCATCGCCGACACCCTCGCGCGCGAACTCTCCGGTGTCGTCGCCCACCATCAGGAAAACCAAGGCATCGGCGGCGCCTTCCGCCGCGGCGCCGCGCTTGCCACGGGTGACTACCTGATTCTCTGGCCCGCCGATATGCCGGCCGATCCCGCCGACCTCGCGCCCTATGCCGCCGAGTTCGGCCGCGCCGATGTGATCGTCGGCGTCCGCCGCGCCCGCGTCGGCTACAATCCCCTCATGGCCTTCAACTCGTGGCTCTACCCGCAGCTCGTCGCCACGCTCTTCGGCCTGCGCTTGCGCGACGTGAATTGGATCCACGCTTATCGCCGCAGTCAGTTTCTCCGGATCAGCCTCACGCAGCGCGGCATCCCGATGCTCGCCGAAGCGCTCGTGCGCCTGCGTGACCTCGGCGCGAGTTTCGTCGAGGTCGACGTCGAGATGAAGGTCCGCCTCGGCGGCGTGGCTTCGGCCTCGCGTCTGCGCGTGATGCGCCGCACGTTGACCGGACTTTTTTCACTCTGGTGGGCGTGGCGCCGGGAGCCGCGTCTCACCCTCGCCACCCGATGACCGCCACACCTCCGCCTCAAGTCCCGTTTCAAGATTTGCCGCTGCAAATCCGCCAACTGCGCGCCGAACTCGACCCGGCCATCGACACTGTGCTGCGCCACGGCCAATTTATTCTCGGCCCCGAAGTCACCGCGTTTGAGCAGGCATGGGCGCAATTCTGCGGCACCAAGCACGCCATCGGCGTCGGCTCCGGCACCGACGCGCTCCAACTCATCCTCCGCGCCCTCGGGATCGGCCCGGGCCACGAAGTTATCACCGTGGCCAACAGTTTCATCGCGACCGCCGAGGCCATTTCCTACACCGGCGCGAAGCCCGTCCTCGTCGACTGCTCGCTCGACGACTACCTGATCGATCCGACCGCCGTCGCCGCCGCGATCACACCGCGCACGCGCGCGATCTTGCCCGTGCACCTCTACGGCCAGCCCGCCAACATGGATGCGCTCGCCGCGCTCGCCCAACAGCACGGCCTCGCCCTCATCGAAGACGCCGCCCAAGCCCACGGCGCCACCCTGAAAGACGGCCGCCCCTGCGGCGCCCTCGGCCAAGCAGCCGCCTTCAGTTTCTACCCCGGAAAAAACCTCGGCGCGTTCGGCGACGGTGGCGCCGTGAACACCCAAGACGACACTCTCGCGCGGCAAATCAAACTCCTGCGCAACTGGGGCTCCGTGGTGAAATACCACCACGAGATCCAAGGCTACAATTCGCGCCTCGATACGATGCAGGCCGCAATCCTCGGCGTGAAACTCCGCCATCTCGCCGCATGGAACGAGCGCCGCCGCGTCGCCGCGGGCTGGTATCGCGCTGCCCTAGCCGATCTCCCCGGCGTCATCCTGCCCTCCGAGGCCCCGTGGACCGGCCGCCACGTTTACCACCTCTTCGTCGTCCGCCTGGTCGATCACCACCGCGACGCCATCGCGAAATTTCTTACTGCGCGCGGAGTCCAGACCGTCGTGCACTACCCCGTGCCGATCCATCGCCAAAAAGCCTACGCCGAACTCGGCTACGACGAGGGGGCCTTTCCGCGCGCCGAACAGGCTGCGCGCACCGTGCTCTCGTTGCCGATGTTTCCCGAGATGACGGAGACGCACATCGCGATCGTCGCCGATGCGCTGCGCGCCGCGCTCGCGGCCTGAGTCCCGCATGGCCGCGCGCGCACCAGCGAAGTTCCTCGTCGGGCTGGCCGTGGCCGGTTTGCTCGCGATCCACGCCGCCCTCGCACTCTGGGCCGCCTCCGGCAAGAGCACGACCGCCGACGAACTCATCCACATCACCGGCGGCTACGCCTACTGGCACCTCGACGACTACCGCCTCCACCCGGAAAACGGCATCTTGCCGCAACGCTGGGCCGCCTTGCCCGCGGTCTTCATGCGCCCGCCCTTTCCCAAACTCGAAGGCAACCCCTACTGGAAAACCTCCGAGGTGCAGGCCGTGGGTCATCAATTTTTCTACGAAACGGGCCACGATCATTTCCCCATGCTGATGGCCGGGCGCGCCATGATCGTGCTCTTCAACGTCGCGACCGGCGTCTTGATTTTCTGTTGGTCGCGCCGGCTCTTTGGCAACGCGGCCGCTTTTCTATCGCTCGCACTCTTCGTCTTCAGCCCCAACTTCCTCGCCCACGGCGCACTCGCCACGTCGGACGCGTGCATGACGTTCTTCTTCCTCGCGGGCGTGGGCGCCTGGTGGCGTCACCTCCACGACGGTCGCGCGCGCTGGTGGTGGTTGAGCGCCGTCACGTTCGGTTTTGCGTGGGTCGCCAAATATTCAGCCGTGCTGCTTTTGCCCATGATGGTGCTGCTCGCGCTTTGGCGCGCCTTCACCCCCGCGCCGCTCACCTTGGCGGGACGCACCTTCACCACCCGCGCGGGAAAATTCGGCGCCGCCGCCCTCTCCGCGCTCGGCCACGGCGCGGTGGCCGCCGGCATCATTTGGGCGTGCTACGGATTCCACTACGCCGCCTTTAATCCCGCGCTGCCCGCTCCGGACCACTTTATTCTGCCGTGGGAGACGATCAACGCCTCGATCGGTTTTCCCGGCAAAGTGCTGCGCGCCCTCGCCTCCGTGCGCGCACTCCCCGAAGCCTTCCTCTACGGCTTCGCCTACGTGATCGACACCGCGGGCATCCGCTCCGCGTTTCTCAACGGCGACTACAGTGTGACGGGTTGGGTCAGTTTCTTCCCGTGGACCTTTGCTCTAAAGACCACCCTTCCCGTGCTCGCCGTCACGTTCGCCATCGGTGCCCTCGCGGCCCGCCGTTGGCTCGCCCACACCGCGCGCGCGCGCGCGGAACCCTACCGGGTCGCGCCGCTCTTAGTGCTGTTTGCCGTCTACTGGCTCTTTTCGCTCACGAGCCATCTGAACATCGGGCACCGCCACATCCTGCCGACCTACCCCGTGTTGTTTATCGCCGCGGGCGCGCTCGTGGCGTGGTGCGCCTCGCGGCGAGGCATCGCGCTCGCCTTGGTGGGCGGACTCGCCGGCGGCCAGGCACTGGAAGCCAGCAGCTCCGCCCCTCATTTCCTTGCCTACTTCAACATCCTCGGCGGCGGTCCCGCCAGCGGCCACCGCCACCTCGTCGACAGCTCGCTCGACTGGGGGCAAGATCTCCCGGGGCTCAAAGCGTGGCTCGACGCGAATCGCCGCAATGAACCGGTCTTCCTCTCCTACTTCGGCACGGGAGAGCCAGACTACTACGGCATCAAGGCTCACCGGTTGCCCTTCGTGAACGCGTTCAAAATTCCGCAGCCCTACGTGCGTCTCGCCCCCGGCACCTATGCGATCAGCGCCACGATGTTGTCGCACGTCTACAGTCCGATTCGCGGGCCGTGGACGCTGGAGCTGGAGAGAGAATTTCAAGAACTGCGCGCCATCGAACACCTCTTCGCCGATTACGTGGGCAACGCCCAACGCCGGGCCGCAATGAACCGCGATGCGCCCGAGGCGAAATGGCGCCGCACGTGGACGCGGCACGATATTCTGCGCTTCGCCCGCCTCTGCCACTACCTGCGCGTGCGCGGCCCCAACGCCGCCGTGGGCCATTCGATTTTGATCTACCGCCTGCGCGCCGACGAACTGGCCGCCGCGACTGCCGGCTCGCTCGCCGACTGGCAAAAACTCATCGAGCGCGCGGTGCTGCAGCCGGCTTCGCATTGAACAGCTGCCGCACCCCCGCTTCCGCGAAGTGCGTGAGCAGCCCGAGAAGGCAGACGAAGAGCGCCCAGATCACCGGCTGCTCGGCGTGAAAAAATCGGTCCGCCCAGAGCATGATTTTCTCGGGAGGGGCCCCGGCGAAACAGGTGCCGATCACCAAACTCGCCGCCGCGTCGCCCCAAAGCGCGAAGGCCAACAGGGCCGCCGTTATTCTCGCCCATCGCCGAACTCGGGTGGGCGCCGCCCCGTCGCGCGCCAGTTGCCACAACAGCGGCACCAGCCACAGCGCAAACACCCAACGGTAGGAATAGCTCGTGCCCGCAAAGAAACACCCGGCGAGGAGCGCCGCACCCAACATTCCACCCAACCACCGGTGTCGTTCGGTTTGCGGAATCGTCCAACCAGCCAGCGGCTTGGTTCGCCAAAAATAGACAACGACCGCGGCTCCGCCGAGCGCGCCCAGCCAGCGCGAGACGCCGGCCGGCAATCCAAACGAAACAAAGAGATTCCGCGCCCCCATCGTCATTAGCCCGTCCGGTTCGGGCAAATGCCGCGCGTAGCGCTGAAAGTCGCCGACCATATCCGGCAATGCCACCGCCAGCAGCAGCACGCCCACGCCGATCAGTCGGCGCATTTCGCGACCGGTGCCGAGGCCCAACACAACCGCCGCCGCGACCATCGGATAAATCTTGAGCATCGTCGCTCCGACGATCAGCGGCACCGCCATGAGCTGCCACCACGGCCGGGGCGACAAGAGGCACGGCACCACTGGTGCGAGGAGGATAAAGATCACAAGATCGATATTGGCCCGTTCCAATGCCAACAGAACCGGCGGCGAACACAGCACCGCCAGCATCCAGAATACCTCGCCGAGCAACCTCGGACGAAGCGCGGCGACTGCCGTGATAAAAAATACGGCGACCAGGGAAAACCCGAGCAGTTGCGTATCCGCCCGGGTAAAACCCAACGATCCGAGCAGCAGCCACCAATGGGGGTAGCAGTGCACGCGCCCGAAATGATCGAGCGGATTGTAGGCATAGGGATCGAGGCCGGCAGCCACGGCGTCGGCTGATGCGAGCACGGCATGCAAATCGATGAACCACACCCCCAGATGATTTACGCCGAGCAGCCGCAAATACTCCGGAGCGCGCGCGAGCGCCGCGAGCACAAGCCCCGCCAACACCACCAACGTCCACCACAGGAAGCGGCTCGATGATGCCGACGCAGCCGGCACCGGACCTTGCGCAGACTCAACCATGGCCGACAGTGCCGTCTTCGCGTCGGCTCATGGAACCACCGTTTTTTCCGCCGCTGCGGGCTCCTCAATACCAACCAATCGGCTGAGCCGCGCATAGCGTCCGCCAAAGCGTTTCTCGGCAATCGGCACGAGCCGAAAACTGTCCGGCATGACGTCGTCGGGATCGACCCCCATCTGCCCCGCGACGGACGTCGGACGCAACGCCTGCGCGACGATCACTTCTTTGAACGTGCCTTCCCGCATGTGATAGCGGATCTGGGCGACCCGCTGGCGGCCGACGCCATTGATGATCGTGGGGATTCGCAGCAGCACGAACGGGATCGTGGACTTGTTGGAGATCAAGAGCACCGGCCCGGGCCGTTTCATCAACTGCTCATGCTCCCACTCGACTTCCTGCATCACCAAATTCTGGCTCGTGTAGAGCCGATGGGCGAGCGCCGGAAAGCACCACACCAGCAGCCACACGCCAAACCCCACGACCGCAATCCGCAATGCCGGCACGCGCCGCGAATCGATCCGGCCCACCCACCACGCCGCCGCGAGGGCCAACAACAGACACATCGGCAAAGCGAACCGCGATGCGATCGTGTCGTCGAGCCGGCTCCAGTAGTAGAACATGATCAACACGAGGTTGCCGACGATGCCCGCCCCAAACGCGAGCATCGTCACCGTGACGGGCGCCACAGGTGGGCGCGGCTCTGTGCGAGACCAACGGGCGGCGACCCACAGGAACCCGGTCAGCCCGATCAAGCCGAGCAAACTGAGATACCAGGAGTTGGCCAACGACGACCCGAAGTTGAAAAAAAATGTCCACGCCCCGGTGAGATTCCCGGGCAGATATTCGAAGCCGAAGCGCGAAGTTTGATTCTCGCTGAGTTGCCACAGCAGAGGCGATGCATCGAGAAACCGGTTGTGCCAGACCCGGGGCACGAGCAGCAGCGGCGCGAGCACCGCGGTCCACGTAAGAATAATTCGTCCGGCCGACATCCAACCGGCCACGATCACCACGCCCGCAGACACGACGAAAACCGCCGATTCATAGCGGCTCTGCGCCAGGAGCACGGCGCTGACGATCAGCAAGGACAGCCGATTCCCGTCGGGTGCGCGGAGCCAGAGCACTGCACACGCCATCGTCAGGGCGAGCATCACGAGATTGTGTAATTCCATCCCGGCGCCAGTGGAATTCTGCCCGGTCAATGGCATCGTGGCGAGCAGCGCCACCCCCAGCAGCGTCGCCCCGCGCCCCGCGAATTGGCGTCCCAACCAATAAACAAGGCCGAGCAATACCGGCGTCAGCGCGGCGTTGACCAAAAACATATTCGCGATCCGGTAGCCGGTCAGGTCGTGAACGAGCGACACGAGGAACGTGAAAAAGTAGGGGCGTTTATCGAGGAACGTGTCGATCGGCACCCACGAGCCGGCGATGTCGTAGGCCCGGATGACGGTGCCGATTTCCTTCGTGGCGTGCATGTGCAGCGCCGTGCCCTGCAACACATACTCGTCAAAGAGCACCTTGTGTTTGAACGGGTCGCTCCATACCGCGAAAACCGCCAGTGTCACGATTGCCAACCCCGGCCAACCCGGCCGGTGCAACCAACTCGCCCAAACCTCGCGGCGCGATGCGGCCACCCGATACCCGAGCCACACCCACAGCCCGAACAACCCGAGGAGATAGTAGTAGCCACCCAGGGCGATTAACTTTTCCGCCGTCGACGGTGAAACCAGCGCGAACCCGGCGAACAGCGACAGCACGGCATTCGCCCCAAAAAGCGCCAGAAGGCGCGGTTGGGGCGCCGAGCGAAGCAGCGAGAGCAGCGGGCGGATCACGTTGCGAAAGGAGAGAGCCGTT
>CALRZR010000109.1:0-22639 GCA_943372705.1 Opitutus sp. GAS368 | reverse complement strand
CGCGCATCACCCGCGCGCCGTGCCGTCTCCATCGCATCGATCGCACCCGCGAGGTCGCCTTTCAGCCAACGCACGTGCGCGATGCGACTGAACGCCTGCGCACCCGGCTTCACGTTGACGAGTCGCTGCAACACCTCGACCGCTTCGCCTAGTTTCCCCTGCTCCATGAGCGCATCGCTCAACAGCGCCAGCTCCGCCGCAGCGCCGCGCTCCGCAACCAAGCCGCGCGCGACCGTCTCCGCCTCGCGAAAGCGGTGCAGATTGTGCCACGCGTGCCCGCGTAGGAGCCGCGACTCCGCGCTGACGCCGAAACGCACGTCCATCGCGTCCGCCGTTGTTTCCGCGAGTTTGTGAAATCCCGGATCGAGCGTGCGTCGCGCCTTGGCGACCAACGCCCACCCGAGCCCCTCAAACGCCTCGGGCTTCGCGTCGGCCGCGCCCGCGCGTTGCTGCCATTGGGCGATTTCGCGATCCTCGCGCTCGGTGCCTCCCATCGGGGTGAGCACCATCGACTCGGCCAATTTGACCACCGCACTCGCGGCACTCGCCGACACCGCGACCAGCGCGAAACAAATCAAGGGGCACGAAATTCTCATGGCCCTTGATTCGCCCCACACTGCACCCGAGATGCAGCCCGCTAACAAAAAGAAAATTTCTGCATCCGTCCGTCGGCGTTTGTCGTAGCGGGTCGCCGCGCGGCCGGTGAAAACTCAAAATCTCCGAGTCACACCGAGACGAAACGTCCGCGGCTCGGCCGGATGAAAATGAATATCGTCCACCGCTGCCGCAGAGTCGCGTGGCCACCGCGACGCATAAAAATACGCGATATCGAAGCTCGCGCGGTCGAGGAGGTTCAGCACGTCGAACGCGATTTCCCAATCTTTCGTGCGCCAGCCGGTGCGTGCGTTAAACGTGAGCGAGGACGGCGCTCGCACCGAGTTGTCCTCGATTAACGGCTGCGGGCCAAAATACCGCGCGCGCACGCTGCCAAACCAGCCGGCTCCCCTCGTCACCGTCGCGCCCGCCGTCACCACCGTATCGATGGAGTTTGCCACGCGATCGCTCACCGGATCGTCCCGATACCGCGCATGCGTGAGCGCGAGGTCGGCATCGAGCGCGAGCCACGGTGTGGCCTTCCAGAAGTTCGCCCATTCTACGCCGTAGCGTCGCGTGCGTGCCGTCGGCTCCGTCCCACCCGCATCGCCCACGAAGACCAACTCCGAGTCGAGATCGAGCGCCCAGAGCGTGAGCGAGCTCACGAGGCCCCGCACCGCCGCCGTGCGCACGCCGAACTCCACGCCTCGCGAACGCACGAGGGGATCTACGCGATCCACGGGCGTCGCGCCGTCCGCCGGATCGACGTGGATCGTCGTGCCGCGCGCATCGTTGCTGTGAAAACCGTAGCCGGCGTTCGCGTAGAGTTCCGTCTTGTTCCACGGGCCGAACACCGCGCCGAGCTTCGGCGAAACGATATCCGCGAGGCGTGTGCCCGAGTTGCGCGCGTCGTTGCTCTGCACCCTGAAACGATAGCCATCCCAACGCAGCCCCGCCGTCGTGCGCACTGCGTCACTCCACCGTGTCTCCGCGCGGCCAAACAGCCCCAGGCTCGCTTCGCTCACGGCGTCCTCACGCACGGTCGCGAGCCGCGTGCGTCGTGCCGTGCGGTGCAGGCCGAGTTCGCCGATCTCGTCGACGCGCCCCTGCCCACCCACGACGAACGCGCTCTTCGCTCCGAACGACGAGCCGGACCACGCGTGGGTCGCGGCTCCGCCGAGCACCGCGCGGCGCTCGCGTTGGTTGAACTGGTCGCCGTTCACCGGATCGTCGAGGAAGTAGGTGAAGTTCGAAAACAGATTGAGCCCGTTGTAGAGAGCGTAGGCGTTCACCCGCGTCGTGCCGCTAGCGCCCTTCAGCCTCGCATCGAACGACACGCTCGCCCGTTCCGCTTCGCCCCCATCAGTCGGGTCGATGTGACCAAAACGATCCAGCGTGCCCGTCTCCACTGCCTGCAACGGGATCTGATCCGTCGAGCGCCACCGGCCGCGATAGCCCATCACCGAGAGACGGAAATCGTCGCCATTTGCGATCCAGTGGTGCCGCGCGAAGCCGTTGAAGCGATTGGCATCCTCGCTGAGCAGCCAAGGTCCGTCGTTGTGCGTGAACTCCACCGCGCCTGTCGTCTCCGCCCCACCGGCACTCCGCGTGCCGCCGGCGACAAAACGCGCGAAACTATTCTCGCCCAACATGAGCGAGACAAACGGCCGCGGCAACGCGTCGACGAGCCGAAACTCCGCCGCGCCCGCCGCCGAGAAATCGCCCACCTCCGCGAAAAACGGCCCCTTGTTGTAGTCCACCTGCCGCACCAACTCGGGGATGAGAAAGTTGATGTCCGCGTAGCCCTGCCCGTGCGCATGCGAGCGCATATTCACCGGCATGCCATCCACGCTCACTGAAAAATCCGTGCCGTGATCGAGATTGAAGCCACGCAGGAAATACTGATTGGCCTTCCCATCGCCGGAGTGCTGCGTGACGACGACGCCCGGGATCACCTCGAGCAATTCGCCGCGCCGCAGCAGCGGTCGCTCCGCCAGTTCGCGCGTGCCCACGATGCCTTGCGATGCCGAGGCCGCCGTGCCGACGAGATCGGTGTCGCGCCCCTCCACGACCACCGGCGCGAGTCTTTGCGGTGCGCCCGTGCCGCCGGACGGCGCTCCGGTTTGAGCCCGCAACGCCGCAGCGTGACAGACGATAAAAATAAGAAGTGAAGTGCGCGTGCGCGCCGAAAAACGAAATGAAAATGGTGACATGGCATCAGGAAGTTTTTGCGCGCGGCGACCGCGATGGACGCGCGCGCAGGTTGGAAAATGACGGCTCCGCTTCGCTATCCGCGAAACGAAGTCCACCCTCCTGCGCCCCTGTTCTCGATCGAGACGGACGACGCAGGTTCAGCTCATTCCCCGCGCCCGCGGCGGCTCATGCGGCGGCGCATCCGACCATGCGTCGCGCCGCGCCTCGAGTCGGGCAACCCAACACTGCACGCGCACCTCTGGCGGCAACACGTCGGTCGTCTCCTCCATGGCGAGTTGAATTTTCTTCAACGTCGCCTCCACCGGCACGAGCGGCGCAAACGGCCGCTCCGCCCCCTCCGAGTGTCTCGCCAGCGAAATTCGCTCGGGCAATTTAGTCCCGGTAAGCACGTGCGCGACCTCCGCGGTCAACCGCTGCTGGTGCGAAAAACTCCGCGCCTCACCGATCCACGTGAGCAACGCATAGGTGGCCACTTGCGGGCTGTTCGCACACACCCATGCCACGATCAGTAGCCAGAAAGGCCACCGGGCGTGAGCGTGTTGGCGGGATAGCGAAGACATCCGGAAAGCTCTTCGTTTGGAAACGCGCCCGAGATGCGGAAAACTTTCGGCTTCACCCCAAAATCGTTCGCTCTACCAACCAGTAGAGCCCCGCCAACGCCACGATCGCCGAGAGCGCCGGGACGCCGCGGCGAATAAATTTTTCGTTCTTCCGCAACCGCCACACGATCGGCAGCACCACCGCCGCAATCACGATCTGTCCCAGCTCGACGCCGAGGTTAAACGTAAACAACGGCATCAGCAGCCCCGACCCGCCTGCGCCGACGCCGAGCTCTTTCAACACGCTCGCAAACCCGAAACCGTGCACGAGCCCAAACGCGAACGTCAGCGCCCAGCGTCCCTTCGGCTCCTCGCCGCGCCGCACGAGATTTTCCACGCCGACATAGACGATGGAGGCTGCAATCACCGCCTCGACGAGCCGGCTCGGCAGGTTGACGATATCGAGCGTGGCCATCGCCAGAGTGAGCGAATGCGCGACAGTAAAACACGTGATGATACCCACGATGGAGCGAAAGCTCCGGCACACCACGAGCAACGCGAAGAGAAACAACAGGTGATCGTAGCCCGTCCAGATGTGCTCCACTCCGAGCACGATAAATCCCCGGATGGTCGGCGCATCGCCGCTGGCGCCCGCGTCACCCGACGCGGCCGGCGCACCGCCCGCAACCGACTGCACCTCGCTCAGGTCGAGTTGCACGGTATCGTCTTTCGCGCTGAGTAACTTTTTCCCCACCGTCGACCCGCGCTCGTCCACGATGAGCACAAATTCCCGGTGGCCCGGCGGCAGCAACCCGAGCTTCTGCGACCGCAGCGTCACCACACCTGGCGGCGGGCGCGGATAGATGAGAAGAAAGTTGAGCGCATCGCCCGCCGCGAGTTCCACGCGCGCCGTGCTCGGCGTCACCGCCACGCCGCCCGCGCGCAGTTCCATGATCTCCGGAGCCAGTCCGGCGAGCAGCGGCTGCGCGGCGACGAATTCCGCCTGCGTCCACTTCCCCGCGATGCGCGCCTCGGGCGGGAGCATTTGCTCCGCATCGGCGGGAGCAAAGCCCACCGTCAGCTCGATCGTCGTCGCCGTCACCCGGCCCTGCGCCGTGCTGAGGCCGGGATCGTGGGCCCACACCACCGCTCCGAGCACCAACGCCCACCATCCGCCGAAAACGAGCCGCACCCGCCTCATCGTCTTGCCGCGATGCGCTCCCGCCATTTCCGCCACGCCGAGGCCCGCATGCTGAGCAACGCCGTGCAACCGCTCGGGCTCGTGATGTTCACGTGATGCGTGCCCTCGGCTGCAAAATAGTAGTCCCCGGCGCCCATCGCGCGCCCGTCCATCACGACGTCGCCGGAAATCACCACGCCTTCGTCGCCACCGTCGTCGTGCAGATGATCCGGGAAACGCGCCCCCGGCGCCATCGCGAGCAGCAGCATCACCACGTCGCGCCCTTCGTCTATCGAGAGAGTCTTGAAGCGCACACCCGGAAACGTCTCGCGCCAACCTTCCTCCGTGCGCGCCGATTCGAAACGCCACCCGGCCGGCACCGCCGCGGCTGCCGTCGGGGCGGCCGTCTGCGTCGCACGGATTCGCGCGAGTAATTGCGTTTTCACCTTTGCCGACGGTGCGGGCGCCGCCGGTGCCGCCCACGCCAGCGCCGCCTCCTCTTTGGACCACGCCGGCTCTTCACCCGAAACGTGGGCCCCAGCTTTCGGACGAAGCGTGCGACGCGGGCTAGACTGCTTTTTTTTGCGCATCATGGGTTCACCTCAGTTGCCGCCCGGCTGACACAGCCCCGCGAGCGTTGGTTTCAGTTTCAGCATTCCGCGCCGGATGCGCGCCTTCACCGTGCCCACCGGCGCGCGCAGCGCCGTGGCGATTTCCTCGTGCGTCAGTCCGTCAAAAAAAGCCAGCACGATGGCTTTCCGCTCGTCCGGCCCGAGGCGGGCGAGCGCCTCCCGCACCGTCGCGCTCCGCTCGTCGGAGGCCATCAACTCCAACCCGATCGGTGCCACAAAGTCATCCTCCGTGCGCAGGCCCTGCGCCTCCTCGATACGTTGCAGGTGCCGCATGTTCGACCGCAGGCGGTCGATGGCTTTCCGCCGCGCCACCGTCACGATCCAGCAAAATGGCGTGCCCAACTCCGGCTGGTAACTCGGTGCGCTTTCCCAAATTTGCCAGAACGCTTCCTGCAACACTTCCTCCGCCTCCGCCCGCACGCGCACGATCCGCAGCACCAGCGAAAAAATCGGCCGCGCCATCCGGTCATACAACGCCCCAAACGCCGCCTCGTCGCGTTGCGCCACCGCCAGCAAAAGCGTGACGTCATCGGGTTCGGGCGGAGCGGGTTTCATGGGCAACAGGGCTTTTAGGGAAGCCCCACGGTCCGCCCGCAGGCAAGGCATTATCCCTAGCCGCGCGGAAAATTGCATCCGCGCTGCGCCCGTCGGCGAAGATCCCGTTGCGTGCACTCTCTAGCCGCCGCGCGGTTACCGCACTTCGACGACCATGGTCGTGAAATCGCTCTCCCATTCGCGGTCCGGTGCCGTCACCCGACGCAAATCCGTCCCGTGCACCAGCCACCCGCCACGCGCATCGAGCGTCGCCGTCGCCCGCCCGTCGGCGTCCGTCACCGCCACGTGTTCCCGCGTCTCTCCCGCCGAGACATACCCGAGCGCAAATCCCGCCAGCGGCTTCCCGCCCCGCAGCACCCGCACGGGCAGCGCGTCGCCTTCTTTCAACGCTGTCGGATCGCGCTCCGGCACGATTTCGAGCGCCAGCCCCAGCGGCTCCGCCCACGCCCGCTCCTCCACCGCCGGTTCGCCCACGCGCACAAAGGTCTTCGCGTGTTTCACGTAGCTCTCGCGCCAGCGTCGCGGCGCCGGCACCGCCGCCCACGCCTCGCGCAACTCATCGCTCGCGTGAATCTCGCGCAAATACGTCTCGATCTTATCCGTCTCCAGTTCGAGCAACCGCGCCTTCAATTCGATCCCCATCACCATCACGCCCGGCCGCCCCACCGTGACGGGAAAGCGCAACGTTTTCTCCGCCGCCGCGAGCGCGCCGGGCTTCAAGTCCGCCCCGCCGAGCCGCGCCAGCATCCGCCCCACCCGTTCCGGCGCGATCGGCATCTGAAAGCCCACAAATCCGTCCGAACTGGTCAGATCAAACACCAACGTCGCCCCCGGCGTCACCGCAAACCGCTCCGGCTGCAGCCACGTGTCGTGCGCGCGCAGCGCCACCGACGCCAGTGCGACGCAAACCCAAAACCGCAATGCGCCCTTCAACACCCAACGCACACCTCTCTCATTTTTCTCCGCCGCCATATCCGTGTTCATCCGTGAAATCCGTGGTAAAAAAGTTCCGTTTCACCCAAGTCACGGCCGCACCAGCAGCACATCGCTCCACTCGCCCATCACGCGCGATTCCTGCCGCCACTCCGGCACGATCGCCGCAAACGCCGCTTTCACCTGTTCCACTTCGACCGCCAAAATGCCACTGAGGATCAGCGTTCCACCGGGCGCCACCGCCGCCGTGAGCTCGCGCGCATATTGGATCAGCACGTTCGCCAAAATATTCGCCAGCACCACATCGCCCGGCCCGTCGCTGAAGCCCGTCAGCAAATCGCCGACGCGAAATTTCACCGTGCCCGCGATTCCGTTCAGCGCCTCATTCTCTTCGCTCACGCGCACCGCCTCGGGATCATTGTCGAAGCCGACTACATTTCGGAAGCCGAGCAACACCGCCGACAGCGCCAAGATCCCCGAGCCGCAGCCCGCATCGATCACCCGTTTTTTTCCAACGTCGCCGCCCTGTTTCTCCATCTCCGCCGCGAGCGTCACGAGGCGCTCCACGCACAACCGCGTCGTCTCGTGGTTACCAGTGCCAAACGCCATGCCAGGGTCGAGCCACAGCACCGCGTCCCCCGCCGGCAATTTGAACGTCTCGCGCTCCCACACCGGCACCCAGTGCAACCGGCCAAACTGCCACGCGTGAAAATGCGCCTTGTAGCTGTCGCGCCAATCCGCGTCGCCCAGCGAACGCCGCACCGGCTCGCCCACCGCGCCGACCGCCGCTTCCGCGAGCAACGGCGTCACCGCCTCCCACGCCTCCGCGGCGGCCGCTTCATCAGCAAAAATCCCGACGAGCCACGCCCGTTTCGCGATCACGTCCTCCAGCACACTCCAATTTTCGAGCCCGTTTTCGAGCAGCAGCGTGTCGGCCGTCTCCGCCGCCGCCAAAGTGATTTCCGTTTTGATTTCGAACAAAGCCATCCCCTGAGCGTCCCCGTGCCGCGTAACCGCTGCAATTCACTTTTCGCCCCCGCCGCCGATTCGCGCATTGAAACCCGTCCGCACTGCGGTCCTGCTCCCTTTGCTTTCCCGGCCCTTCCACCTCGCGCTACCCCTATGAAGCTCCGCTTCGCCCTGCTCGCCTGCGTCGCCACCCTGCTCGCCGCCACGGCCCGAGCTCAACAATACACTTGGTCCGTCGTCGCCGGCCAACCGCCCCAGCTCGGCAGCACCGATGGCTCCGCGGCCGACGCCCGCTTCTACAATCTCAACTCCCTCGTCGCGGACGCCGCCGGCAATCTCTACGTCACCGACACCTTCAATAACACGATTCGCAAAGTCTCACCCACCGGCGCTGTGACCACCTTCGCGGGCGCCGCCGGCGTCACCGGCACGGCCGACGGTCCGGGCGCCACCGCCCGCTTCAATTCCCCCAACGGCATCGCCCTCGACACCGCCGGAAATCTCTACGTCGCCGACCGCGTCAATCACTCCATCCGCAAGATCACCCCCGCCGGCCTCGTCTCCACTTACGCCGGTCTCAGCGGCACCTCGGGCAGCGCCGACGGCCCCGCCGCCACCGCTCGCTTCAACCGCCCCGCCGGCATCCTCGTTGACCGCACCGGCAACGTCTGGGTCACCGAAGCCACCAATCACACCGTGCGCCGCATCACGCCCGCCGGCGAAGTCACCACCGTCGCGGGACTCGCCGAAAGCCCCGGCTCCGCCGATGGCACCGGCGCCGCCGCCCGCTTCATCAGCCCCTACGGTATCGTCGAGGAGAGTTCCGGCGACTTCCTCATCGCCGACAACGGCAACCACACCATCCGCCGCCTCACGCGCGACGGCGTCGTCACCACCTTCGCCGGCACCGCCGGCCAACGCGGCACCACCAGCGCCACGGGCGCCGCCGCCCGCTTCAATTTTCCCGCCGGCCTCGCGCTCGACCGCGACGGCAATCTCTACGTCGCCGACACGTCCAATGACTGTATCCGCCGAATCACTCCCGCCGCCGTGGTTTCCGTTTACGCCGGCGGCGCCGATCAACGCGGCAGCGCCAACGGCACCGGCACCGCCGCCCGTTTCTACAATCCCTTCGGCATCACCGCGGCGCCCTCCGGCGATCTCTACGTCGCCGACACCCTGAACCACACCGTGCGCAAAATCAGCCCCGCACAAGTCGTCACCAACCACGCCGGCCCCGGTGGCGGCTTTGGCAACGTCGACGCCACCGGTGCCGCCGCCCGCTTCAATTACCCGCAAGGCCTCGCTCTCGAAAACGACGACAGCATCCTCGTCGCCGATTGGCGCAACTCCGCGATTCGCCGCGTCACGCCCGACGGCGTCGTCACCACCCGCAACGCGTTTACCTCGCCCCATGGCATCGCCGTCGGCGGCGGCGTGATCGCCGTCTCGGAACGCGCCCGCCACTTTATCCGCCTCTTCTCCCTCACCACCGCCAACTTTGCCGACCTCGGCACGACCGGCCAGGCCGGCGCCACCGACGGCCCCGCCGCCAGCACGCTTTTCAACCAACCCTACGGCGTCGGCAGCGATTCGTTTGGTCGCCTTTTTATCGCCGACACCGGCAATCACACCATCCGCCTCCTCGGAGTCACCTCGGCCACGAGTGGGATCGTATCGGTTACCGTCGCCGGCCAAGCCGGTATTTCCGGCGCCACCAACGGAGCCGGCACCGCCGCGCGCTTCACCTCGCCGCGCGGCATCACCTTTGATCGCGCCGGCGTCGGCTACATCGCCGACAGCGGCGCCCACACCATTCGGCGCATCGCCGGTTCCGCAGCCAACGTCACGACGTTCGCCGGCCTCGCCTTCACGAGCGGCACCGCCAGCGGCGCCGCCACCGTCGCCCGTTTTAATACGCCCGAAGGCATCGCCACCGATGCCGCCGGCATCGTCTACGTCGCCGATCGCGGCAACCACGCAATCCGCCGCATCACGCCCGACGGTTTTGTCATCACAATCGGCGGACTCCCCAGCATCTCCGGCCACGCCACCGGCACCGGTCTCACCTCGCGCTTCAACGAGCCCGTCGGCATCGCAGTCGATTCCAAAGGCGTCGTCTATGTCGTCTCCGCGTCCAACAACGTCATCATGCGCGGCATCCTCGACACCACGCCCACCATCTCCGCGCAGCCCCAGTCCGCCGTCCTCCCCATCGGCGGCTCCACCACGCTGTCCGTCACCGCCACTGGCGGCGGCCTGTCCTACCAATGGAAATACGAGGGCACCGCCATCGCCGGCGCCACCGCCTCCACCTACACGCTCACCAACGCCCAGGCCGCCCAATCCGGCCGCTACACCGTCGATGTATCCAACTCAGCCGGCATCGCCCCGAGTTCCGTCGCCCAAGTCGTCATCAAGGCCAACGTCGACGTCAGCCGCATCGTGAATCTCGCCATCCGCTCCCAAGCCGGCACCGGCGCCGAGACGCTCATCGTCGGCGTCGGCATCGGCGGCGCCGGCACACTCGGCAACAAACCCATTCTCATCCGCGGCATCGGCCCCACCCTCGGAGCCTTTGGCGTAGCCGGCGTCCTCACCGACCCGCGCCTCGAACTTTATTTCAACGGCAGCAAGACCAACGAAAACGACAATTGGTCCGGCGACACCCAGGTTGCCGCGGTCGGCACGCAAGTCGGCGCCTTCGCCCTCAGCAATGCCACTTCGCGCGATGCCGCCCTCTTTCTCCCCGGCCTCGCCCCCGGCAGCTACAGCGTGCAAATCACCGGAGGCACCGCCGGTGGCGGCGCGCCCACCGGCGTGGCCCTCGCCGAAGTCTACGATGCGACGCCCGCCACTGCCTACAGCGCCACCACCCCGCGCCTCACCAACGTCTCCGCCCGCACCCAAGTCGGCGTCGACGGCGATATTCTCATCGCCGGCTTCGTGATCGCCGGCGAGACGCCCAAGACTTTGCTCATCCGCGCCATCGGCCCCACCCTCGGCAGCTTCGGTGTCGCCGGTTCCCTCGCCGACCCCAAACTCGAGCTCTACGGCGCCGCCGGAAAAATCACCGAAAACGACAACTGGGGCGGTGCCCCGCAGCTCTCGACCACGTTCTTCAACGTCGGCGCGTTCCCTCTCACCGCCGCCTCCCGCGACGCCGTCCTCCTCGTGACCCTCGCCCCCGGCAGCTACACCGCCCAAGTCAGCGGCGTCGGCGCCAGCACCGGCGTCGCCCTCGTGGAAGTCTACGAAGTCCCCTGAAAAGCAGGGCGCGGCTTCAGCCCGCCCTTCTTCAATCCCACGCGCACGCCCCAAATCACGAGCGCGAGCAGCAACATCGTCGCCGACACCAGCGCCCCCTGCACAATCGTCGTCGCATAGGTCCAGCCGATTGCGCCTCCACTCATCGCCGAACCCGTCGCGAAGCGAACAATCCACTTGATCGCCTCGGTCGAAACCAATCCGAGTAACATATCCGGCCCGAAAAACATCAGCGGCGCCAGCGCTGCCCGCGTGTTCGCTGCCACCCGTAGGGACCAACCCATATCTCCCGCGTGCACGCGTTCCCGATAAATCGGCAGCGCCGTCACCCACGCGAAAACGACCACGTAGCTCGCCACACCCGCCGCCATCTCCGCGATCTGCCACGGCCGGCCGTATTGCCCTACCGCCCACACAAAACTCGGCAGCGCACAAAACACCCCGCGGATCGCCCACGCCCCGAGGCCCGGCCAAAACACCCCGCTCTCCGGTATCCACTTCATGACGTCGCCCTCCGCGCTTGTGTTTTGAACCGCGCCACCGCCGCCGCATCCGCCTTCGACGCTGCCACCGCACTCCCCGGCGGCACCGCCCAAACTCCCTCCAGCGGCAGCAGCCCCTGCAACGCGCACCACAGCCGCGGCAACCGTTTCGCCCGCGCCCTCATGACGCCACCCCCGCCGCGCCCGCGTCCTGCGCGTGCCAGTCGATATTCCGGGTAAACCACATCACCGCCCCCACCGCCACGAACAGCGTCGCTGTCCCCGCGAGCAGCGCGTAGCTCTCCATCCGCAGCACGACGTAGAGCACCCCGTGCACGCTTGCCAACAATCCGCCGATCACCGCCGCCCGCGCGCGACTCCGCAAAATCGCCGCGCTATACAGCACCACGAGCGCCGACGACGCCACCGCTGCACCGACATACGCCATCCCCGGCTCGACGACTTCTCCGAGCGCCAACAGCGCGAGGTAAAACAAACACATCGCCGCACCCACGAGCCCGTAGTGCACTGCGTGCAACCGCAGTCCCGCCAGCGTCTCGAACAAAAAGAACGCCGCAAACACGAGCGCCAGCACGAGCACCCCGTGCTTCAGCGCCCGCTCCACCATCCGATACGCCTCAAACACCCCGTCCGTCGGCTCTTTGAAATTCGCACCTCCGCGAGCATTTGCCGGTTCGATCGCCCCCCGGCGCTGGTCCACGGCCGACGATACCGGCGCGAGTTCGCCCTTGGCCCGTGTGCCCCGTCGCTCCTGCTGAAGCCCGTTCACAAATTGCAGCGGTATCTGCAGCAGCAGCACGAGCGCCGCGATGAAGAGCAGTTTGATCGTGGCGCGGTTGCGCCGTTCGATTTTCGTGAGCGCCGACGCCGGCGCAGTCGTTTGCGGTATGGTATTCATGCGCGCCCACTCTGGCGCCGCTGCATGAATCCCGTGTGAAGCGAAGATGAATTCCCCGCGAATTCGTCCGCGCCAACCTACGCAACCGGCAAACTCAACTCCGCCCGCGCCCCGCCTTCGGCCCGGTTCACCAGCGTGACCTCACCACCGTGCAAACGCGCGATCTCCCGCACGATACTCAACCCCAGCCCACTGCTTTTCCGCCCCGTGTCCGGCCGCGGCAGCGAATAAAAACGCTCAAACACTTTCTCGACCGCGTAGTCCGGCACCCCCGGCCCTGAATCCTCCACCATCACGCACGCCCTCGCCCCGCGCCTTTCAACCGCCACGAGCACCGTCCCGCCCGCCGGCGTAAATTCCACCGCATTCTGCACCAAATTGCCCACCGCCTGCCCGAGCAAAAACGCCTCGGCCTTCACCATCGCGTCGGCTCCGTCCTCGACGATCAACGCCACGCGCCTAGCCTGCGCCGAAAGTCGCATGCCGTCGCACGCCCCGGCCACGACCGCCCGCAACCCGACCTCCACCTGCACACCCGCCCCCGAACGGCGCGCCTCCAGCGCCGACAATTCCAGCAGCCGGTCCACGATCAGCTGCAAACGGTCCGACTCCGCCCGCAGGTTCCCCAAAAACCGCGCCCGCTCCGCCGCCGGCATTTCTTCCGCCAACAATTCCGCCGCGCCGCGGATCGCCGAGAGCGGCGCTTTAAATTCGTGCGCCAGCGCCTGCGTGTAGCGCTCCACGTGCGCCTTCCCTTCGAGCGACACGCGCATCTCCTCAAACGCCCGGCCCAGCGCCGCGATCTCCGTCGCCTTCGAAGCCGGCGGTTCCGCCGCCTTCCCGTCGCGCACCGCCTGCACATACGCCGTCAACCGCTCCAGCGAATGCGTCAGTCGCGACGCGATCCACCACCCCGCCACGACCATCACCGCCGCGATCACTCCCGAATACGTCGCCAGCCGCCACCGCGCCTCCGTCACACCTTCCGTGATACTCGCCAACGGCCGCCCGACGCCCACCCAGCCCACCTGCTCTCCGCCGATCTTCACCGGCGCCCGCACGCGCAGCTCCCCCTTGACCTCCGCCACATTCGGCAGCGTGTAACTTGCCGACGCGATCCATCCGCCGCCCGTCATCGGCCACGGATAAACCTGGCCCACATCGCGTCCGCGCGCCGAGTCGAATAACACCCTCCCCGTCGCATCGCCCGCAAACACCCGCAACAACTCCGCATTCGGCGGCAACGTCGCCAGCTTCTGCGTCCACGCCCCGTCACCGCGTGGCCCTTCCGCCGCGAGCACCGCGAGAAACGCCGCCGTATCACCCATCGTGCGACGCATCGATTCCACGTAGCGCAGCCGCACATCGCGCAACACGAGCCCCATCAGCAGCGCAAACCCCGCCGCCGACACCGTCACATACACCACAAAAATCGCCGTGCGAATTTTCACGAATTCGCTCCCTCACTTGCCACGCCACGCGCTCGTTTCCCGCAACGAATAGCCCAAGCCCCGATGCGTCTGAATCGGGTCGCCGGCCGCGTCATCGCCCACCGCTCCGTTCGCCGCCATCACTGCCCGCAACTTCGCGCGCACCGTCTTCACGTGCGCATCCACCGTGCGATCCAGACTCGCCCCCGGATCTTCCCACACCGCGTCCATCAACTGGTCCCGCGAAAACACGCGCCCCGGCTGCGCCACCAGCACCTTCAGCAACCGAAACTCATACCGCGTCAGCTCCAGCGCGGCCCCGCGAAACGCAATCGCGCACCGCGCCTCGTCGACCACGAACTCGCCGTTCGCCACGGCCTCTACCTTCGCCGCGCCGCCCGTTGCCGCCACCGGCGCCACCCGCCGCAAAATCGCCTTCACCCGCGCGGTGAGCTCCCGCGGGCTAAACGGCTTCACGAGGTAGTCATCGCCCCCAAGTTCCAACCCCAGCACACGATCAATCTCCGCATTGCGCGCCGTCAAAAAAATCACCGGCACCGCCGAAGTCTTCCGCAGTGTTTTGCACACCTCAAATCCCGTCCCATCCGGCAACCCCACATCGAGCACCACGAGCGCAAACGGCCGTCCCGCCCGTGCCGCCACCTCCACCGCTGCCAGCCCCGCCCGCCCCGTCGCGCACCACTCCGGCGCGAAACCTTCCGTCTTCAGCGCGTAGATCAACGTGTCCGCAATCGCCGGCTCGTCCTCGATGATCAGGATGGGTCGCGCCTCGTTCATCGGCGCGCGCTCACTGCCCCGCTTCACTCAACCGCGCGATCACCGACGGCAGGAGTGCATGCTCCGCCGCGTGCACCTTCGCCGCGAGCGATTCGAGCGTATCGCCCGTTTCGATGCGCACGGCCGCCTGATCGAGAATCGGCCCGCCATCCACTTCCGCCGTCACGCCGTGCACCGTGCAGCCAGTGATTTTCACGCCGCGCCGGAATGCCTGCCCGATCCCGTCGAGCCCCGGGAAACTCGGTAACAAACTCGGATGCAAATTAATGATCTTCCCCGCAAACGCGTTCAAAAATCCCGGCTTCAACACCCGCATGAATCCCGCGAGCACCACGAGATCCGGCGCCGCCGCGTTCACCGCCGCGATGAACCGCGCCTCACCGTCACCCTCGAGCTTCGTCTTGAACGGCGCCGGATCGACAAACGCCGCCGGCACCCCAAACCGCGCCCCGAGCGCAAGAATCCCCACGTCCGGCTTGTCCGCCAAAATCTGCACGACGCTCGCGCGCCCAAGTTTACCCGCCTGCTGAGCCTTAAGAATCGCCTCAGCATTGGAGCCGCGACCGGAACCGAGAATGACAACACGCATGATTTTATTACCACTCCGCGACCACATCCTGAATCCGCACCTCACACACCGCGTGATCCGTGCGGTGTGAAATCAAGAACGGACCACACACGCTCTGAAATACCCGCATACCCTCCGCATCGACGTCGCTCCAATCGCCCTCGTAGTGGGGATGAACCGCTAGCCACGCAAATTTGTCACTCAGCCGCACCCGCTCATCCGGGGATTGTCGTTTCCAGAACTCAAACGCGGCCCGACCGAATTGAAGACGATACCGCGAAGGAGTCACAATTTACTCGCCTGCCGTTCGGCGATCACCGCCTCGAACTGTTCTTGCGAGACACCCAGCCCCGCATCCATCTCGGCATTGGCCTTTGTGATCCGCTCCCGATAGCCCGGAGCATTCACCACGCGTAGGATGCGCAACAATTTCTCCACCTCGGCCCGTTCTTCAGCCGACATCCGGTGAATTTCCTCTTTGATTTGCGCCAGAGACATGGTTCGGAAGCTACTTTCGCTCGTCTTTTTGGCAAGTTCACACTTCCCCCGCCGCCTTGATACGCGCGATGAGTGCCGTCGTGCTGAACCCCGCGAGAAACGGCATAAACGTGATCTCCGCCCCCACGCCTTGCAGCGCCCCGCGCTCACCCGCGTCGAGCTTCTCCAGCGTGTAGTCGCCCGCCTTCGTGTAGACATCCGGCCGCAGCGCCCGAATCTCCGCGTCGAGCCGCGGTGTCCGAAAAATAAAAACCGCATCCACACACGCGAGCGCGCCCAACGCATACGCCCGCTGCTCCTCGTTCTGCACGGGCCGACTCGGCCCCTTCAACGCCCGCACACTCGCATCCGCATTCAGCGCGATAAACAACGCGTCACCCAGCGCCCGCGCCTGCTGCAGATAGAACAAGTGCCCCGTGTGCAGCAGATCGAAAACGCCGTTCGTCAGCACCACACGTTTGCCCGCCGCGCGCAGCACCTCGCGTCGCGTCACCGCACCTTCGAGCGAAAAGAGTTTTGGGTTGTCCAGATTCACGTCTGCGCAAGCCTCACGATTCCCCTTCGGTTGTAAACCGCCTTTCCCTATCGCCTCCGCGCCATGAAACTCCGCCCCGCCACCGCTCTCGCCCTCCTCCTCGCCGTCGCCGCGACCGCTTTCGCCTCGAAGGAAAAACCCGTCATCGGTCTCTCGCTCGATACGCTTAAGGAGGAGCGCTGGCAGCGCGACCGCGACACCTTCACCGCCGCCGCCGAAAAACTCGGCGCCACCGTCATCGTCCAATCCGCCAACAGCGACGACACCCGCCAAATCCGCGACGTCGAATCCCTCATCAGCCGCGGCGTCGATGTCCTCGTGATTGTGCCCCACAACGGCGAAGCCATGGGCCGCGCCGTAAAATCCGCCAACGAAGCCAAAATCCCCGTCATCGCTTACGACCGCCTCATCAAAAACGCCTCGATCGATTACTACCTTTCCTTCGACAACGTGAAAGTCGGCGAGGCCCAGGCCGCCTACGCCGCCGCCCGTTTCCCGAGAGACCGCAAAGCCCGCATCGTCCGTCTCTACGGCGCCCCCACCGACAACAACGCCAAGATGTTCAAACAGGGTCAGGATAACATTCTCCTCCCGCTCATCGCCGCCGGCAAAGTCGAGGTCGTGCACGAAGATTGGGCCCTCGATTGGAAGCCCGAGAACGGCAAGAAAATCATGAACGCCGCCCTCACCAAAGTCGGCCGCAACCTCGACGCCGTCATCGCCTCCAACGACGGCATCGCCGGCGGCGCGATCCAAGCCCTCACCGAAGACGGCCTTGCCGGCAAAGTCCTCGTCACCGGCCAAGACGCCGACCTCGCCGCCTGCCAACGCATCCTCCGCGGCACCCAGGCGATGACGATCTACAAACCCCTCAAAAACCTCGCCACCCTCGCCGCCCGCATCGCCGTCGACGTCGCCAAAGGCCAAAAACCCGCCACCACCGGCACCCTCGACAACGGCACGAAAAAAGTCCCCTCGATCTTCGAAAAAGTCATCAGCGTCGACCGCGAAAACCTCCAGTCCACCGTCGTCGCCGACGGCTTCCACAAGGCCGCCGACCTAAAGTAGGGCAGGGTCTCCGACCCGCCCACATTAGATGCCCGCCCTCCTCGAAGCTCGCGCCCTCACCAAACGCTTCCCCGGCGTCACCGCCCTCCGCGACGTCGCTTTCGATCTCCACGCGGGCGAGATCCACGCCCTCTGCGGTGAAAACGGCGCCGGCAAATCCACCCTCATCAAACTTCTCGCCGGCATCCATCCGCACGGCTCCTACGAAGGCGAACTCCGCGTCGACGACCGCCCGGTCGCCTTCCACTCCATCCGCGACGCCGAGGCCGTCGGCATCGCCGTCATCACCCAAGAGTTCGCTCTGATCGACGAACTCAGTGTCGGCGAAAATATCTTCCTCGGCCGCGCCCCGCGCCGCGGGCTCCGCGTCGACTGGCTCGCGCTCCACCGTCGCGCCACCGCCCTCCTCGCCGACTTTGGCCTCACCCTCGCATCCGAGACTCCCGTGCGCGAACTCGGTATTGGCCAAAAGCAACTCGTCGAGATCGTCCGCGCGATGGACAAAAAATCCCGCGTCCTCGTCCTCGACGAACCCACCGCCGCGCTCACCGAACAAGAAGTCGCCGTCCTCGTCGGCCACCTCCGCCGCCTCCGCGCACAGGGCACCGCCTGCATCTACATCTCGCACAAACTCGACGAAGTGTTCGCGCTCGCCGACCGCATCACCGTCCTCCGCGACGGCGCGAGCATCACCACCCTCACCACGCGCGACACCACCATCCCCGCCGTCATCAAACACATGGTCGCCCGCGAAATCACCGACCTCTTCCCCCGCCGCCCGGGTAGGGCCCGACCTCCGGGCGGGCCGTCTGCGCCTCCCATCCTCTCCGTCCGCGCGCTCACCGCCGCCCCATCCAAAAACGCCCCGCCCTTCCTCCGCGATATCACCTTCGACCTCCGCCCCGGCGAGGTCCTCGGCCTCGGCGGCCTCATGGGCGCCGGCCGCACCGAATTGCTCCTGCACCTCTTCGGCGCCTGGGGCCACCGCGTCTCGGGCGACGTCACCCTCCGCGGCACACCTCACGCCACGCCCACGCCCCGCGACTCCATCGCCCGCGGCCTCGTCCTCGTGACCGAAGACCGCAAACGCTACGGCCTCGTGCTCCCCCAGCCCATCGGCTTCAACCTCTCGCTCTCCAGCCTCCGCCAATTTCGCCGTGCGCCCGCCCGCCTCGATCTCCCGGCCGAGCACCTGCGCAACCAGCACTTCTTCGACGCCCTCCACATCAAAGCCCCCGACCAACACGCCCGCGTCGGCGGCCTCTCCGGCGGCAACCAACAAAAAGTCGTCCTGGGCAAAGCCCTCATGACCGAGCCCACTGTCGTCATGCTTGATGAGCCCACTCGCGGAATCGACGTCGGCGCGAAACTCGAAGTCTACGAACTCATCCACCGCCTCACCGCCGAGGGCAAAGCCGTCCTCCTCGTCTCCAGCGAACTCCCCGAACTCATGGGCCTAAGCGACCGCATCCTCATGCTCGCCGCCGGCCGCATCGGTGGCGAATTCACGCGCGACCAATTCTCTCAGGAAAAACTCCTCGCCGCCGCCATGGGGCGCTCACCCGCCGGCGAATGACCAATGCCCAATGACTAATGTCTAATGAAAGCCGGCGACTATGATCTTGAGGAAAGAACGGCTATGTTCGGTGAAGCGCTGATCGATTTTTGCCTCAGCGTCCCCGGAAATCCCGTCACTGCACCGATCATCAACCAACTCGTCCGCGCCGGCACGAGCATCGGCGCCAACTACTGCGAAGCGGACGACGCCGAATCGAAGAAGGATTTCCGCCACAAGATCGCCCTCTGCCGCAAAGAAGCGCGAGAGACCAAATACTGGCTCCGCATGATCGCGAAAGCCGCCCCTCCTCAAAAGACCACCGCCCGCCAACTCTGGCGTGAGGCGAAAGAACTCCACCTCATCTTCGTCGCCATCATCCGCACCACCGACCGCAACCTCCGCGCCGCCCAACTCACCAAGTCGGCTCCATCCTCCGACATTAGTCATTAGACATTGGTCATTAGTCATTCCTTCACCGCATGACCGCCCGCCTCGCCCCCAAACTCCTCGCCCTCCCCCTCGCCCTCCTCGCGATCGCCGTCTTCTTCGCGGTGAAGGAGCCCGCCTTCCTCGGTCCGCGCAATCTCACCCAGCTCATCGTCGAATTTTCCATCGTGGGCACGCTCGCGCTCGGGATGTTTCTCATCCTTCTCACGGGACAGATCGATCTCTCCGTCGGCAGTGGAGTCGGCCTGATCGGCGGCATCGCCGCCGTGCTCATCTTCCAGCAAGGCTGGCCCGCCCCGCTCGCAATGCTCGCCGCCTTCGTCGCCGCCCTCGTGCTGTGGCTGCTCATGGGCGCACTCATCGTGAAACAACGCATCCCATCGTTCATCATCACGCTCGGCGGTCTCCTCATTTTCAAAGGCCTGTTTTGGCTCGTCATCCAGAACTCCACAATCCCCGTCTCCCGCGGCGACCAAGATAACCTCTACTCGCTCCTCACGACTTACTACCTGTCTCCGCTCGCCGGCCTCGCGCTTGCCTGTGGTGCAACTGCGTTGATTGGCCTCCTTACTTGGCGCAACCGGGCGGCACGCGTCGCCCACCAACTAGCCGTCACACATCCTAAAGATTCAGCAGGGCGATTGGCAGCCACGGCAATAGCACTCGTCGGACTGGTAGTCGTTTTCAATCGCTTCCGCGGCGTCCCGCTCCCGCTCCTCATTCTCTCCGCCACCGCTGTCGTCGTGTATTTTCTCACGCAACACACGCCGTTCGGCCGCTACCTCTACGCCATCGGCGGCAACGAAGAAGCCGCCGTCCTTTCCGGCATCGCCGTCAACCGCGTGCTCATCGGCGCCTACGTGCTCATGGGCGTCACCGTCGCGCTCACCGGCTTCATGACCACGGCCTACTCCGGCTCATCGACGACCACCGTCGGCGACCTCATGGAACTCGACGCCATCGCCGCCTGCGTGATCGGCGGCACAGCCCTCCGCGGCGGTCGCGGCACCGTCTGGGGTGTGATCTTCGGCGCGCTCATCATGACCGCCCTCCTCAACGGCATGACGCTCCTCGCCGTCGCCCCCGAAATCAAATTCATCGCCCGCGGCCTCGTCCTCACCCTCGCCGTCTGGATGGACGTGCGCTTGGGCACAAAATAAGGCGGACCGCGAAGTCCGCCTTTTTTCCTCAGAAAAACTTCTTCGCCTTTTCGAAAAAGCTCTTCGACGTCGGCTCGGATGCATCGCCGCTCACGCGGGCAAATTCCTCCAAGATCCGGCGCTGCTCGCTCGTGAGCGATTGCGGCACTTCGACCTGCACGCGCACGAGCTGATCGCCCTGTTTGCCGCCGCGCAGACTTGGCATGCCCTTCTCGCGCAGCCGGAACGTCGTGCCGCTCTGGGTCGCGGCGGGAATCTTCATGTCCGCCTGGCCGAACAGCGTCGGCACCTTGATCGTGCCGCCCAGCGTCGCGAGCGTGAACTTGATCGGAATCTCGCAGAACAAATCCTCTCCCTGCCGCTCGAACAACTCGTGCTCTTTCACCGACAGCACGATGTAGAGATCGCCCGCCGAGCCACCGGCCATGCCGGCCTCACCGTTGCCCGAGGACCGCAAACGCGAGCCCGTGTCGACGCCCGGAGGAATGCGCACGTTGAGCTTGGTGCTCTTCGCCACACGCCCCTCGCCCCGGCACGCCGTGCAGGGTTTTTCGACCTTCGTGCCTTGGCCGGCACACGTCGGACAGGTCTGTGTAAACGTGATGATGCCGCCCGACCGCCGCACCTGCCCGGCGCCGCGACACGTCGGACACGTCACGCGTTTCGAGCCGGGCTCGGCACCCGAACCGTCGCAGCGTTCGCAAGCCATCGCCTTGCGGAATGAAATTTCTTTTTCCACGCCACGCGCCGCTTCTTCGAGCGTGATTTCGAGATCATAGCGGAGATCGGCACCGTCGCGGCCGCCGTCGCCACCACCACCGCCGCCAAACATCTCTTCGAAAATCCCGCCGCCACCGCCGCCCCTGCCTTGCTGGCCGAAGACCTCGCGGAAAATATCGAACGGATCGTGAAACCCACCGCCACCGGCTCCACCCATGCCGCCGGGGCCACGCGGAGCGCCGCCGCTGCCGTCAAACGCCGCCGGACCATAGCGGTCGTAGGCAGCCCGCTTGTCCGCATCGCTGAGCACTTCGTAGGCATGGGAGACTTTCTTGAACATCTCCTCGGCCTCTTTGTTGCCCGGGTTTTTGTCGGGGTGATATTGGACGGCCTTCTTGCGATAAGCCTTCTTCATCTCGTCCGCCGACGCGGTTTTTTCGACGCCCAGCAACTCGTAGTAATCGTCTTTGGCCATGACCTGTTAGCTCGCTGCTTCGGGTTTCGCCGCACCGCTCGACACAATCACCGACGCCGGCCGCAGCAGACGCCCGTTGAGCGAAAACCCCGTGCGCACGACAGTGACCACGCTGCCCTCGGCGATGTCCGCGCTGGCCTGCGCCGAGATGGCCTCGTGCTGGTTCGCATCAAACGGCTGTCCCGCCGGGTTGATTTCTTTGATCCCGTGATTCGTCAGCGCCGACTTCAACTGTGTCAGCACCATCTCGACACCGCCCGCGAGCGACTTCGCATCCGCCCCGGGCTGCTTCGCGGCCGTGACGGCCAAGCCGAGATTGTCGAGCACCGGCAGCAAATCCTCCAACACGCGTGAAGCCGCAAACAACCGCAGTTCCTCCTTCTCGCGCACCGTGCGGCGGCGGAAATTCTCCAGATCGGCGACCGAGCGCACGTAGCGGTCGAGATTGGCGGCGGCCTCCTGCTTGGCGGCGGCCACTTGAGCGGTCAATTCGGCGGTTTGTGCTGCCTCGGGGCCGGGCACGGCGGGATTCTTCGCCGCATCGGTGCTGGCAGTCGTGGTATTCAATGGTTCGTTGGTTTCGGGCTCAGGCATGGTGCAAAAGGGAGCGCACTCAACTACGGCTTTCGGCTTTCTTCAAGTTTCTCCCGTAGCCCCTTCAAAAGGTCCGCCGCCTGCACTTCGACTCCTTTGAGCGCTTCCGTGCCTTGCGCCGCGCCCGCCCGCACCTTGTCGCCCAACGCCCGGCCTAACTCGCCCGGCACGAGCCTTCCCAACGTCGGCCCGAGATCCACCGCCGCCAGCCCGCGCAACACCTCCGGCACCAGCAACTGCTTCGCGTCGGTGACGTTCTCGTAGCGCTGGTCCAGCCCCAACACATGCTCCTGCACGACCGGTTTCGCCCCCGAGTAGTCGGCAATCACGAGGCGGTCGAAACGCAACACGAGTCGGCGGATCAACCAGGACCGTGGCGGCGTCGCGGCCGGCCCCGCCACCGGACCGCCGGTAGCCACGCGATCCTCCCCGAAAAGTGTCCGCTGCAAAATCTCGGCATTCGATTTTCCGTCGGGCCGCCGCACCAGCGTCACCTTGCGCACA
>CALRZR010000108.1:0-22742 GCA_943372705.1 Opitutus sp. GAS368 | reverse complement strand
ACGACGGTGTAGGTGTCTTTGCCGAGGCGGATTTTTTCGCCGAGCGGGAGACCGAGCGCGCGATCGGCGATGAGTTCGAAACGGGCTTGGGCGAGCGGGCGTCCGGCGATGAGCGGAAGCGCTTCGCCGCGGTCGCCCGGCCAGTCGAGGCCCATGACGGAAAAGCGCCACGGGGCGCCGGCGCGTTCGCGCTGCACGGTGTGGAAAACGAAACGTCGCGCGGAGGCGACGCCGGGGAGCGCTTCAAGTCGCGGGGCGAGCGTGGCGGGCACGCGGGAAATTTCGGCGAAGGGGCCGCGCGTGGCGTGTTGCACGACCCAGAGATCGGCGTCGAGCCGGTCGATGAGGAGCGTGGCTTCATGAACGAGACCGCCGTAGATACCACCCATGCCGAGGACGAGCATCAGGAGCAGGCCGATGCCCGTCGCGGTGAGAGCGAAGCGGCCGACGTTGTGCCGGATGTCTTCGACGGCGAGATTCACGGCGAGGAAACGCGGCGGCCGTCGAGCGACGTGCCAGGGGCGGTGGCGCGCGCGACGCGGTCGCCGGCGGTGAGGCCGGAGCGGATTTCGACGAGGCTCGCGCCGCGTAGACCGAGCGTGAGCGGTTGCCACTGCGCGCGGCCCGAGCGGAGCACCCACGTGCCGGCGACGCCGTCGCGGTGGACGATGAACGCGGCGGGGAGCGCGAGCACGCCGGGGCGTTTGCCGGTCTCGATAAACACTTCGGCGCGCTGGCCGATGGTCCAGTTGGCGGGCAGCTGTTCGACGCGGACATCGACGAGGAACTCGCGCGTCTCGCGGTCGGTCTCGCGGCCGAGGCGGGCGACGCGGCCGGGGAAGGCGGTGTCGGAGGCGGAACGGAAAATCACGCGGGCGGGCTGGTCGGGTGCGAGGGCGGCGCTGGCGGTCTCGTCGACCCACGCGGAGACCCAGAGTTCTTCGGTGGCGACGAGGTGCAGGACGGTGGCGCCGGGGTTGACCACGTCGCCGGGATGGCGGTCGCGGCGGACGATGAGGCCGGCGAAGGGCGCGACGAGGCGCGTTTGGGCGAGGAATTCCTGTTGAAGCGCGACCTGACTTTCGGCGGTGGCCTGGGCTTGCACGGCTTCGGCGATGGCGGCGCGGCCGCGGGCGAGATCGGCTTCGGCGATGCGGAGTTGTTCGAGGGCTTTGTCGCGGTCGGATTCGGCGGCGCTGCGGCTTTCGACGAGTGAGACGGCGCGCGTGTGGTCGAGGCGCGCGCGATTGAGGACGGCCTGGGCGCGGGCTTCGTCGGTGCGGACGCGGGCGACGGTCGCGGCGGCAGAGGCGCGGGCGGCAGAGGCGGCTTCGAGGTGGCGGCGGGCTTCGGCATCGTCGAGCGTGGCGAGGAGCTGGCCGGCGGTGACGCGGTCGCCCTGATCGACGTTTACCGCGGTGAGGCGGCCGGTGATGCGCGGGCCGAGCGAGGCGGAGAGGCGCGCTTCGAGCGTGCCGGTGCCCATGGTTTCACCGGTGACATCGGCGGTGGCGACGGTGTGCGCGACCCCGGGCACCGGGGCGAAGCGTAACCAGTAAATGGCGACGGCGGCGGCCACGGGAAGCAGCAGCCATTTCAACGCGCGGGCGGGCGGGAGTTTCATGGGCGGGCGGACGGAGCGGGAGCGATCGTGACGCGGAAGAGGCCGCGCCATTGGTCGGCGGCGTAGCCGAGAGCGGCATCGGTGGGATAGCGGGTTTGCAGCGCGGTGCGGAGCGCGGGCGATTGCGTGGCGGGATCGCCGTGGCAGACGAGGCACTCGGCTTTCGTGGCGATGGGACGGTAGACGCGCCACTCGGGCTTCGCGGTGCCGGAAGGTTGGATACGCTGGACGAGGACGGGCGGCGGCGGCTGGCCGGCGGCGACGAGTTTCGCGACGTGGTCGAGGGCGAGGCGCTCGGCGGCGTCGGGCGCGTTGGCGGGATTGCGGAGGCGGAGGCTCGTGCGTTTGACGGAGACGAGCGTCGGCTGGTCGGCGAGTTTCTCGGCGGTGAGCGGAAGCGCCTGCGTCTGGCACACGAGGACGGCGGCCTCGGGTCCGCCGGCGGCGAGCGCGGTGTTGAGGGCGGTAACGAGTTTCTTGCCGACGGCGGCGACGGCGGCTTCACCGGCTTGGCGAATGGCGGCGACCTCGGGTTTGGCGGGATCGACGAATTCAGCGCGGAGCGGCGCGGTAGATTGGGCCGCGATGGCGAAGGCCGGCGTGAACGCGGCGAGCAGGAGGCTGCGGCAAAGAGAAAACGATTTCATGGGCGGGCGATGATCAGGGAGTCGGGAGTTTCGCGGGCGAGCGCGGGTCGAAGTGGGCGCGGATGCCGCCGGTGAGGGCGGAGACGTGGAAACCGTTTTGCGCGAGGACGCGGGCGGCGAAATACGCGGTTTTGCCGAGGGCGCAGACGGTGATGACGGGGCGCGCGCGGTCGAGTTCGCCGAGGCGGGCGCGGAGGGCGCCAAGGGGAATGTTGATCGTGCCGGCGCGCGGGAGCGGATGGGCGGCGACGAGGGGCGGCGGGCGGACATCGAGGATCTGCACGGCGGGATCGTCGGGCAACGCGTCGACGGGCGTGACGAGACCGTCGCGGGTGTTGCAGGCGGTGAAGCCGGCGAGGTTGACGATGTCTTTGGCGGCGCCGAACGGCGGAGCGTAGGAGAGTTCGAGCTGGGCGAGATCGTCGATGGTGAGACCGCCGGTGATGGCGGTGGCGAGGACGTCGAGGCGTTTGTCGACGCCGGCGAGACCGGTGCATTGGGCGCCGAGGACGCGGCCGGTATCGGGAGCCCAGAGGAGTTTGAGGAGAAGCGGTTTCGCGCCGGGGAAATAACCGGCGTGGTGGTTGTCGTTTACCGTGACGGTGCGGTAGGCGCGGCCGGCGGCGCGGAGGCGTTTCTCGGTCCAGCCGGTGAGGCCGGCGGCGACGTCGAAGGCGCGGACGATAGCGGTGCCGAGGGCGCCCGGGTAGGGCTTGGCTTCGGACGGACGGAACATGTGATCGGCGGCAAGGCGGCCCTGGCGATTCGCGGGACCGCCGAGCGGGACGGCGGCGGGATCGCCGGTGACAAAATCCTCGGTCTCGATGGCATCGCCGGCGGCGTAGATATCGGGATCGCTCGTCTGCATGAAGGCGTTGACGCGAATGTGGCCGCGGGCGCCAAGATCGAGGCCGGCGGCGCGGGCGAGCGCGGTGTCGGGCCGGACGCCGATGCTGAGGATGACGAGATCGGCGGCGACGGCGCGACCGGAGGCGAGGCGGCACGTGAGCGCGGCGCCGGGCTCGAAGGCGGCGACGCTGTCGCCGAGGACGAGTTCGACGTGGCGTTTGCGCAGCTCGTCGGCGAGGAGGTGCGTCATCGGCTCATCGAGCGGCGGGAGGAGCTGCGGGGTGAGTTCGACGAGGGTGACCTGTTTGCCGAGGTGGACGAATTGCTCGGCC
Source organism: Opitutus sp. GAS368 (assembly GCA_943372705.1). Taxonomy (GTDB): domain Bacteria; phylum Verrucomicrobiota; class Verrucomicrobiia; order Opitutales; family Opitutaceae; genus GAS368. Next base: position 19,290 of record CALRZR010000108.1, on the reverse strand, counting down.
ATTTCGAGGCCGATGAAGCCGGCGCCGATGACGGCGATGCGCTGGGCGTTGGCGGCGGCGGCCTTGATGCGGTCCATGTCGCCGAGGGAGCGCAGCGTGAAGACGCGCGGATCGTCGATGCCGGGGAGCGGCGGGCGGAGCGGCACGGCGCCGGGGGCGAGGAGGAGTTTGTCGTAGGGCAACGACGAGGTGGTGCCGGAGGCGACATCGCGGAGGGTGACGTGGCGGGCGGCGCGGTCGATGGCGGTGACCTCGGTGCTGGTGCGCACGTCGAGGGCGAGCAGGGCTTTGAGCGTGGCGGGCGTCTGCACGGCGAGAGCGTCGCGGGATTTGATTTCGCCGCCGATGAAGTAAGGCAGGCCGCAGTTGGCGAACGAGACGTCGGGTCCGCGCTCAAGGAGGGTGATCGCAGCGGTTTCACTGAGGCGGCGGGCACGGGCGGCGGCGGAAGCGCCGGCGGCGACACCACCGACGATGACGAGACGGAGGGGCGAGGAAGCGTTCATGGCGGGAGGAGGCAAACGTGGGCGGGCGGCGGGTTTCCGGTGCGGAGGAATGAAGGATGGGCAATGCAGTGGCAGGCTCCGGCGCGCGGTGGCGGCCGGAGAAGAACGGGGAACGTCGCGCGGAAGAAGCGGCGCGGACGGGGACAGCGCGGAAGCGCGCGATTATTTTTTACCCTGATCGGGCTTGGCGCAGGTGCTCAGGCCGAAGGGCAAGTAGGCCGGGCAGAAGCCGACAACCGCGGTAAGCAGCGGGACGATGCCGATGAGGCCGAGCCAGTTCTTGAAGTAGTAACCGGCGCCGAGGATGCCGAGGCCGATGATGACGCGGATGACGCGGTCGATTGTGCCGACGTTGGTTTTCATAGGAGCGATGCGTTGGACGGATGCGATGCGGGGTGGCGTGACTCAGGAAGAAGCGGGAGCGGCGGCGCGGCGTTCGGCGCGCTCGATGAGGAAGAAAACGGTGAGCGCGATGGCGATGAGCGCGACGAACCACACGAGGGCGGGGACGCCGGTGACGTCGGGCAGGCGGACTTTGCCGAGGGCGCCGACGGGCAAAATGTTTTTGGCGATCCAGGGAAAACTGAAGGCGTAGAGCGTGCCGCCGACGAGGAGACCGCCGAGGCCGACGAGACCGTGAATGCTGCCGGAAGCGGCCGCGGCGATCGCGGTGCCGGGGCAGTAACCGTAGAGCACCATACCCACGCCGAAGATGGCGGCGCCGACGACGACCCCGAGCATGTTGGCGGCTTTGATGTGGTAGTTGGCGAGGCCGGCGGAATTGAGGACGAGCACGCCGAGGCCGCCGACGATGATGGCGGTCATCATAATTTTCAGAACCGTGAAATCGCGGAAGCGAAACTGGTTCACGATGACGTTGTAGTTGGCGACGCCACCGCGGTGGAGCAGCACGCCGAAAATGGCGCCGAGGACGACGGAAGCGACGAGGGCGGCGGAGCCGGTGACGGGCGGAGTGACGGCGGCGAGGAGGTGCATGGGCGGGCGCGGGTTTAGTTTTTCGAGGAGCGGCCGGTGCCGAAGAGCACGAGACTGGTGAGGATGCCGAAGGCGAAGAGCGTCAGAAAAAACGTCCAGCCGCCGACGGCGAGTTGGAGGCTGCCGCTGATGCCGTTACCGCTCGTGCAACCGTCGGCGAGGCGCGCGCCGAACATCGCGAAGATGCCGCCGAGAAAGGCGGCGACCAGACGTTTGGCGACGGAGCCGCCGAAGCGTTCGCGCCACACGGTGGGAATCGTCTCGGCGCGAAAACTACCGGAGAGGAGCGCCGAGAGAAATCCTCCGAGCGCGATGCCGACGAGGAAGAGCATGCCGTAGTCGAACTTGAAGACGTGGCTCTTGAAATAGGTGTTGGCGGCGACGGTGTCGGCGCCAACGAACGGGGCGGCGCACGCGCCGGCGAGACCGGTGAGCGCCGTGGTGACGCCGAGGGGCTTGTCGACGACGGCGAAGACGAGCCAGCTCAGGACGCCGATGCCGGCACCGACGATGTAAGGATTCCACCGCGCGCGTCGGAGGAGATTTTCGGACGAGGCGGGGGAAGACATGGCGGGCGTGAGCGGATGGAGGTTACGCGGCGCGCGGAGTGACGACCGGCCAACCGGCGGCGGCCCACTCGGAAAAACCGCCGGCGTTGGCGACGGTGAACCCCTCGGTGGCGAGGAGTTTTGCGGCGATGCCGGCGCGGCCACCGACCGCGCAGTAGGTGAGGAGTTCACGGCCCGCGGCCTTCTCCAGAAACGGTTTCCAGAGGGCACGCGAGCCGTTGAGGTCGCTCATGGGGAGGAGCGCGGCGCCCTTGGCCACACCGGCGGTCCATTCTCTCGGTTCACGAACATCGATGAGCAGCGCGGTGCCGGAGCTGACGCGCGCGGAACAATCGGCGGGAGTGTAGCGGGGAACGGATGCAAACATGGCTTTGAAGAATTTAAGCAAATTCATGGGCAAGGCGCCGGGCGCGGGTCAGAGCGACCGAGACTCAGGGCTTCTTGGCGTAGGCCATGCACCAACCTTGGGCGGGAACGATCTTATTGGCGAACGCGGTGCAGGGACCTTCGGCATCGGTGGGTTTGCCGGTGTAGAGCGCGCAGCCGGAGCATTTCTGATCGGGCTTGTGCTGCGGGTATTTCTTACCGTCGACCTTGGTGGTGTCGGCCTTGTAGCCGAGCGCCTGGCCGACCGGATCTGCCTCGGTCATTTTCGGGGCATCGGCGGCGAGGGCGCGCGTGGCGAGGAGCGAGACACCACCGGCGGCGCCGGCAGCGAGTTGGACGAGGAACTTACGACGAGGATTTGGCATGTTGATGGATTGTTTAAGGATAGGGACAAACGACTGACGGAGAGAGGAAAAGCGCACACGCGCTAGCTCGCAACGTCACACTTCACTTTGGTCGCAGGAGGAGATTCGGGAGCGCGGCCGGCGTGGGTCATGTAATAGATGAGCGGCACGGCGAGCGGGCTGATGAGCAGCGAGGCGATGGCACCGAAGACGAGGGAGATCGCGAGGCCTTGGAAAATCGGATCGGCGAGGATGACGAGGCCGCCGACGACGACGGCGAGCGCGGTGAGGAGCATCGGGCGGAAGCGGACAGCGCCGGACTCAATGCAAGCTTCGGCGAGCGTGCGGCCGTGACTGAGGCGCAGTTCGATAAAATCGACGAGGATGATGGAATTTCGCACGACGATGCCGGCGCCGGCCATGAAGCCGATCATCGAGGTCGCGGTGAAAAACGCGCCCATCATCGCGTGCGCGGGCATGATGCCCACGAGCGAGAACGGGATGACGGTCATCACGATGAGCGGCGTGGAGTAGTTCTTAAACCAGCCGACCATGAGCATGTAGATCAGGATACACACGGCTCCGAAGGCGAGGCCGAGGTCGCGGAAGACCTCGAGCGTCACCTGCCACTCGCCGTCCCACTTGATGGCGGGTTCACGGTCATCGGTGGGCATGGAGATGTTGAACAACTCGACGTGGGCGGTGGTGCCGCCGAAGTCGCGGCCGTCGAGTTTGGCGAGGGCTTTGTTCATATCGAGAATCGCGTAGACGGGACTCTCGACGATGTCGGCGACGTCAGCGGTGACGTAGGTGACGTTTTGCAGATTTTTGCGGTAGATGTTTCGCTCGCCGAGCGTCGATTCGACGGTGACGAGTTCGCGCAACGGGACGAGCGGAGCGGCGGGATTCATCTCGGAGCGCACGGAGAGCGAGAGCAGATCGTCGGGCCGGGCGCGGAGGGCGCGGGGCAACTCGAGGACGACATTCACGTCTTCGCGGGCGTCGGGCGTGTGGAGGAGTGTGACCGGGTAACCCTGCACGGCGAGTTGGATGGTGCGGGCAATAGCGGCTTCAGTGATCCCGTGGAGCGCGGCCTTGGCCTTGTCGACGTGGAAGACGGTCTTGGGCTGGCGATCCTCGACATACCAATCGATGTCCACGACGCCGGGCGTGGCGCGGTAGATCTCGCGGACTTTGGCGGCGAGCTTGAGGCGGGCCTCTTCGTTGGGGCCATAGATTTCGGCCACGATGGTCTGGAGCACGGGCGGGCCGGGCGGGACCTCGGCCACGGCGACGGCGGCGCCGTATTTGTCGGCGATAGCGGTGACGCGTGGGCGGATGCGTTTCGCGATGTCGTGGCTCTGCGCGGTGCGCTCGTGCTTCGGGAGGAGGTTGACCTGAATGTCGGCCACGGCGGGACCGCGACGCAGGAAATAATGGCGAACGAGGCCGTTGAAGTTAAACGGCGAGGCGGCGCCGGCGTAGACCTGGTAGTCGCGGACCTCGGGTTCGACGCGGACGGCGGCGGCGATCTCGCGGGCGACGCGGGCGTTTTGCTCAAGGGTGGTGCCCTCGGGGAAGTTGAGGATGATCTGAAACTCCGACTTGTTGTCGAAGGGGAGCATCTTGACCTTCACGGCGCTGACGCCGACGAGGCCCATCGAGCCGACGGTGGCAGCGGCGACCACGAGCAGGAAAATCCACCGCAGGCCGCGGTGGGCGAGCAGCGGGCGCATCACGCGCTGGTAAATGCGAGTGAAGGTGTTTTCGGAAATGGATTCGTCGGCGGCTTCGGTTTCGTCGGAGAGCGGGGCATCGACAAAGGCCGCGGCGTCGGCGGCGTGCTGTTTCGAGTGGTGACCGCGCAACATGCGCAGGGCGGCCCACGGCGTGACGGCGAACGCGACGAGCAGCGAGAAGACCATCGCGGCGCTGGACCCGATCGGAATCGGGCGCATGTAGGGGCCCATGAGACCGCTCACGAAGGCCATCGGGAGCACGGCGGCGATGACGGCCCACGTGGCGAGGATCGTGGGGTTGCCGACTTCGTCGACGGCCTCGACGGCGATCTGGAGCAGGCGTTTGCGTCGGCAACTCGGCAGGCCCATGTGCCGGACGATGTTTTCGACGACGACGATGGCATCGTCGACGAGGATGCCGATGGAGAAGATCAGCGCGAAGAGCGTGATGCGGTTCAGCGTGTAACCATAAAGGTAGAACACGAGCAGCGTGAGCCCGAGCGTGACGGGAATCGCGAGGAGGACGACGATGGATTCGCGCCAACCGAGGAAGAGCAAAATCAGCACGGCGACGCCGAAGACGGCGATGCCCATGTGGAGGAGCAGCTCGTTGGATTTCTCGGAGGCGGTGGCGCCGTAGTCGCGCGTGACGGAGACGGTGATGTCGGCGGGGATGAGCGTGCCCTTGTGCGCGTCGATTTTGGCGAGGACGGCGGTGACGACATCGACGGCGTTGGCGCCGGGGCGTTTGGCGAGGCTGAGGGTTACGGCGGCTTCCTCGTTGGCGGGGGCGCTGCCGCCGCGACCGAAGAGCACGTAGTCGACCGGCTCGGACGCGGTGTCGCTGATCGTGGCGACATCGCGGAGATAGATGGGACGGCCCTCAGCGACACCGACGACGACGGCGCCGACATCGCGAGCGTCGCGGAAAAACGTGCCGGTTTGCAGGAGCGTTTCGCGATTGGCGGAGGACTGCGCGCCGGTGTGCGTCTGGGCGTTGGCCTGCTGCAGCATCGGGACGAGATAGGCGGCGCTGAGATTGCGCGAGGCGAGCAACGCGGGGTCGAGGGCGACGCGAATCTGGCGGTGCTGGCCGCCGATGAGCGTGGTCTCGGAAACTTCCGGGAGGGCTTTAACGACATCGTCGACCTGTGCGGCGACGCGACGGAGCGTGGCGTGATCGTAGCGGCTGCTGTGGAAGGTGACGGCGAGGATCGGAACGTCGTCGATGGTGCGTGGCTTGACGATGGGCGGCGTGACGCCGAGCGGGATGCGGTCGAAGTTGGCCTGGAGTTTTTGGTTGAGGCGGATGAGCGCGGCCTCGAGGTCGGTGCCAACCTTGAAGCGGACGACGGTCATGTTGCCGCCGGGCATCACGGTGGAGTAGAGGTATTCGACGCCGGGAATTTCCCAGAGGAATTTCTCCATGGGACGCGTGACGCGATTTTCGACTTCGGCGGCGGAGGCGCCGGGCATGCCGACCATGACGTCGATCATCGGCACCTTGATCTGCGGCTCCTCCTCGCGGGGGAGCATCAAGATCGAGAAGAAGCCGAGGAGCAGCGAGGCGGCGACGACGATGGGCGTGAGCTTGGAGTCGATGAAGATCGACGCCATGCGCCCGGCGAAACCGTAGCGCGCCGGATCAGTAAAAGGAGAGGAGGCGGGGGAGCTCACGGGAGGATCTCGAGGGTTTGGCCTTCGCGAAGGCCGGCGGGCGGAGCGACGACGACGCGTTCGCCGTCATCGAGGCCGGAGAGAATTTCGAGGCGGTCGGCGCGGGTGGCGCCGGATTTCACGAGGCGGAGGATGGCGCGGTTGTTGGCGCCCACGACGAAAATGCGTTCCATCTGACCGAGCGGCGAGAGGGCCGATGACGGCACGAGCAAAGTGCGGGCCGCGGCGCCGGCAACGAGGACGCGGACGAATTGACCGGAGCGCACGGCGGTGCCGGCGGGGACGGTGAGTTTCGCAAGCACACTGCGCGCGCCGGCGTCGGCGGCCGAGGAGAGCTCGGCGAGTGCGGCGGAGAAGGTGACGCCGGTGGCGGGGATTTCGACGGTGAGCGCGGCGCCCGGGCTGAGTTTCGCGGCGAGCGAGTCGGGCACGGCGGCTTCAACTTGGAAGGCGGCGGTGCCCTCGATTTCGAGGAGTGGGAAACCGGGCGAGGCGAGGTCGCCGGCATTGGCGAATTTGCGGGCGACAACGCCGTCGAAGGGAGCGCGGAGCGTGGCGTAGCCGAGCATAATTTCGGCCTCGCGCACCATGGCCTGCGCGCCGGCGAAACGGTCTTCGAGGCCGCGGACCATGTCGGCCGTGCTCGCGTTCTTCGAGAGGAGGGCGCGCTCGCGGTCGAGGTCGCGGCGGGCGGCGTTGAGCTGAGACTGCGCCTGTGTGACGCGGGCGTTGATCTCGCCGACGGAGATTTTTACGAGGAGGTCGCCGGCGGCGACGCGCTGGCCGAGGGTCGCGGGAAACTCGTCGATGGTGCCCATCACCTTGGCGGCGAGTTGGGCGCGCTGCACCGGACGGATCGTGCCGGTGATCTCGGTGGAGGACGGGAGATTTTCGGCGCGCACGGCGGCGACGCGGACCTTGGCGGCGGGGAGCGCGGCGGTGGCATCGGCGGCGGGAGCGGGAGCGGCGTGCTTGTTACAACCGGCGAAGAGTGCGAAGGCTGCGAGAGGGAGAAAGATGCGGCTGACGGGTTTCATGATAAAGTGTGACTCAGGACTGGGGGAGCGGGGTGAGACCGAGGGCGCGGCGCAATTCGACGAGCGCGAGGCGTTCGTCGGCGGCAGCCATCGTGCGGCGGAGGCGGGCTTCGAGGAGGCGGCCTTCGACGCCGATGAGATCGGCGGTGAGCAGCGCTTCTTTTTCAAAACGCGCGCGACTGAGCGCGGCGCTCTCGGTCGCCTGCTCGACGGCGCGGGTGGAGACGGCGAGGCGCTCGGTGGCGTCGGCGTGCGCGAGGCGGGCCTGCTCGACTTCGAGGCCGATGCCGAGCGTGGCTTTGCGGAGCATTTCTTTGACCTGCGTGAGCTCGGCGCTGCTCTGGCGGACTTTGGCGTTGGTCTGGCCGCCGTCGAAAACGTTCAGGTCAACCGACACGCCGGCAAGCCAACTGTCACCGTGGCGGGCGGTCTGCCAGCCGTGGTCGTATTGATAGCTGGCGAACGCGTTGACTGTGGGGCGGCGGGAGCCGCGGGCGGCGTCGACCATGGCTTCGGCGGCGCGGACGCGGGCGTGCAGACCGAGGAGCTCGGGGCGCTGGGTGAAGTCACGCGTATCGGGAGCAGACAGACGCGCGAGGGCGGGATCGTCGTCGAGGAGTTCGACGGTGTTTTCCGTGGCATCGAGGCCGAGGACGAAGTGAAACGCGCGCGAGGCGAGCGCCGCGCCGTGACGGGCGGAGGAGAGCGATTCGCGGGTTTGCGCGAGCTGGACTTCGAGGCTGAGGAGGTCGGCGCGCAGCATTTGGCCGGCCTCGGAGCGGGCGCGGGCGACGGCGACGGCGGCTTCGTAGGCGCGCACGCCACCCTCGACAGCGACGACGGCTTCGCGGGCTTTGCGGAGATTGAGGGCGGCGCGAACGACCTCGGCGACGAGGCGGTGGTGCGCGGCGCGGAGATCGAGTTCGGCGGCTTCGGTGCCGGCCTTGGCGGCATTGCGACCGGCGGTGGCGCGCCCACCGGCATAGAGATTGTAGGCGACGGTGCCGGTGGCGTTGAGGTTGTCGATGTTGCCGGGGCGGTTGAAATCGAGGCCGAAGTTGAAGGCGCGCTGGTTGAGGATGGAACCGAAGGCCATCATCGGACTGTTGGTGTCGGTGTAGCGGCCGGAGAGGGAAACCTGCGGGCGCCAGGCCGACTGGGCCTGATCGACCATGGACTGCGCGGCGTCGACACGAGCGCGGGCGACGCGGGCGTCGGGATGGCGCTCCAGCGCGGTGGCGACGGCACGATCGAGCGTCCAAGACTCGGCGCGGAGGGCGGCGGACGCGAGTAGCGCAGCGGCGAGAGACAGGAGAGAAAGGAGGCGCATGGGAGGCGGGAGTGTAACCCAATAGGTTACACGACGGTGGTTAGCCGGAGCGGTGGGTGAGAGCGGCGACGAGACCGAGCGTGCCGCCGTAGAGGGCACCGCGCCACCAAGTCGAGGTGAGCGGACAGGTGCCGGAGGAGCATTGGCCGTAGTAGCCGAGAGCGGCACCCACGGCGGCGCCGGCGAGAACGGTGAGCGCGAAACGAAGAGCGGGCGAGGTCATGGTAGCGGTGGCGGAAGAGGCGGCGGTGGGTGGCTGGGTTTACCGGAGTTGGGACGGGAATCGGTGCGCGGGTTCCTTACTTTTTTCCGCCCCAGTGGATGATGCCGTCGTCGCCCAGCCAACCGAGGGAACGGAGAACGAGGCTCGGCGGGCAGAAACCGGTGAAGGCGGACTGGATCAGGTTGACCCCAACAAAGGCCGGGACGAGCAGCCACCAAGGACTGACGAAATGAGTGAGAGCGACGCCGACGAGGGTCACGGTGCCGGCGAGGACGCGGATGAGAGAGTCGATTTTCATGGGGAAGACGGTTGGTGCTTTACTTAATATGCGCATATACTCATATAGTTGAAACTATGTCAAGCCCCTGTTCTCTCGCCAGCATGGCAAAAAAGATCCCGCTCAACGACGAAGCCCTCGAGCACGTGTCGCGACGGTTCGCCGTGCTGGCGGAGCCGATGCGCCTGCGTTTACTGCAGGCATTGTTCGACGGAGAAAAGAACGTGAACACGCTCGTCGACGAGACCGGCGGCACGCAGGCAAACGTCTCGCGGCACCTGCAAACGTTGATGCAGGCCCACATTCTCTCGCGGCGGAAGGAAGGCTTGCAGGTTTTCTACGCCATCGCCGACCCGTCGATATTCAAGCTGTGCGAACTCGTCTGCGGGAGCCTCGAAAAGACGTTCACGAAGCAGGCGGGTTCCTTCTCGCAGTAACCCGGGACCGAACGCCCGGCGGCGCACACGGCCGCCCGGTCGGCACCGCCAGCGTCAGCCCGCAGCGAGCCGCTCCAGCGCCATCGCAGCGGCGGTCGTGCGGTTCTCGACGCCGAGTTTCGCGTAGGTGCTCTCGAGGTGTTTTTTCACGGTTGTGAGACCGATACCGAGCACGGTGGCGATTTCGTCGTTGGTCTTGCCGCGCGCGACCCAGAAAAGCACTTCCGCTTCGCGCGGCGTGAGGCCCAGCGGTTCGAGTTGCGCGGGTGTCGGTTCGCCCGCGGATTTGGTCCGCTTCGGTGCGGCCGCGGCGGCGAGCTCCGCACGGCGCAAACGCGCACGCACCGAGGCGAGGAGATCGTCGGGCACGACGGGCTTCACGAGGTAATCGTCGGCCCCGAGATTCATGCCGGCGCGCTGGTCGGCCTGCTCGCCCCAGCCCGTGAGAAACACGAACGGCACGTGGGCCGTGCGCGCGTCGCCGCGGAGCGTTTCGAGCACGCGGTGACCATTCATCTCGGGCATCGTGATGTCGCACACGATGAGATCGGGCGGCGTGGCGCGCGCTTGCTCGACGCCGTCGCGACCATTTTTTGCCTCGACGACCTCAAAGCCCTCCAGCCGCAACAGCTCGGCGGTGTGGGTGCGAATCTTCGCTTCGTCGTCGATCACCAAAATACGTTTCACGGCCCGGCACGCTGCCGTGCGTCACGTTCGAAGTAAAGCGCCCGCCTCGTCCGCCGGGCGCCCGCGCCTGGGCCATTCGACCCATCCCCGACCGGCCCATACCGCTGCGCGCGCATTCGTGGCATCATGGGCACCTCAACCAATCACCACGTCGCCTTCATCTCCATGACCACGATTCAATTCACCGCCTTCCTCGCCTTCGCCGCCGGTTTCGCGGCCATCATCGTCCAAGACTACGCCCGCCAGCCGCGCGCATTGTCCGTCGTGCGCCGGCCGCGCGCCCTGCGCCCCCGCGCCCACTTCCGCCCGTTGCCGCTCGCGCTCTCGACCGAGCCCCGCGCCATCGAAATCCGCCCGATCATCCACCGCCTGCGCGAGCGCAACTGCCTCGCCGCCTGATTCACCCCAGCCCCCTCTCTCCACACTCAGTCCCCAACACTCGCCTTCGTTTCCCATGGCCCCCGCCGACATCACTCTCGTCAAAGATTCCTTCCGGAAGATCGTCCCGATCGCCGACCAAGCCGCCGCGCTCTTCTACGCGCGCCTCTTCGAGCTCGATCCGTCGCTGCGTCCGCTTTTCCGCGGCGATATGCGCGAACAGGGCCGGAAACTCATGGCGATGATCGCCACCGCCGTCGCCGCGCTCGAACGCCTTGACCAAATCGTGCCCGCCGTCCGTGCCCTCGGGGCGCGCCACGTCGCTTACGGGGTCCGCGAAGAACACTACGCCACCGTCGGCGCGGCGCTGCTGTGGACCCTCGAAAAAGGCCTTGGGGCCGACTTCACGCCCGCCGTGAAATCCGCGTGGACCACCACCTACACGCTGATCGCCAACACCATGATCGACGCCGCGCGCTCCGGCCAACCCGCCGCCGCCGCGTAAACGCGCACGCGCGCCCCGTTCCCGTGCCCCGCTCCACCCGTAGACCCCGCGCTTCCATGCCCTCACTGCACCAAGACTATCCCATGCCCCTGTGGACCGCCGCCCTCGCGCTGCTGGTCATCCTCGCCTCCGCCGGCGCGCTCTACGCGGTCTCGCAGTAAACGTCGCCGCGTTTCGCCGCCCCTTGATTTTCCCATGAAAACCAACCTCACCACTCTCCTCGGCGCTGCGTTTGCCGGGGGACTTGTCATCGCCACGGCGGCCTCCGCCGCGGCCCCGGCCGACGCCGCTCCGACCGCCACGGCCGCGCAGGCGAGCGATCCCCTCATCACGCGCGGCCGCTACCTCGTCGAACACGTCGGGCTCTGCGCGGACTGCCATTCGCCGCGCGACGAGCGCGGCCAATTCCGCCGCGAACTCTGGATGAAGGGCGCTCCCCTGCCCTTTCAGCCGACCGTGCCCATGCCGTGGTCGCCGGCCGCTCCGCCGCTCGCGGGTTTGCCCACGATGACCACCGAGCAGGGCATCGCGTTTCTCCGCACCGGCCAACGCCCCGACGGCTCGCGCCCGCTCCCGCCGATGCCGGCTTTCCGCTTCGACGAAGCCGACGCCCGCGCCGTCGTGGCCTATCTGAAATCGCTCAACCCGTAACTCGCCGCGCGCTCGCCCACCTGACCACGCACCGCTACGCGCCGAGCGCGCCGGCCGTGTTTCTCCGCCGCCCAGCGCTCCCTTGCGCTGTGCGGCACGCGGCGTTTTCCTCGCGACCGTCACTGTCCGCACTCAGCGCTTCCTCACTCCCCCGTCCCCCGACCCGCTCCGCCTCCGATGCCCCCCGAAGATTCACTCCCCGCCGCCCAAGCGCGGCTGCAAGCGCATCTCGCCGGCATCCTCGACGTCGCGCTCGACTGCATCGTCACCGTCGATCACGAGGGACGCTTCATCGATTTTAACCCGGCCGCCGAGCGCACGTTTGGCTACACACGCACCGCCGTCCTCGGGCGCGAGATGACCGAACTGATCGTGCCGCCCGCCCTGCGCGCCGGTCACCGTGCTGGCATGGCCCGCGTGCTCGGTGGCGCCGCGCCAAAGATGCTCGGGCAACGCATCGAGATCACCGCGATGCGCGCCGACGGCACCGAGTTTCCCGTCGAGCTCGCGATCACACGCATCGCCACCGACGGCCCGCCGATTTTCACCGCGCACCTGCGCGACATCACCGAGCGCAAACGCACCGAAGACGAGCTCCTCACCCTCCAGCGCGACCTCGCCCGCCTCGTCGACGAACGCACCGCCGAGCTCGCCCGCGCCAACGCCGCCCTCGCCGCCAGCGCCGCCAGCCAACGCGAATCGCAGTCGTATTTCGCGAAGAGTTTCCATTCCAGCCCCGCGCTCATGTCGATCGCCCGTGCCGCCGACGGCACGATCATCGAGGCCAATCCCGCGTTTCTCAACGGTTCCGGCTACCCGCGCGAAGAGGTGATCGGTCGCACCACGCTCCAGCTCGGCCTCTGGCTCCACGCGGACCAACGCGACGAGTTTATCCGCCGCCTCCGCACCGCCGGCACGATCCGCGATCTCGAGGCCCAGTTCAAAAGCCGCACCGGTTTCGTCCGCACGCTCCTCCTCAACGCCGACATCATCGAGCTCGGCCGCGAGCCGTGCATGTTGACCGTCGGCATCGACATCACCGAACGCCGTCGTCGCGAACAGGTGCAGACCGGCATCTACGAAATTTCGCAGGCCATTCTCAGCGGCGACGATCTCCCCGCGCTCCTCGGCCGCGTGCACCGCATCATCGCCGGCCTCATGCCCGCGAAAAATTTCTACGTCGCCCTTCTCAACGCCGACCGCTCGCTCCTCTCGTTTCCCTACTTCGTCGACGAGACGATGGCCCACCCCGCGCCGCGCCAGCCGCGCAACGGCGTCACCGAATTCGTCATCGACACCGGCGAGGCGCTCCTCGCCACCGACGACGAGGTCGTCGCCCGCCTGCGCTCACGCGGCCACTACACGCCCGGCGGCAGCCCGTGCGCCCAGTGGATGGGTGCGCCGCTCATGTTCGAGGGCCGCGGCATCGGCGCCATCGTCGTGCAGGATTACCACAATTCCGCCGCCTACACCGACGAAGACAAACGACTGCTGCTCTTCGTCGCCGACCAGACCGCCGCCGCCGTGCACCGCCAGCAGGTCGAGACCGCGCAACGCGAGGCCCGCACCTACTTCGAGAAAAGTTTCCACTCCAGCCCCGCCCTCATGGTGATCAGCCGCGTCTCCGACCGCGTCATCACCGAGGCCAACCCCGCCTTCCTCCGCGCCGTCGGCTTCACGCGCGAGGAAGTGATCGGCCGCACCCCCGAGGATATCCGCCTCTGGGTTCACGAAACCCAACGTGACACGTTTCTGCTCGGCGTGCGCCAACGCGGCGCCGTCCGCGACCTCGAAGCCGATTTCCGCGGCAAGACCGGCGCGACCGCCTCGTTTCTCATCAACGCCGACGTGCTCGAGCTCGGCGGCACGCCGAGCGTGCTCAGTGTCGGCATCGATATCAGCGACCGCCGCCGCCGCGAGCGCGTGCAAACGGCCACCTACGCGATCTCGCAAGCCGTGCTCGCCGGCGGCGAACTCCCGACGCTTTTTGCCGAACTCCACCGCATCATCGCCGGGCTCATGCCGGCGAAAAATTTCTACGTCGCGCTGCTCAGTCCCGACGGCGCACTCCTCGCGTTCCCCTACTTCGTCGACGAATTTTCCGCGCCGCCCGCGCCGCGCCGCCCGGGCGCAGGACTCACGGAATACGTGATCAACACCGCGCGCCCGCTCCGCACCACGGCCGACGAACTCACCGTCCTTTTCCGCGACGACCAACACTACAAGCCGACCGGCAAACCCGCCGCGCTCTGGCTCGGCGCGCCGCTCATCATCGATGGCCGCGCCATCGGGGTGATCACCGTGCAGGATTATCACAACGCCCACGCCTACACCGAGTCCGACCTCCAGCTCCTGATGTTCGTCGCGGACCAAACCGCCGCCGCCGTGCACCGCCAACAAGTCGAAGCCGCCCAGCGCGAATCGCGGCTCTACTTTGAGAAAAGTTTCCACTCCAGCCCCGCCCTCATGTCGCTCAGCCGCGTGAGCGACCGCAAAATGCTCGAGGTGAATCCCGCGTTCACCCGCAGTTGCGGCTACACGCGCGACGAGGTCATCGGCCGCACCACTGCCGATATCGACCTCTGGGCGCACGCGGTGCAGCGCGCCGAATTCCTCACACAGATTGCCGCCCATGGGTTCGTGCGCGATCTCCAGGCCGACTTCCGCGCGAAGGACGGCCGCCTCACCACGCTCCTCGTCAACGCCGACATCATCGAGCTCGGCGGCGAGCCCTGCCAGCTCACCGTCGCCATTGATATCACCGAGCGCCGTCGCCGCGACCAGGTGCAGAGCGCGACGTTTCAGATTTCCCGCACCGTGCTCGCCGGCGGCGACCTCGCGGCCCTGTTTGCCGAGGTGCACCGCATCGTGAGCGGCCTCATGTCGGCGAAGAATTTCTACGTCGCCCTGCTCAGCCCCGACGGCCGCCAGCTCACGTTTCCCTACTTCATCGACGAGCACATCGAGCCGCCGCCGCCCCGCGAGCCCGGCAACGGTTTCACCGAACACGTCCTGCGCACCGCCCGCCCGCTGCTTATCTCGGCCGCCGAACTGCCCGCTCTCCTCAGTGCCTACGGTCCGTATCAGCCGCTCAAACACCCCGCCGCCCAGCGCCTTGGCGTGCCGCTCGTGGTCGGCGGTCGCACGCTCGGCGTGATCGCGTTGCAGGACTACACGCGCGCCGATGCCTACGGCGACGAAGACCTGCGCCTCCTGAACTTCGTGGCCGAGCAAACCGCCGTCGCCGTGCAACGCCGCCAAGCCGAAGACGCGCTCGCCCTCGCCGAACAGCGCTACCGCTCGATCTTCGAAAACGCCGTCGAGGGCCTCTACGTGACCGCGCCCGAGGGCCGTTTCCTCAGCGCCAATCCCGCCCTCGCCCGCATGCTCGGCTACGAATCCGTGCCAGTGCTCCTTAACGCGATCAACGACATCAAGCGGCAGGTCTACGTGCTGCCCGGCCGCCGCGACGATTTCTTCGCCCAGATTCAGAACAACGACGAAGTCGCCGATTTCGTCTCCGAGGTTTTCCGCCGCGACGGCTCCACGCTCTGGATTTCCGAATCCGTGCGCGTCGTCCGCGATGCGCGCGGCGTGATCGACCACTTCGAAGGTGTCGCCACCGACGTAACCCAACAACGCGAAGCCGCCCGCGCCCTCCGCGAGGCCAAGGAAGCCGCCGACACCGCGAGCCGCGCGAAAAGTTATTTCCTCGCGAGCGTCTCGCATGAGCTGCGCACGCCGCTCAACGGCATCCTCGGCTACACCCAGATCCTCCGCCGCGATGCCGCCCTCACGGACAAACAGCGCGACGGCGTGCGCGTGATCCACGAGTCCGCCGACCATCTCCTTGCACTCATCAACGACGTGCTCGACCTCTCGAAAATCGAGGCCGGCCGCATCGAGCTCCATCCGGCCGACTTCGATCTGCCCGGTTTCGCCGCGAGTGTGGAGCGTGTGTTCACGCCCCGCGCCCGCGAAAAAAACATTCTGTTCGAAACCGCCGTCGCCGCCGATCTCCCGCGCTGGGTGCGCGGCGATGAACAACGCATCCGCCAGATCATTTTCAACCTCGTCTCCAACGCCGTGAAGTTCACCGCCGCCGGCGGCGTGGTGTTTTCCGTGCAGCGCGCCGACGGCGCCGCGATCCGCTTCTCCGTCAGCGACACCGGCCCCGGCATCTCCGAAGATGATCTCGGCAAACTTTTCGAGCCGTTCACGCAGGTCGGCCGCACGCAGGCCACTGCTGCGACCGGCACGGGGCTCGGGCTCGCGATCAGCCGGAGCCTCGTCGAGCGCATGGGCGGCCGGCTCCGCGTCGAAAGCAAACCCGGCTGGGGCAGCCGCTTTTGGTGCGACCTCGTGCTGCCGGTGGCCGCCCACGCCCTCGCGCCCACGCCGGTCGACAGCACCCGCCGCGTGCTCGGCTACGCCGGTCCGCGCCGCCGTATCCTGATTGTGGATGACAACGCTACCAACCGCGCCGTGATGGTCGACATGCTCGCGCCGCTCGGCTTCCAACTCGCCGAAACCGACACCGGCGAAGGTGCGCTCACCGAGGCCGCGAATTTTCGCCCCGACCTCGTGTTGATGGACCTCCGTCTCCCCGGCGGCATCGACGGCCTCGAAGCCACGCGCCGCCTCCGCGCCCTCCCGGACCACGCCGCGCTCAAAGTCATCGCCGTCTCCGCGAGCGCCTACGATCTCGACCGCAGCGAGTGTTTCGCCGCCGGTTGCGACGCGTTTCTAGCCAAACCGTTTCGCGAGGAAGAGCTCTGGACGGCGGTCGAGCGCGCGCTCGGCCTCGTGTGGCACATCGCCGACGCCGAGGAGACGCGCACGCCGTTTCCGCTCGCGGTGCAGCCGCCGCCACCCGCCGAAGCCGCCGCGCTCTACGAACTCGCCGCCAAGGGCGACGTCGTCGGCATTCGCGGCCGCGCCGCTGCGCTGGTGGCGCTCGATCCCAAATACGGTCCGTTCGCCCAGAACGTCCTGGATCTCGCCGCCCGTTTCAAAATGAAGGCCATCCGCCAATTCGTCGCCCGCTATCTACCCGAACCTCCCTCCTCATGAGCGAAACCATTCTCATCGTCGACGACACGCCCGCCAACCTCGGCGTCCTCGTTGAAACGCTTGGCGCCGCCGGCTACCAACTCATGGTCGCCGAAGACGGCGAAGAAGCCCTCGCGCAAACCGCGCAGACGCAGCCCGATCTCATTCTCCTCGATGTGATGATGCCCGGGATCGACGGCTTCGAGACGTGCCGCCGCCTCAAGGCCCGCGCCGAGACGCGCGACGTGCCCGTGCTCTTCATGACCGCGCTCAGCGAGACGGCCGACAAAGTGAAGGCCTTCGCCGCCGGTGGCGTGGACTACATCACGAAGCCCATCGAGCACGACGAAGCCCTCGCGCGTATCCGCACGCACCTTTCACTGCGCCGGCTCCAACGCGAGCTCCAGGAACAAGTCGCGTTGAAGGAGCGTTTCATGCGCATCGCGGGTCACGATCTCCGGAATCCGCTCTGCCTCATTCTCATGGCCGGCGACCTCGCGAAACGTCAGCCCGCGTTGCCTGCCGGCGCGCTCAAATACCTCGCCAACATCAACGAGAGCGCGACGCAGATGCGGCGCATCATCGACACGTTTCTCGATCTTCGCGCGCCGCAACCCGGGGCCGCCGCTGGCCGCATCGACCTCGCTCTCCTCGCTGGCGCCGTCGCTCGCCAACATGAAAATGCCGCCGAGCGAAAACAGATCACGCTCATCACCGAGCTAGCCGAGTCGCTCCCACTCGCTCGCTGCGACGCCGCGCACGCGTATCAGCTGTTCACCAACCTCGTGAGCAACGCCCTGAAATTCACGCCGCCCGGCGGCCGCGTGACAGTGCGCCTCGCCCGCGCCGACCGCCACCTGCGCGCCGAAATCGCCGACACCGGCCCCGGCGTCCCGCCCGCCGAACGCGACCAACTCTTCCGCGAGCACGCCCGCCTCTCCCCGCGCCCAACCGCCGGCGAAGAGAGCAATGGCCTCGGCCTCGCCATCGTGAAACACCTCGTCGCATCCCAAAACGGGTCCGCCGGCGCCGATTTCCCGGCGACGGGCGGCAGCGTGTTCTGGTTCGAGCTGCCAGTGGCGTGAGCGGAACCGGCGGTCGGAATAGTTCAGGCGTTTCGCCGGCGGCGGCTATAGGCAACGGCGCCGAGGGCAATCACGCCGGCGAGGACAGCGTAGGTCGACGGCTCGGGGATGGCGGAGGTGGTGAAGGCGATTTGGTCGAAGGTCATGCGGAAGGCGACGGTGGTGTCGCTGGAGCTCACTCCACCGCCGCCGAGGCTCCAGCCAGCGAGCGCGTTCGAACCGAAGTCGATCGTCCACGAGGGCAGCGCGACGTGCACGGTCGTGGGCGTGCCGAGGGCGAAGAGGGACGTGCTCAGCGAGAGGACGCGGGTGCGGATGCTTTGGTCTTCGAACTGGAAGAAGAGGGTCGGCGCGAGGTTGCCGGTGTCGCGTTGCGCGGTGATCGCGAGGTAGGTCATCGCGGAGGCGTCGAGCGAGAGGCCGCGGGCGCCCCAGCCGTTGTCGTCGACGGCGGTGCCGGCGACGGTGATGGTGCCGGGGTTTTGGGTGACTTGGTTGACCCAACTGGAGCCGCTGAGTGTAGCGCCATCGGCCGGGGCGCCGTTGAAGGACGAGAGGAGCAGCGTGAGGATCGAGGGCTCGGTCGCGGCGACGGCGGGCGCGGCGGCGGTGGTCGGAGTCGGAGCGAGTGAGGGAGATGCGGAGGTTTTCTTCGCGGCAGGCGCGGTGACGCGGGGCGGTTCGGGAGCGGGTGTCGGCGGAACGGGCGCGGGGGGCGCGCTGGTGACCGCGGCGGGCGGTTCGCTCCAGGGGATGAGTTGGGCGGAGGCGGGCATGGCGGCGGTGGCGAGCGCGAGGGCCAGGGCGCGTGCGGAAAAAATAAACGGGCGGCGAACTCGGCGGGCCGGGACGCCCGCCGCTACCTCTGCGGAATCGCCTGCAAGCAGGCTCCTACGTCCCGGAGCGGGCGGGTTCATCAGGTGCCGGGGGCGGGGAAGCTCACGGTCTGGTCGGCGGTCGTGGTGCCGGCGGTGCGGCGTTGCACGAAGACGGGCGTGCCGGCGGCGATCACGTAGCCGTCGCGGTCGGGTGTGGGGTCGCCGACGCGTTGCCAGTGGCCGGCGGTGCTGTTGTAGAAAAAGCTGAACCACGTGGTGCCGCTCCACACGAGGAGGAGATCGGCGTCGGCGGGGTTGGCGGAGGAGCGCCAGCCGGTAGTGCGACTGGTGGTTTGGAGCGCGAGGGCGCCGAGCGTGGTGTCGGCGGCTTGCATGGGAGCGAGGAAGGTGAGCGCGTTTTCCGAGCGGGCGTGCACGGCGCGTTGGGGCGTGGCGAGCACGCGGCCGATCACGGCGAGGGTCAGCGGCGTGGCGGCGCGGCGGGTGAGCATGAGGCCGCGGTCGGAGCGCAGGAGGAAGTCGTTGCGGGAGGGATCGGTGATCGTGTCGGAGTCGCGGGCCCAGCGGGCCC
>CALRZR010000107.1:0-22904 GCA_943372705.1 Opitutus sp. GAS368 | reverse complement strand
AGGTGGAGCGGCTTGACCCCAAGCCGCTGGTTTGACGCTTCCCGAAGCGCGTTGAGGTCAACGCGCTCCACCTCGGAATTGGCGGGTGCCGTGTAGGCCGCTTACCGCACCTCGTAGATTTCGAGGAGCGTGCTGCCGGGTTGGCCGGTGGCAGCGGTGACTTGGGCGGTGTAGGCGCCGGGGGCGAGGGTCAGGAGGACGGCGGCGTCTTTGCTGCCGTCGGTGAAGGCAAACGCGCCCACTTCGGTCGCGCTGAGGATCAGCGCGGCGCGGGTCGTGGCGGTGGCGCTCCAGTTGTCGTTGGCGGCGACGTTGCGGCCGGCGCTGTCGTAGACGCCGACCATGGGATCGGCGAGAGCGCCGGTGACGCCGAATTGGGTGAGCGCCGGGCCCACGCCGCGGACGAGGAGGTTGTCGTTCGTCGTGCCGGCGATCACGAAACCGCTGATGAGCGCGGTGTCGGTCGCGGTGAGGCTGCTGCGGCTGGAGACGTTGGCGAGGCGCGAGGCGGTGCCGCCGGCGACGTCGTAAACTTCCGCGAGGGCCACGCCGCCCGCGGCGCCGTTGGCATCGCTGATCTGGATCGAGTAGGCGCCGGGCGCGAGCGTCACGAGGAGCGCGGCGTCGGCACTGCCGGCGGCGAGCGGGAAGGCGCCGCTGACGGCGGCGGCTTGCGCGAGCGCGGCAGAGCCGGCCCAGCCGCTGTTTTCCACGAGGGTGTTGCCCGCGGCGTCGAAGAGGCGGAGGAGCGGCGCGGCGAGCGTGCCGGTGACACCGAAGCCGTTGAGGCCGGGGCCGACGGCGCGCACGAGCACGGTGCGTTCGCCGGTGCCGGTGATGGCGAAGCCGGTGAGGAGCTCGTTGCCGGCGGCGATGCGGGCGCGGGTCGAGAGATTCGAGAGGCGCGCGGCGCTGGCGGAGCCGGGCGTCGTGGCGGCCTGGGCAGCGGCGATCGCGAGGTTCAGCGACGCGGTGTCGGCAAGGACGCGGAAGCCGGCCACGGGGGCGCCACCGGGCCGCGGGACCACGGGGGTCGGAGGAACTACGACGATTGGCGGCGTGACAACCGCTCCAGGAGGAACCGGGGCAACTACAACCGAGCCCGGTGAAATGGGAACTCCCGGCACCGCGGTGGTGGGCCGGAAAGCTTCCGACGCCAACACGTTCGCCGCATTCAGTTCGCCGATCGCTTCGGTGAGGCCGGAAGACGTGCCACCACCGCTCGCGACGATGGCGCGGGCGCGGAGGTAGAAGTTGCCGCTGGCGGGTTGGGGCGTGGTGACGTTGAGCGTCCAGGTGGTCGAGCCGGCGGCGCGCGTCGCGGTGCCGAGCGTGGTCCACGTGACGGCATCGTCAGACCGGGAGAAGGTCACGCTGGAGAGTTCGGTGCCGGTGCCGCCGCGGGTCCACGTGAGGCCGGTGCGGGCAGCGTTCATCGCGAAGGCGTGGCCGGCGGGCGAGGTGGCGGCGAGGCGGGCGAGCCCGGCGCGGAGGAGGCCGCCGACACGGGTGAACGAGCCCGCGATCAGGACGCGGCCATCGGTCTGCAGCGTGAGGGCGGTCACGGAACCGTCGGGCTGCGGGTCAAAGGAAGTGTCGACGCTGCCGTTGGGATTCAGACGGCGGGCGAAGCCGGTGAGGGCGCCACCGACGAGGATGCGTCCATCGGCTTGCATGGCGATGGCGTTGATCGCGGCGGAACCGCCGTTGAAGGGGGTAAACGTGGCATCGGCAGTGCCGTCGACGTTCAGGCGGGAAACGGTGCTGCGGACGCCACTGCCGTCGGCGAGGACGACGATCTTGCCGTCGCCTTGGATGACGAGTTGGCGGACGACGCCAACGGTGGGCGCGAACGCGGCGTCGGTCGAGCCGTCGGGGAGGAGGCGGGCGAGGTTGGCGCGGGCGGCGCCGTTGACCGTCGTGAAGGAGCCGCCGACGAGGACGAGCGCGCGGGTGTCGGCCTGGACGGCGATCGCGTTAACCGGGCCGTTGAGGTTCGGGGCGTAGCCGGTGTCGAGGCCGCCGGCGTTGTCGAAGCGGGCGAGGCGGTTGCGGGTCGCGCCGGCAATGGTCGTGAAGGAGCCGCCGATCAGCGTGCCGCCACCGGGGAGCGAGAGGAGGGCGGAGACGGCGCCGTTGGGATTGGGCTGGAAGGCGGTGCTCACCGTGCCGTCGTCGTTGACGAGGGCGAGGTTGCGGCTGGCGACGCCGCCGATGGTGGCGAAGGAGCCGCCGAGGAGCATCACGCCGTTCGGGCGGACGGTGCTGAGCGCGCCGCCGACGATGAGGCTGCCATCGGGGCGGACGGCGATCACGTCGATCGTGCCGTTGGCATCGGGGTTGAACGCGGTGTCGAGCGAGCCGTCGAAATTGGCGCGGGCGATGCGGTTGCGGGTGGTGGCTTCGACCGCACCGTTGGACTGCACGGCGGTGAAGGTGCCGCCGAAGACGACGGCGCCATCGGAGGCCTGCACGGCGACGGTGTTGACGGCGGCGCTGGCGTTGGGATTGAAGTTCGCATCCACGGTGCCGTCGGCATTCAGGCGGGCGATGTAGTTGCGGAAATTGGTGTTGCCGATGGAATTGGGCGTGAAGGTGTTGAACGCACCGCCGACGATGATCTTGCCGTCGGGATAGAGGGCGAGGGCGTTGACGTTGGCGCTGGCCGCGGGGTCGAAGGTGTCGAGCGTGCCGTCGGCCTTCACGCGGGCGATGTAGTTGCGGGCGGTGGCGGTCGTAGCGCCGTTGGGCGTAAAGGAGGTGAACGCGCCGCCGACGACGATCTGGCCGTCAGGCTGGAGGAGCATCGCGCTGACCGTCGCGCTGGGCGCGGGGTTGTAGGCGGTGTCGAGGGCGCCGGTGCTTTCGAGGCGGGCCATGTAATTGCGCGCGGTGGTGGCGGTGGCGCCGTTGGGCTGGAGGGTGGTAAACGCGCCGCCGATCACGATCTTGCCGTCGGACTGCACGACGATGGCGTTGACGCGCTCGCCGGCGTTCGGGTCGAACGCGGTGTCGAGGGAGCCGTCGGCGTTGAGGCGGGCGATGCGGTTGCGGGAGGTGCCGCGGATGTCGGTAAACGAGCCACCGACGAGGATCTTGCCGTCGCTCTGGATGGCGAGGGCGGCGACAGCGGCGTTCGGCGACGGGGAGAACGAGGTGTCGAGCACGCCGTCGGCCGAGATGCGGACAAGGTTCGAGCCGGTGGTGCCGGCGGGGTTGTTGAAGCTGCCGCCGAGGAGAATGCGGCCGTCGGCCTGCACGGCGACGACGCTGATCTGGCCGGTCAGGCGGACGGTCGGCGCGAAGGCAGTGCGGAGGGAGCCGTCGCGGTTGAGCCAAGCGAGGCCGTTGGCTTGGGTGGCGACGGCGGCGGTGTCGGGGCGGTGCAGGATCGCGGCGACGGGGCCATCGGCATCGAGCGAGGAGGAGAACGTGGTGTCGGCGGTGCCCTCGGCGTGGAAACGGGCGACGTTGGTCGTGCGGGCGCCACCGATGTCGGAGAACGTGCCGACGGCGACGATCTTGCCGTCAGCTTGAAGCGCCATCGACGAGATCTGGCCACCCGAGGCGCCGCCAGCTCCGGGGGTGAAGGAGGCGTCAAGGGAGCCGTTGGCGTTGATGCGGACGTATTGGTTGGCGGCGACGCGGGGGGCGCCGGCGGCGGCGAGCGAGGTAAAGTTACCGCCGACGATGATTTTGTCCTCGGTCACGGTGCCGGTGGTCACGCGCTGGATGGCGAGGGAGTCGACGCGGTTGCCGTTGGCCTCGCTGAGGTCGAGGTTGAAGGTGTTATCGAGGGTGCCGTCGACGTTGAGCCGGGCGGCGTATTTGCGGAGGGTCCAATCGGGGGCGCCGTTCGGCTGGAGGCCGATGAAGGAGCCGCCGGCAATGACGCGGCCGTCGGCCTGAAGGGCGAGGGCGATGACGGTGCCGTTGATCGCGCCGGGATTGTAGGCGGAGTCGATGGTGCCGTCGGCATTGAGGCGGAGCAGGCGATTGCGGGTGATGGCGGTGCTGACGGTGGTCGTGACGCCGTTAACGGTGGACGTCGTGGTCGTGTCACCGGGGGGCTGGAAGAGGGTGAACTGGCCGGCGACGACGATCTTGCCGTCGCTCTGGAGGACGAGGCTGGTGGCGCGGGCGTTGACGAGGGGCTTGAAGGCGGTGTCGACCGTGCCGTCGGCATTCAGACGGGCGATGAAGCTCTGCGAGGTCGAGGAGGAGCCGGAGCTGGGGGTGAAGGCGGAAAACGCGCCGCCGATGAGGATCTTGCCATCGCTCTGGAGGACGATCGCGGAAACGGTCGAACTCGGGCCGGGGTCGAAGGTGTCGACGGTGCCGTCGGCATTCAGGCGGGCGAGGTAGGTGCGGACCGTGGAAGTCGTGGCGC
Source organism: Opitutus sp. GAS368 (assembly GCA_943372705.1). Classification (GTDB taxonomy): domain Bacteria; phylum Verrucomicrobiota; class Verrucomicrobiia; order Opitutales; family Opitutaceae; genus GAS368. Next base: position 18,514 of record CALRZR010000107.1, on the reverse strand, counting down.
CGTTGGGCGTGAAGGTCGTGAAATTGCCGCCGACGAGGAGTTTGCCGTCGGATTGGAGGGCGACGGCGCCGATTTGGCCGTTGGAATTGGGGTTGTAGCCGGTGTCGAGCGAGCCGTCGGCGTTGAGGCGGGCGACGTAGTTGCGCTCGGTGGTGCCAACAATCGTAAAGGTGCCGGCGATGATGAGCTTGCCGTCGGTCTGGCGGGCGATGGCGAGCACGCGACCGTTGGGCGCGGCCGGGGTAAACGCGGCGTCGACCGTGCCGTTGGCGCTGAGGCGGGCGAGGTAGGGGCGGGTGAGGCCGCCGACGCTGGTGAAGGAGCCGCCGATCAGGAGCTTGCCGTCGGGCTGCGCCACGGAAACGAGGGGCCGACCGCCGGCATCGAGGGTGAACGCGGTGTCGACGGTGCCGTCGGAATTGACGCGGGCGAGGCGGTTGCGCGGGACGGCGGTCGAGAGGCCGCGGGACTGGAGCGCGGTGAAATAGCCGCCGAGGACGATCTTTCCGTCGGGCTGGAAGGCGAAGGCGGCGACGGCGAAGTTGGCGCCGGCATTAAAAGCAGGGTCGAACGAGCCATCGGGATTGATGCGGGCGACGTAGCTGCGGGAGGTCGTCACGGTGCCGCGGCCCCAGACCGAGGTGAAATAGCCGCCGACCATCACGCCGCCATCGGGCGCGAGTGCGACGGAGAGGACGCTGCCGCCGACATTCGGGTAAAACTCGGAATCGAGGGTGCCGTTGGCATTGAGGCGGGCGATGCGGTTGCGCGTGGCCGAGACCTCGTTGCCGATCGGCTGGAGCGTGGTGAACGAGCCGCCGAGGAGGATTTTGCCGTCGCGCTGGATGGCAAGGGTGGCGACGGCGTTGTTCGCATTCGGGTCGAACTCGGAATCGACGGTGCCGTTGGCGTTCAATCGGGCGATGCGGTTGCGCACGGTGGCTCCGGCGGTGCCCGCGGGCTGGCTCGTGGAGGTTCCGCCGGGAAGGAAAGAGGTGAATCCGCCGGCGATGATGATCTTGCCGTCGCCCGAGGGCGTGCCGGACGCGGGGGTCGAGCCGGTATTGGAAAAATCCGTCGGGCTGAGCTGCGAGGCGAGCGCGAGGACGAGGCTGTTGGGATTCGGGTTGTAGGCGGTGTCGAGGGTGCCGTCGGCGTTGAAACGGGCGACGTGATTGCGGGTGACCGCGGTGCCAGTGGCGCCGGGTTGCACGGTGGTGAAACGACCGCCGACGACGATTTTGCCGTTGGGCTGGAGCGCGAGGGCGTTGACCTGCGGCACGGTGCCGCCGGCGATGTTGGGGTTGAACGCGGTGTCGACGGAGCCGTCGGCATTGAGGCGGGCGACGCGGTTGCGCGTGGTGGCGGCAGCGGCGCCGTTGGGCTGGACGGCCGTGAAATCGCCGCCGATCACGATGCGGCCGTCGGGCTGGAGGAGGAGCGCGCGGATGACGCCGTTGACGTTGGGATTAAACGCCTGGTCGAGCGAGCCGTCGGGGTTGAGGCGCGCGATGTTGTTGCGCGTGGCGCCGCCGCCGATCGACGGGCTGAACGTGCCAAACTGGCCGGCGACGAGGATTTTGCCGTCGGGCTGGGTCGCCATCACGTAGACGTTGCCGTCGACGTTGGGGTCAAAACCATCGGCGGCAGAGGGGCTCTGGGCGATGGCCGAGGCGGCACTCAAGACGAGACCAGCAAGGAACAACGGGCGCAGGGCAGACCGGAGAAACGAGACGATGAACATAAAAGGGGAGCGGATGAAACAGCGCGACTACGCCGTGGGCAAGACGGATAACAGCCATCCGGCGACCCATGTTCCGCTTAATCTCGCCGACCTTCCGGCCCGGCGGCGCGGTCGCGGTGCGGCCGGCTAATTTTTTCAACGTTGGAGCGTTTTCGTTTCCGTGCAGTCTGTGTGCCTTCCGTGATCCTTCCCATGAACCTCCGCCCCATCCTCCTCGCCGCTCTTTTCGCGACCGCGCCTGCCGCGCTCGTCGCCGCTCCCCTCCCCGCCAACTCCAGCATCAACGCGGTGACCGTTTACACGGATCGCGCGATCGTCACGCGCGCCGCCGCGCTCGATCTCACCGCGACCGGAGTGAGCGAGGTCACGTTCGACAAACTCCCCGCCAACCTCCTCGACCAATCGCTCCAAGTTTCCGGCCGCGGCGCCGCGCAGGTCACGATCCTCGATGTCACCGCGCGCGCCGCCTACGTGGACTTCACGCCCAACGACCGCGTGAAAGCCATCGAGGACGAGCTCCGCGCCCTCGCGAAACAACGCCGCGTGCTCGACGACCGCACCGCCGTCCTGAAATCGCAGGAAGGTTCGCTCGCGAAACTCGAGACCGCCGCCACCGCCGCGCCCAACAAAGACAGCGCGCCCCGCCTCTCCATCGACGATTCGGCGAAGCTCCTCACCTTCCTCGAAGAACAACGCGGCAAACTCGCCGCCGAACGCCAGACGCTCGACACGCAGCTCGAAGAGCTCGCCGCCAAAACCGACGCCGCTCAACGCAAACTCAACGAACTCCGCGGCGCCGGCGGTCGCAGTTTCAAAACCGTGACCGTGCGCCTCGACGCCGCCACGACCGGCAAACTCGATCTTTCGCTGAGCTACACCGTGCCCGGCGCGAGTTGGACGCCCAGCTATGATGCCCGCGTAAACTCGAACGAAAAATCCATCGCCCTCGCCTACTACGGCCTCGTGCGGCAGAACACCGGCGAAGATTGGAAAGACGTCGCGCTCACGCTGTCGACGGCGCGTCCGAGCATGGGCGGCGCCGCACCCGAGGTGCGGCCGTGGACGGTGGATGTGTTTGACGCCCTTGCCGACGTTCGCAGTCGAGAACAGGCCGTCAAAAATGCCCTAGTCGCTCAAGAAAAGCGCCGCGAAGTCCGATCCGTTCAAATGTCCATGCCGATGGCTGCGACTGCAAGCGAGGGTCGAGTCGCGTTCGACGCGATCGCAGCCCAAGCCACCGTCGACCAAACTGCCACGAGCGCCTCCTTCAAAATCGCCGCGCCCTCCAGCGTGCCGAGCGACAATTCTCCGCAGAAAATCCCCGTCACCACCGCCGCGCTCGCGGCGAATCCCGAATATCTCACCACGCCGAAGCTCCAGCCCGCGGCGTTTCTTACAGCGAAGGTCGTCAACACCTCCGAGTTTCCGCTGCTCGGCGGCGCGATGAACGTGTTTCTCGACGGCACCTTCGTCGCCACGAGCGCGCTGCGCACCGTGATGGCGGGCGAGAAATTCGATCTCGCGCTCGGCGTCGACGAAGGGATTTCCGTGAAGCACAAACGTGTGAAGCGTTTCACCGAGGACACCGGCCTCACCAACAGCGGCAAACGCGTCACCTACGAATACCTGATCACGCTCCAAAACAACAAACGCACCGCCGCGCACGTGATCGTGTCCGACCAAATCCCCGTTTCGCGCAACGAGAAGATCGTCGTGAAACAGCTCGCCCCCGACGCGAAGGAAATCAAACCCACGCCCGAGGGCGTCCTCAAGTGGACGCTCGATCTCAAGCCCGCCGAAAAACGCGAGCTCACCGTGAAATTCAGTATCGACCATCCGAACGACGTGCAGGTGACTGGTCTCGAACCCTGATCGCGCGGTTCCAAAGGTAGGGCCCGACCTCCGGGCGGGCCGCATGCGGACGCGAACGCCGACGGCCTGCCCGGAGGTCAGACCCTACCCAAAATCGCTTACTCCTGCCGCTCTGCTTCTACTTCAATCCGCCCACCCCATGCGCCGCCGTCAACTGCTCCTCGCCCTCGTGGCTCTCGCGTTCGTCTCCCCGTTCACAGCCCGCGCCGCGGCGGCCGCTCCCGAGTTGCCCGCCATCGTCGCGAACGCCAAGCGCATCGTCATCCTCGGCGACAGCATCACCTACGGCGGCACCTACGTCGATTTCGTCGAGACCGTGCTCCGCACGCGCGTGCCGGGCTGGCGCGGTGAAATCATCGCGCTGGGGCTTTCCAGCGAAACCATCTCCGGTCTCTCCGAAGACGGCCACGCCGGCGGAAAATTCCCCCGACCCGACCTGCACGAGCGCCTCGGCCGCGTGCTCACGCAGACGAAACCCGATCTCGTCGTCGCCTGCTACGGCATGAACGACGGCATTTATTTTCCGTTCGCCGAAGCCCGCTTCGCGAAATTTCGCGACGGCATGACGCGCCTCCGCGCCGCCGTGATCGCCGCCGGCGCCGCGATCGTCCACGTGACGCCCCCCGTCTTCGACCCGGTGCCCATCGCCGCGAAAGTCCTCCCCGCCGGCCGCGACAACTATCCGGCGCCCTTCGCCGGCTACAACGACGTGCTCGACCGCTACTCCGCCTGGCTCGTCGCCCAACGCACCCAGGGCTGGGACGTGATCGACGCCCACGGCCTGATGAACGCCTCGATCGCCCGTCTCCGGAAAGCGGATGCGGCGTTCACGTTCTCGAAAGACGGCGTGCACCCCGACGCGCTCGGCCACGCCGTGATCGCCCGCGCCATCCTCGCCGCCTGGGGACTCCGCCCCGACGAAGGCGAACTCCTCGCCCAACTCGCGACCAACCCCGAGGCCGCGTTGCTCAAGCTCGTCCGCACGCGCCGCAAACTCCTCGCCAACGCCTGGCTCACCGCCACAGGCCACACCCGCCCCGGCGTCCCCGCCGGCCTCCCGCTCGCCGAAGCCAACGCGCAGGCCGCGGCGCTCGAAGAAAAAATCCGCGCGCTGAAGTAGACCGGGAGCGCGGGCGGCTCGGCCGCACTCTATCGCTGGCGGGCCGGCGGCCCGCGCTCCCATAACTTGCCTTACTTGATCGGCGAAAAATCCGTCGGCGTCATGTAAACCGACTTCACGCCGTCCTTCACTGTGAGCGAGCCACCCGCCGCTTTTTCGGAGGCGGCTTTGGCCGCGACCCACACCGGATCGGCGCGGAAGGCATCCCAGGATTTTTTGGCGGCATCGCGATCCTTGTGCGCGATGAAATAAATCAGCGTCTTGCCCGCGCCCTTGTCGGCATCGACCGGGTGGTAGTAGCCGAGATTCATGATCCCGTGCTTCTCAAAGAGTGCGCAGGTGTGATCGCGGAAACGCGCATTGAGCGCACCGATCTTCCCGTCGGGCGTCGTGTAGGTGCGCATCTCAAACACGCGCGGCGCCCCGTTATACTCGGCCACGCGCGGCGAGAAATCGGCTCCGCTCATAAAAATCGATTCGGCCTTCGCCACGATTTTGCCGCCCACCTGGCTCTTGGCCACGACGTCTTTCCACTCGGGGTCGGCGCTGAAGCTCTTCCACGACGCCTTGGCAGCCTCGCGACTCTTGTGCGCGAGCACGTAGTAAAGTTTCTCGCCGGCACCGTCGGCCTTTTCGGTCGGCACGGCGTAACCGAGATTTTGCATCCCGTGTTTTTCGAAAATCCGCATCGTGTGGTCGCGGAAGCGCGCGAGGAGTTTGTCGAGGTTGCCCGGTGTGGCAGTGTAGATCCGGAGTTCGAAAACCGGGCCGTCATCAGCGGCACGGAGCGCGGGCAAAAGCCCGGCGAGAAGAGCGAAAAACGCGAGCAGACGGAGGGTGTGTTTCATGGGGCGAAGGGCCGTGACGCTCGCCAGCGCCCGCGGCGGAGTCAACGCGCGCGCCGCTCCGCGCGCACATTTCCCACCCACCCCCCGGTGGCACTTTTTCATCTGTCGGCGGTCTTGCTCTGGGTATTTTTCCCGTTTAGCTCCCCGCACTTCTCCCTAGATTTCTGCCATGAACCTCAAGTCCCTCCTCACGTTCATCATCGCCGCCGCCGTGCTGACGTCCGCCGGGGCCCGCGAGAAAAACGTCGTCATCACCCACGTCGCCGACGCGAAGAAGACCTCGACCTCCATTCGCTACACCGAGGAAATCAAACTGATCCTCCCCGTGCCGGCCGATGGCCCGCCCGCTTACGAGTGGCAGATCATGTCCAACGATTCACGCATCCTGCGCCTGACCCACAGCCCGAAAGTCGGAGGCGATACCGAGAAGGCCGCGATGGAAAAATCCGCCGCCGCCCCCGGCGCCAATTGGACGGCCACGTTCCTCGGCCTCCGTCCCGGCCGCAGCGTCGTGCGTTTCGTCTACGTGCCGGCCGCGAACAATCCCGTGGAAACGCCCTTCGACAGCCGCGAGATCGTGGTAAACGTGCGCTGAGCGCGGCGGCAGGGGAAGTGTTGATGGGTTCGGCGTTCTACGGCGCTCCCTTGCGCCCGCCCGCCCGTCTCGCTCACGCTCCCGCCTTTCCGTGAACAACCACCGCCCGCTCCGCCGCCTCTTCCCCTTACTCGTCGCCGCGAGCGCCCCCGCCTGGAACGGGTATGCGCAGATTGTCACGATGCCCGCCGAGGTCGTCACGGCCGCGCGCACCGCGCAGCCCGCCGAGCAGGTCGCCGTTTCCGTGCGCAGCTTTGACGCCGACGCCCTCCGCGCCGCGCCCACCGCCACCCTCGACGGTGCGCTGCGCTCCGTGCCGGGCTTCAGCCTCTTCCGTCGCAGCGACAGCTTCACCGCCAATCCCACCGCGCAAGGCGTCTCGCTCCGCGGCCTCGGCCCCAGCGGCGCGAGCCGTTCACTCGTGCTCCTCGACGGCGTGCCGCTCAACGATCCCTTCGGCGGCTGGGTCGCGTGGACCAAAGTGCCCCGCGAAAACCTCGCCCGCATCGAGGTCGTGCCCGGCGGCGGCGCAAGTGCGTGGGGCAATTCCGCCCTCGGCGGCGTGGTGCAAATCCTCACGCAACAGCCCTCCGCGCAAACGACGGCGGCGAAGGTGGCGCTCGGCGATTTCGGCACACGCAGCGCCGAGCTCGCCCACACGCAACCCGGCGCGCTCGGCACCTTTGACCTCGCTGCCCGCGTGTTCGCCACCGACGGCTTCGCGCTCGTCGCCCCCGAACGCCGCGGCCCCATCGATATCGCCGCGCGCAGCCGCCACACACTCTGGAATCTCCGTTGGCGCCAAGCACTCGGCAAACAACTCGCGTGGAGCGCCGCCTTCCGCAGCTACGAGGAACAGCGCGGCAACGGCACGCCCTACCAACGCAACGGCACCCGCGAGCGCGCGCTCACCACAGAATTTGTCGGCCAACCGTCCACCGACTTCACGTGGCAAGGCACCGCCTACGCACAGGATCAGGGCTTCTCGAGCACGTTCAGCGGTGTGAACGCCACGCGAACTGCCGAGACGCCCGCGAGCGACCAGTTTTCCGTGCCCGCAAAAGCCCTCGGCGCCGCGTGGACGGGCACGTGGAAACACGCGGTCGCCGCCCGCACCAGCTTCGGCGCAGATGCCCGCACCGCCCGCGGCGAGACGCGGGAGTATTTCACGTTTCTCGCCGGCAATTTTACGCGGCTGCGCGTTGCCGGCGGCTCACAAACCGACATCGGCGTCTTCACACTGCACGAACGGGCACTCGCGCCCGGCCTGCATGGCACGGCCGGCGTGCGTCTCAATCTCTGGAACGAAACCGATGGTCACCGCCGCGAGTCCGACCGCGCCACCGGCATCGCCTCGCGCGACGACCATTATGTCGACCGTGATGGCACGGCTTTCAGTCCGAGCGCGGGACTGGTGTGGAAACCCAATGCCGCATGGCGCCTCCGGGCCAACGCCCAGCAAGCCTTCCGCCGTCCGACGCTCAACGAACTCTATCGTCCATTCCGCCAAGGAGCGAATGTCACCGAGGCGAACGCTGCGCTGAGGACAGAGAAGGTGACGACTGCGGAAGTGGGTGCGGAATTTCACCAGAGCGCCCTCACCCTCACCGCCACCGCCTTCTGGAACGACCTCCACGACGCCGTGGGCAACGTCACCATCGCGCGCGGGCCGGGCACATTTCCCATCGTCGGCACACTCGCCGCCGGCGGCCTCGGGCGCCAGCGCCTCAACCTCGACCGCACGCGCACGCAAGGTATCGAGCTTTCGGCGACGTGGCACGCCGCCGCCGCGCTCTCCCTCCACGCCGCGGCGCTCCTAAACGACGCCACCGTGCGCCGTGCATCCATCGCGCCCGCGTCTGCCCTGAGCCTGTCGAATGGGCTCGTCGGCAAACAGGTCGCCCAAGTCCCGCGCCGCAGCGCCACGCTCGGCGCCACGTGGCGCGCGCCGGGAAAACTCACGTTCACGCCGCGCGTGCGCGCGATCGGCCGCCAGTTCGAGGACGACGAGAACAGCCTCATCCTCGGCGAAACCGTCGTCGCCGATCTCGGCGTCACTCGCCCGCTCACGAAACAACTCACGCTCTTCCTCACGCTCGAAAATCTCACCGACGCCCGCATCGAAACCGGCCGCAGCGCCGACGGCGTTGTCAACGTCGGCACGCCGCGCCTTTTCCTCGGCGGCGTGCGCGGCGCGTGGTGACAAACGGAAGTCCGCTCGCATTTTTCACCGTTGTCGGAATATTTCCGCCGCTCCGTTACTCCCACCACCACTCCTCCCCATGCTCATCCGCACGCCCAAAGATTGGGAACTTCCCGAATCCGCCGCCACGTCAGAGTCGCACTACCACCTCACGAAGCGCCGCGATTTTATCAAGACCCTCGGCGTCGCCGGTGCCGCGCTCGCCGCCCGTGAAGCGCTCGCCGCGACCGCCGGTTTCCCCTCGAAGGTGAACCCCGCCTACCGCGATCCCGCGCTCAAGCCTTCGGCCTACGAACACATCACGAGCTACAACAATTTCTACGAATTCGGCACCGGCAAAGAAGACCCGAAGCCGAACGCGAACAAGGGCTGGAAGACCGATCCGTGGACCGTCGAACTCGCCGGCCTCGTGCGCAATCCGCTCAAGATCGACGCCAACGATCTCGTCGAAAAACTAGGCGGCATTGAGCAGCGCGTTTACCGTTTCCGCTGCGTCGAGGCGTGGTCGATGGTGATTCCGTGGGACGGTTTTCAGCTCTCGAAACTCATCGCGCTCGCCGACCCGAAGCCCGAGGCGAAATTCCTGAAGATGACCACGTTTCTCGACCCGAAGAGCGCGCCCGGTCAGCGCGCCGGCAATCTCGACTACCCCTACGTCGAGGGCCTCCGGCTCGACGAGGCGATGAACGAATTGTCGTTCATCGCGACCGGCATCTACGGCAAACCGATCCCGAACCAAAACGGCGCGCCGCTGCGCCTCGTCGTGCCGTGGAAGTATGGTTTCAAGTGCGTGAAATCGATCGTGAAGTTCGAATTCACCGCCAAGGAACCGCTCAACACCTGGCAGGTGCTGCAGTCGCGCGAATACGGTTTCTACGCGAACGTGAACCCGACGGTCGACCACCCGCGCTGGTCGCAAGCGAGCGAGCGCGTAATCGGCGGCGGTTTCAACGCTCGCCAAAAAACCCTCATGTTTAACGGCTACGAAGCGCAGGTCGCGTCGCTCTACAAGGGCATGGATCTGCGGAAGTTTTACTGAGGGTGGAGCGCGTTGACCCAACGCGCTTGGTGCGAATAGCCCACCCGCTCCCGAATCAGCGCGTTGCGGTCAACGCGCTCCACCGTTCAACGATGATCGAAAAACTTCTCCGCTCAAAACTCGTCGTCTGGACGCTGCTCGTGCTGCCGGGCCTCTGGCCACTCTGGCCGCTCTTCATCGACGAAGATCCCAGCGTGACGGCCGATCCGCTGAAGTTTGTGCTGCACCATCTCGGCTTGGTCGCGTGCATCGTGCTCGCCGTGGTGCTGACGTTTTCGCCGCTGCGCGTATTGTGGCCGCAATGGGGCGTCGCGCAGGCGCTCAATCGCCACCGCCGCCTCGTGGGCGTGGCCGCCTTCGTCTACGCGGCGCTGCACGTGGTGACGCACTTCATCTACGAGGGCGGCTTCGACGCCACCCTGATTCCGCTCACGTTCAAGACGGCGCTCGGCAAACCGTTTCAGCTCACGGGCCTCATCGCGTTCGTGATCTTGCTCGTGCTCTCGGCGACGAGCGTAAACGCCGCGATCAAATGGCTGGGCGGCAAGCGTTGGAAAAATCTCCACCGCCTCGTCTACCTCGCCGCCGCGCTGGCCGCGTATCACCAGGCCGCCGCGCGGAAACTTTTCCCGATGCAGGTCGTGTGGATCTTCGGCCCCGTCGTGCTGCTGGAAATCGCGCGGGTGTGGAAGGCGCGCCAGTCGAAAGCGGCTGTTTGAAGTAGGGCAGGGTCTCCGACCCGCCCTTCGCACGTGGCGTGTGCGCAAGGCCCGGAGGGCGGGTCGGAGACCCTTCCCTACTCCATCCGGTGCGGCACGAAGCGACTGAGGTTACCGGTGATGCGGCGCGTGTCTTCGCGGAGGCCGAGGCCGCACGCCTCGTGGTTCACCATCCAGACGCCGCATACCGGACGGTTGCCGGAAAAATTCGGGATCGGCGCGAGCGCCTGGTAAACAAATCCCTCGGCGCCGTAGTCGCCGGAATTTTCTTCGACGGTCACGCCGCGCTCGACGAGCGTGATGTTCGCGCCTTCACGGCTGAAGCGCGGTTTGCGCGCGTAGTGGCCGTTTAGAGACGCGTGCGGGGTCTCGAACGAGGGGAGGAGATTCGGGTGGAAGGGATTCAGTTCCCAGAGGATCGGCAGCAGGCCTTTGTTGCTGAGGAGCAGTTTCCACGGCGGCTCGATGAAGAGATTTTTCGCCTTCGGCAGATGCTCGGCAAACGCCTCATTCCACAGCCACTCCCACGGGTAGAGTTTGAAAAGCGCGGAGACTTCGCCGTCCTCGTCGTCGACGAAACGCTCGGCGTCCCGGTCCCACCCGAGCCCGTCGATCGCCAGCGCACGCGTCTGAAAACCGGCCTGCTGGCAGGTGTCCATGAGGTAGGTAATCGTCTGCGTATCCTCGGGCAAATCGGCCACCGCGGCGAAATGCACGCGCTCGGCGGCAATGTGACGCCAGGCCTCGATGAGTTTCTCGTGGATCGAATTGAACTGATCCGTCGCTGGAAACCGCTCCTGCAACCAATACCACTGCACCACGGCGGCCTCGATGAGCGCGGTCGGCGTGTCGGCGTTGTATTCGAGGAGCTTGGGCGGCGTGGCGCCGTCGAAGGCGAGGTCGAAGCGGCCGTAGAGGCTCGGGTCGTCGCGATTCCACGAATCGAGAATCGTGGGCACCGCTTTGTCCGGGATGCCGAGACGCGCCCACCAATCGCGGTCGATCACGACCTGCGCCGCATCGAGGCAAAGCTGGTGCAGCGTGTTGGCAGCGGCCTCAAGTTCGTCGATTTCGCGCGCGGAAAAAACATAGCACGCGCTCTCGTCCCAATACGGGCCGGTCTCATGCGTGTGGTAGGTGAAGCCGAGCGCCTCGGCCTTCGCGGGCCAATCGGCGCGCGGCGTGAGGACGGCGCGTTTCATGAACTGGAGCCGCCGGAGCTCTTGCCGGACGAACCGAAACCGCCGCGCTGAATCGACGGTTTCGACGGCGCAGAGGCGGGCGATGAAGCGGGGCGCGTTGAGGGCGCCGCCGGGCGACTCGACGGCGTGGCGGTGGGGCGGGACGACGAAGGTGCGGCCGTCGGTCGCGTGGCCGGTGCGGACGTCGGACGCGTCGCAGGGGACGTCGCCGTGGGCGTCGAGAAGGACGAGCCGGCGAAGTTGGAACGACGCGCACCGGCAAATCCCGAGGTGCCGGCGCGGGCGCGCTGCTCGTGATCGTAGCGTTGCTGCGCGGCGCGCGCGTCAGCGATGCCGGCGGGACTGGGACGCGAACTGAGCAGGTCGGCGGCAAACGGAGCCGCCTGCCACAGACCGCCGGCGAAGTAGCCGCGCGCGGGATCGTGGTGGTTAAAAGGAAACGGAAACCACGAGTGATACGGCGCGTGGTAGTAGCCGGCCCCGGGCACGAACTCATTATTCTGATACGTGCGGTTGGCCTCGACCGGCACGACGGGCTTGGCCGTGGCGGAGGGCGCCTCGGGCAGCGTCGACGAGGGAAATTCGTCGGGCGCGGCGCGGCGCCACGCATCCCACACGACAACTCCGCCGACCACGCCCATCGTGCCGAGGAGCACGAGCGCGACCTGTTTGCTGCGACGACCGGTATCGGCGGGCGCCGAAGACTGGTAGGGCGAGCTCATCCCATGATGGCGGCCGCGACGACGATGCAGACGCCCAAGATGATCGCGGCCCCGAGGACGGCCGCGGCGAGATTCCGGTTCTTGATGATCTCCTCGTGGAGGTTTCCCGGCGTGCAGAGATCGAAAAGTTTGTAGCCGAGGATCGCGAGCGCAGTGCCGGCGAGGGAGAAGACCGCGGTGTAGAGAAGCGCTTGGCCGAGCGAGGTGGCGTGCCAGTCGGCGGGAGCTTGGGCGAGGAGGGGGGCGAGGAATTGCATGAGGTGGAAGAGAACGCGGCGAGTGTGCGGGCCGCGCGGTCGACGTAAATCAAAACACCGGCCATTGGAAATTTCCCGCGTCGCTCCAACCGCGCGCGCCGCCGCCGTCAGCGCGTGACCGCCGCGAGAAACCACGCGACGGAAAATCGCGTGAGCTGCCCGCCCGGGCCGGCGAGATTGTATTCAAACGCATGCGTGGCCCACGGCAGCGAAACGAAGGCGTGCGGCACGCGGTTTTCCGCGAGACGTGCAGCGAGGCGCTCGCTCTGGCGGTGCCAGACGAGGGTGTCGAGTTGACCATGGAGGAGCAGCGTGGGCGGCGTCGTTTTCGCCACGTGCAGATAACCGCTCGCGCTGTCGTAAGCGGGCGCCGCCGCGTCGGGCGGACCGCCGAGAAATTGCCGGAGCAGCTGCGGTGATTTCAGCACGTCGTCTTCGCGCGAGTAGCGCCACGCGAAGTGCAGATCGGCCGGCGCGTAGAGCGCGATCACGCCACGAATCGCGGGATCGCCGGCGGTGAAGCCGACGGCCTGGGCGATGTTGCCGCCCGCCGAGCGGCCGAGCAGGACGAGGCGCGCGGGGTCGACGCCGAGCGTGGTGGCGTGGGTTTTGAGATAGGCGATGGCCGCGAGCGTATCGACACGCTGGGCGGGCCACACGGCGCCCGGCGCGAGGCGGTAGTCAATCGCGGCGACCGCATAACCGGCACGCGCGAGCCAGTGGTTGAAATGCGCAATCTCCTCGCGCGACCCGCCGTCCCAACCGCCGCCGTGGATCACGACGACACACGGCGCAGGCGATTTTCCGACGGCCCGATAGAAATCGAGCGCGAGTTCGCCCGAGTAGCGGAGCGTTTCGGCGGGCACCGGAGCCGGGCGCGCGGTTAGCAGTCCCGCGAAGGAAAACGGCGCCTGCGTCAACGGCACGGGACCAAATTGGCGTGCGAGTTGGCCGGGTAACGCGCGCCCGAGTTTCCACGCCTCGAGCGACGGCCGAATCAGCAAGCCAAGCGCCAGCGCGCAGATTGGCACGGTCGCGTAGGCCAACGCGACGGCCGGACCGCGGAGGCTCCACGCGAGGACGGCGAGAAGCACGGGGAGCAGCGCGAGCCAGTGACCGTATTCGCCGGCGAGGAGCGCGAGTTTCCACTCGGACCAATCGGGCGACTTGAGGACGTTCAGCAGCGCGATCAGGAGCGTCGCGAGCGCGAGAAAGAGCAGAGACCAGCGGAGCATCGGAGGTATTACGGGTGAGAGGACCGCACGGAGGCGCGAAAGGCACAATGCAAACCCGGCCGGCCGTCCACGCGCCGGCGGGAAGCGCGGTGGCGGTTGGCGGTTGTTTTCAGGTCGCTTCGTGTTTTTCGTGGCGGACCCTTTTTCATTTCATGCGCCGCCTCGACCAACTCCTCGCCAACCTCGGGTATTGCAGCCGCAGCGAGGCGCGCGACTGGGTAAAGTCCGGCGCCGTGACCGTGCGCGGCGAAGAGACCGACGATTTTGGCGCGCGCGTGCAGGCTGCCGACGTGCGCGTCGACGGCGAGCCGCTCGATCATCCCGACGGCGTGCTGCTGCTGCTGAACAAGCCCCTCGGCCTCGTCTGTTCGCACGAGGCGCGCGAGGGTCCGAACGTTTACTCGCTGCTGCCGGAGCGCTGGCGGCGCCGCAACCCGCAGGTGACGAGCGTGGGCCGCCTCGACAAAGACACGAGCGGGCTGATTTTGCTGACCGATCTCTCGCCGCTCGTGCACCGGTTGACCTCCCCGAAACACAAGGTGGCCAAAGTCTACCGCGCCACCGTGGACAGCGATTTGTCGGCAGCGCTGGTGCCGCGGTTCGCGAGCGGGACCTTGCTGCTCGACGGCGAAACCGAGCCGTGCGCGTCGGCGCAGTTGAAAATTTTGTCGGCCCGGGAGGCCGAGCTGACGCTCACGGAGGGGCGCTACCACCAGGTGCGGCGGATGTTCGCGGCCTGCGGGGCGACGGTGCTCACGCTGCACCGCGCGAAGTTCGGCGAGCTGGAGTTGGGCGACCTCGCACCGGGCACGTGGCGCGAGTTGCCGTGCGATTTTTTCGGCAGCGTTACCCGCTGAGGCGGCCTCGCTGCGGAGATTACGCAATCGGCGTGCGGATATCCCGATCCGCATTCAATTCGGCCCGCGTTGTGACGAAGGGAGCTGGTTAATGGTCCCTACGTCGTTTTCCGATACCGATTTGATCCAGGTAGCCCAACAACTGCCGTCGGCCCCTCGTCTGCTGATTGAGCTGGGTCCGATGATTCAGAACTACCGCACCGACGCCCGGGAGGTGGTCGCTTTGTTGCGCCGAGACCCGGGGTTGGTTGCGCGCATTTTGCGGATGGCCAACAGCGCGGCCTACGGGCGGGCGGAACCGGCAGGTTCGCTGGAGGAGGCCGTGATGGGCATCGGATTTGGCGAAGTGCACCGGTTGGTCGGCGCGGTGGCCGCCCTGCAGCTCGCCGACGCCGCCATGCCGCTCTACGGCGTGGAGGGCGTGCACGTGCGGCAAAACGCGCTCTTTGTCGCCGTCACGATGGAGGAACTCGGCGAAGCCTGCGGCGAGGATGCGCGGAGCTGTTACACCGTCGGTCTGCTGCGCTCCATCGGCAAGATGGCCCTCGAGGCCTTGGGCCGGCGCACCCCGCACCTGTCGCCCTACGTGCAAAGCGGAGCCGCCAGCCTCGAAGCGTGGGAGCTGGCCACGTGGGGCATCACCAATTGCGACGCCGCCGAGAAAATCCTCGTTCACTGGCGGCTGCCGCACGAGACCGTGCTCGCGATCAAGCATCACTACCGCCCGGTCGGGAAACACAATCCCATGATCCACCTCCTCGCCCTCGCGGCCGCCGCCGCCGAGGACCGCTGCTACGGACTGCCTGGCGAGGAAAACTTGGTGAAGGCCACGACCGAAAGTTTCACGCGAGCGGGCCTCGAAGAGCGCACCTATCGCAAAGCCTGCGAACGCGCCCAGCGGACGTTCCAGAAATTGCTTGCCGCCTCCACCGCGTAAAGCACCGCCCGCCTGGGACTGAGCCGGGCGGCACAGCGCCGCCCCGCGTTTTGCGCTTACGGCAGCAGCTCCACGCGGCCACTCGAGAGGTCGTAGCGCGCGGCGAAGATCTTGATTTCCCCGGTCTGCACGGCGTGCGAGAGAATCGGGGTGGTGACGGCGAGTGTCTTGGCGACGCGCCGGGCGTTGCCGCGGATGGCGTTGTCGGTTTTGTCGCCGGCCTGGTTGCGCGTTTCCTTCACGGCCGGCCGGATCGCTTCGATGATGGTGCCGATGCGGCCTTCGGCACGGCCGCCCGCAATCGCCGCGGCGACGGCGCCGCATTTTTCGTGGCCGACGACGAGGACGATTGAGGCATGGAGGTGCTCGACCGCATATTCGATACTACCGATCACGTGATCGTTGAGGACGTTGCCGGCATCGCGGACGACGAAGAGATCGCCGATGCCTTGGTCAAAATAGAGCTCGGGCGCGACGCGCGAATCGGAGCACGTAACAATCACCGCAAAGGGCTCCTGACCGGCCACGACTTCGACGCGGCGCGCGACAGATTGGTTGGGGTGCACCGCGTGGCCGGCGACGTAACGGGCGTTGCCGTCGATGAGGCGTTGGAGCGCCGCTTCGGGCGACGCATGGCCACCGGACACGGCGGCGTGCACCGGAGCTTTCTTGTGCGCGGGAGCGGCGGCTTTCGGGGCCGGATGGGCGGGCGCCGGTGCCGGGGTTTCGGGGGCCGGTGCAGCGTGGGCCGGCTCGGCGGGCGCAGCAGCTGGATGAGCGGCCGCCGTGGCGGGGGCCGCGACGGCGCCATCGTCGTGAGCAGCCGGAGCCGTCGGGGTGGCCGCAGCCAGCGGCAGCCACGCAAGAGCGCAGAGCGCGAGCGCCAGGCGCAGGCACACCGCTTTGAGAATGAGGACAACGTAGTTCATGGGAGACGGAGCAAAAACCGGGCGGTTTTCGCAGACCGTCTCGTCTATCGGCACAGGCGGCAGAAAGTTGAGACCCGCCGCCCGGGCCGCGCCCTGCCGGCCACGTCAGCCGGCGGCAAACAGCTCGCGCATCTCGCGGAGATAGCGCGGCACAGCCACGGCGGAGTCTTCCTTGGCCTCGTATTCGAGGGCGACCCAGCCTTGGTAGCCGCCGTCGCGGAGGATCTTCGTAAAACGTTTGAGATCCGCCGGGCGCGCAGTCGCCGCCGTGCCCCTGATCTCGACCTTGAACTGCACGTTCACCGAGTAGGGCACGCACTCGGCGAAGTCCTTATACGGATCGTCGGTGCGGAAATTGCCCGAATCGAGATTCACGCCGACCCACGGATTGCGCACGGCTTTGACCATCGGGAGCAGCGTCGCCGCGCTGCCGATGGAATCGTGGTTTTCGAGGCCGAGAAACACGCCGCGTTTCGCCGCGTAGTCACCGCATTCTTCGAGCGCGGTGATGACGAGCTTGTCGGCCTCGGCGCGGTCAAAACCCTTCGGGGCGACGCCCGCAAAGACGCGGATGTGCGGCGCGCCGAGGAGCGCGGCGCGGTCGATCCATTTCTTGGTGGTGGCGATCTCTTCGTCGCGCTTCGGGCCTTTCGGGTGGGAGAAATTGTTGCCGATGGCGGTGCCGCTGATCGCGATGCCGCGCAGGAAACAGTGGCGGCGGAGCTTCAGCATATATTCGTCGCTCTCCTCCGCGAAGAAATAGCTCGTGAGCTCCGCGCCGTCGCAACCCTGCGCCGCGCAGTAGTCGGCAAATTGAAACATGTCGGTGGCTTTGCCCGGCGGAACCTTGGTGTTGGGCTTGCCGCGCATGATTGGGAAATTCTCGCGGAACGAATACGCCGCGAGGCTCAGCCGGAGCAGTGGGCGGCCGGTGCGCTTGAACGGATTCGCGGCGGGCGCGGCGGCGCCGGCCAGCGAGGCGAACGGCGCGGTGGTCGCCGCGAGACCGGCGGCGGCGGTGAGTTGGAGGAAACTGCGACGGGTGACAGGATTCATGGAGACGAGGGTGTGGGCGTGATGGGGGTGGTTGGACGAACAAGCGGCCGGCAAGAGCCCGGCGTCGACTCTGCACAGACGACGTTGGGGAAAATCGGTGACGCTTTCAGCACGAATATGACGAGCCTTGGCCAACAAATGCGCAGCGGGCGCGCGGAGCGAGGACTATGCTGCGCCAACCCCCAAAATCCCATGAAAACAAATGTCGGTTCCTACGATGGCGGTGTGCGGTTCGTGGTCGGCTGCGGCGTGATGTTTATGAGTGTCAATGGCTGGGGTTGGTGGGCTCTCCTCGGTCTGATCCCGATCATCACCGGCGCCTGCGGCTTCTGCCCGGCCTATTGGATGCTCGGTATCGACACCAAGGCGTGGGAAGAGCGCTACGAGGCGAAGCACCCGCACGACCATCACCCGCTGCCGAAACCGTAGGCGCGTCGCGCGCACGCGTCGTTCGCCACCCGGATTCCCCTCTCGACAGGGCGAGGGGATACACCTGAATTCCGCGCACGGTCGTCGATCCGGCCGCCGTTTCCCTTGCCCATGAAAACACGTTTCCGCCTCGCCCTGCTCCCCTGTCTGCTGCTCGCGTGCTTCCTCGGCGCCACCACTGCCGGCGCCAAATCCGATCCGGAAAAAGAGCGCAAAGATATCCGCGCCATGCGCGATTCCGTCCTCGCCGAGCTCTACAAAATCAACCCCGACGCGAAGGCCAAAATCAAGAAAGCCGCGGGTTACGCGGTGTTTACCAACGTCGGCATCAACGTCATCTTCGCGAGCTTCGCCGGCGGCCACGGCATCGTCGTCAAAGAGGGCCTCCTCAGCGATACCGAGACATTCATGAAAATGGGCTCGGCCGGCATCGGCATTGGGCTCGGCGTGAAAGATTTTCGCGCGGTCTTCGTCTTCAGCGACAAAGCCAAACTCGACGCGTTCATCGAGAAGGGCTGGGACTTCAGCGGCCAAGCCGACGCCGCCGCCAAGTCCGACGACAAAGGCGCCGCCCTCGCCGCCGCCAAAACCGCCGTGCCCGGCGTGGAGGTTTTCCAAATCACGAAAAACGGCATCGCCCTCCAAGCGACGCTGCAGGGCACGAAGTATTGGAAAGACAAAGACCTGAACTGAACGCCGGCCGAGGTGGAGCGCGTTGACCCCAACGCGCTTTTAGGACGTGCGACTCCG